>NZ_JAYFES010000117.1:0-439785 GCF_055795045.1 Pseudanabaena sp. PCC 9330 | reverse complement strand
ATCTCTCAGCCAACACCGTATATGGCGGTCAGAGCATGGAAAAGAACAGCACGGGTAGTGGCCGGAATTCCCTCTGCACAAGGGGTATATGGATTGAGGTGATGCCAGCGTGGCTCTGTAGATGAAAATACAGAAGGCAATAGGGGAAGATTTAATTCCAAATCCGACTCACAAACCCCCGGTTCCAAACCGAGTGTCGGTGTCTCAACGAGAGCGCGCGGCCCAGTTAAGCTGTGGGGTGGGGGTGGCTAGCGCTGTCGGAGGTCATTCTGTTCTGAAAATGCCCAGAGTTTTGGCGGACTGGGGTAGCCAGTCTTCAAAGACTGCTAAAAGAGTTTTGCATTGGGCCTAGGACTGAAAGCCTGAGGCCCAATGCGATCCGTGTTGGCAGGGAGGTCGGTTAGGCCTTCAACATGGTTTGTACAAAGGTGGGCAGAGCAAAGGCAGCCTGATGTATGGCTGCGTTGTAGTATTGCAGGCTGTGTTCTGAGGCAAATAGCTCAGATTTTGCGACATCCATGTGCTGGAGCGGGTGGGCTGCGCCTTTGGTGGCGTAGTTAAAGCTCCACATACCTGTTGGGTAGGTGGGGATGAACGCTAGGTAACAGTAGACGTTGTCAGCACCAAAGATGCCCTGCAAACAGTGGTGAATATCCACAAAGGCTCGCTGGTTAAAGCGGGGCGATTCACTCTGGGCGGCGATCGCACCGCCCGGCCTCAGGCATCGATAGACCTGCTCGTAGAAAGCGGTGCTAAACAGCCCCTCCGAAGGCCCTACCGGGTCGGAGGAGTCGATCACAATCAGGTCGTAGGTGGCGTCGGGAGCATTAGCGACAAAAGCGATACCGTCTTCGATACGGAGGTCAAGCTTGGGGTCGTTGAGCGCTCCGGAGAGGGAGGGCAGGTATTCTTTTGAGGCTCGCACTACGGCTTCGTCGATTTCGACCATGGTGACCTTTTCTACCTGGGGGTGGCGGAGAATCTCGCGCACGCTGCCGCCGTCGCCACCGCCGATCACCAGCACGTCTTTAAAGCTGGGGTTGAGCAGCATGGGCACATGGATGATCATCTCGTGGTAAGCGTTTTCATCCTTTTCGCTGCACATCACCATGCTGTCGATGGTGAGCATCTTACCGTAGGCAAAGGTGTCGAAGATTTCGACGGTTTGGTAGGGCGACTTCTCGCGGAAAAGTCGCTCTCCCTTGTGGCGGATGGACAGGGCGATATCGTCGTTCTTATCGGTGAACCAGACGCTGCGGCTCTGTTTGGGCGTCACCAGCTTGTTGGTGGCCTCGTCGCGCAGTTCGCCTAGGTCAATATCAATGCGCTCAAAGAGTTCTAACTGCCCCCGATTGAGCTCTAGGGCCGAGCCGTAGTCGGCTTGAAAAGCGGCTTTGAGCTTGTCGAAGGAAATCCAGGGATTGACGGTATCGCCGCAGGTAAATAGGTCGACTGCCGCGTAGCGGTACTCGGGCCAGGTGTGAATGGCCAGGTGACTCTCTTGAATCACCACTACCCCTGACACCCCAAAGGGTGAAAAGTGGTGAAACACCGAGCTAATCACCGTTGCCCCGGCGTCGGCAGCGGCCCCTACCATGCTGCTCTCAATCAGCGGTACATCGTTGAGGATCTCCGCTGAACAGCCAAAGAACTCCACCAAAATATGTCTTCCAAGCGAATTCATGCGCCCATTTCCCCCTTAGAGTTGGCCCAAGTTAAAGTCTGGTTACTGTATAACCGCTTTCGATTCTATTTCCCAGGGGTCGTCTTCTAGTGCGTTTTAGCTAGATTAGGACAGCAATTGTGATCTGGATCACAATTGCAGGGAGGTGTCATCGGGCGGGCTGAGCTGCGAACTCATAGTTTCAAGAGACGGTTTAGGCCCCCGGGATGGCAGATTCCTTGCGGTGCATTGCTTCGCGAATGCACCCTACAATTACACTTGACGCTGCACTCGGTAGGCAAGAGCTCGAATTCAGGATTGAAGTGGAGTTGTATCGGTTCGAGTTTTGTCGGGTAGGCCTGTTATCTGACTGGGGATGGCGAAAACGGCTTAGCCGCTTGATGAGATTTATAGTTCCAACGACGGGCACCTGTAACCATTTGACTGCTGTGCTAGAACTGCACCCGCTTGAGGCCTTTTTGTCGGGAGATGGGCCTGCCCTCGGCGAGGGCGTTGACTATTACTATCAGGGCATCTGCCCTCGCACGGGGCAACTCTATCGGCTGCCACGGACTGCGCTGGCAAAGGCCGTTGCCCAGGGGCTAATGGCTCGGCTAAGGCAGACAGACTTGGCTGAGGGCAAGATGTATGGGGTGTTGCTGGTGCGAACTGTCGCTGGCGATATTGGCGTACTGAAGGCGTTTTCGGGGCTGTGGCGAGGGCAAGACCAGTGGCCGGGCTGGGTGCCGCCAGTGCCGGGGCGAGGGCAGGTGGCTCTGCAGGAAGCCCACACCCTCGATCGCCTCAGCGCCATCAAAAATCGCTTAATCGCACTACAGCAGCTGCCCGAACGCGCTACTTATGCTCAATTGCAGGCAGCAATGGCGGTAGAACGTGAGCGTTTGAACCAGCGCCACCGCGATCGCAAGCAGACCCGCGATCGCAAGCGCCAGACCCTGGCTGACACCCTGGCAGGGGAAGCCCTAATTCATTCGCTTTATGCCCTGGACCAGCAGAGCCGGGCTGACAAAGCTGAAAAGCAGCGCTTTAAGCAGCAGTGGTGCGATCGCTGTGCCCCCCTAGAAACCGCGATCCAAGCTGCCGATGCTGAGATTGCCACTCTTAAACAGCAGCGGCGCGATCTCTCTCGCCAGCTCCAGACTGCTATGCACACCGCCTACCGACTGTTTAACTTTGCGGGCGAATCGGTGGCGATCGCCGCCCTGGGCGATCTGCCTACGGGCACGGGCACCTGCTGCGCTCCCAAACTGCTGATGGCGGCAGCGCAGCAGGGTCTGACGCCGCTGGCGATGGCTGAGTTTTGGTGGGGGCCACCCCAGGGCGATCGGAAGCCGGGGGTATTTTATGAGACCTGCGCCGAGCGCTGTCAGCCCATTATGGGCTTTTTGCTGGGAGGGCTGTCGAATCGAGTATTACAAGCGGATACAGCTGTGACGCCGTCGGCTTCACTACCACCTGGCGCTCTCCAAGGCGGACTTGCTCAGTCAGAGTTAGAGATCACCATTCTGTACCAGGACGACTGGATTGTTGCGGTGAATAAGCCTGCGGGTCTATTGTCAGTGCCGGGGCGCTACGGCGATCGCCAAGATAGCCTGCTCACCCGACTGCAGTGGGCGCGACCTGAGGCCAGCTTTCTGCAGCCGGTGCATCGGCTTGATCAAGATACCTCTGGAGTGCTGCTGTTAGCGCTGGATGCAGCCACCCATCGCAGTTTGAGTCAGCAGTTTCAGCGGCGTGAGGTGCAGAAAACCTATCAGGCGATCGTCACGGGGATAGAAATTCCGAAGGCAGGGCTGATCGACTTGCCGCTGTGGGGTGACCCGGCCCAGCGGCCCCGGCAGTCGGTGAACTGGGCACAGGGTAAACCTAGCCAAACCCGCTATGAGGTGTTAGGTCAGGAGGAGGAGACTACCCGAGTGGCTTTTTATCCGATCACGGGACGCACCCATCAATTGCGCGTCCATGCGGCCCACCCTCAGGGTTTAAATGCACCGATCGTGGGCGATCGCCTCTATGGCTCCAGCCCGGTGGATTCTAACTTACCAACTCAGCGACTCTACCTTCACGCCCAGAGGCTGCAGTTCACCCATCCCCACAGCGGTAGGGCGATCGCCCTAGAGTCTGCCGTGCCATTTTAGAGATCGGCGAACCAGCTTACCGGTAGCGCTCGACAAACGATCGCCCCGCCGACATAGCGGCACTGCTGGTGGTGTAAAAAGTGCCGTCACTGAGCACGTCTAGGTCAGGGTTGACGATCCAGCACTGATAGCCCCGCTCTTTGTTGTGGCTGACGCCAATAATCCAGCCGGTCATGGCTGAAACCTGCACCACTGAATCTGTGTCCATGACCGCCTTCCCCACGGGTTTAAGGCCCAGTCTTGCCCCTTTTTGTCCCCTGGTGCGATCCACGGGGGATTCTAGAGCTGCGATGCTATGGTAAGTCACATCCTCTGGGGTAAGGGAAAACTCCCCAACTTTCTTCTGAATTTCTTTTGATTTTTTCGCCTGCTGTTGTAGCCCTGGCCCATGAGCAACCAAACCCTCAACCTCGACGATCGCCTCTATCGCTACCTAGTCAATCACTCGGTGCATGAGCCTGCGGTGCTGACCGCCCTACGCCACGAGACCGCCCAGCACCCGATGGCGCAAATGCAGATCGCTCCGGAACAAGGGCAGTTTATGGCGCTGCTGGTGCAGTTGCTGGGGGTTAAAAAGGCGCTGGAGGTGGGGGTATTCACAGGCTACAGCGCCCTGCGGATGGCCCTGGCGCTGCCCCCCGACGGGCGGTTGGTGGCCTGCGATGTGAGTGAAGAATATACGGCGATCGCCCGCCGCTACTGGGCCAAAGCCGGAGTTGCCCACAAAATTGATTTGCGCATCGCCCCTGCCGCCGAAACCCTAGATCAGCTCATTCAGGCGGGGGAAACTAACAGCTTTGACTTTGCCTTTATCGATGCCGACAAAAGCAACTACCCCCTCTACTATGAGCAGGCACTGCAATTGGTGAGGCCAGGCGGGCTGATTGCGATCGACAACGTGCTGTGGTCGGGCCAGGTGGCCGACCCAACAGTGCAAGACAGACGCACCAATGTCCTGCGTACCCTCAATGAAGCAATTTATAATGACGATCGCGTGGTCGCCAGCCTGGTGCCCATTGCCGATGGCCTCACCCTAGCGATGAAGCAGCCCTAACCCGAGAATTTCAGGAGCGACCTATGGCCGATTTACCCGCTGCCATTGATAGTGACAGTGAAATTGTCACTGTGCGGCCTGAGCACGACACCGCAACGCTGCAAAAGCTGCCCTACTTTGTGGGTATCTCAGGAGCGACAACAGGTAGCCACGGAATTTCCATGAATCTGGTGGTGATCCCGCCGGGGGCTTCAGCGGAGCCACATTTTCACAGAGACTATGAGACGGCAATTTACATTCTCAAAGGGCGGGTGAGGACGGCCTACGGCGAGGGATTGACCAAAACCATCGTCAACGAGGCGGGGGATTTTCTCTTTATTCCGCCGGGGGTGCCGCACCAGCCGACAAATTTGAGCGATACCGAACCGGCCCAGGCGATCGTGGCGCGGAATGACCCCAGTGAGCAGGAGAATGTCGTGCTGTACGGGGTTTGAAGGAGAACAAGTTTGCAGGTTAAACGGTTAGCCTGCAAACCGACTATCCCCCTTGAATAGGGCGGGTAGCAGGGATAGCAAACGCCTGCTGAAGTTTATCGACCCGTTGGGTAGCGGTCTCGGGCGGGGGCGCGATCCACAGCGATTCGTAGAAGAAGAAGGACATGCCGGCCAGGGCGCGATCGCGTACCGCCGCCATCTGATCGGTAATAAAGTCCATCTTTACTGGAGCGGCCCGTAAACCGCTGAGAATGCCGATATTCACCGGAATTTTGCGCCGCGCCGCCTGAATTGAGGGCTTGTTCATTTCCCACATGAAGCGGTTTTGGTCGCTGCGGTAGACCTGAATCACCAGCTCATCGACAATGCCCCGGTTGACCCACTCTGGCCAGTCTTGCAGGTAGTTGACGTAGGCAAAGGGATAAGGGTTCGGCGAAATCGACACCACGGCATTGGGCCGCCGCGTCTTGACCAGCTTGTAAACCTCCGCTAAGAAATCAGAGATTTTGTTCGCCCGCCAGGCCACCCATTGAGGATCTTGGGGGTCATTGGGCGGGGCCTGGCCATTGTGCTCGGCCCGGTAGAGGTTGATGGTGAAGGGGTCGTAGCCAAAATCTACCGGCAGCCCCAGGTGATCGTCGAACTGAAAGCCATCGACCTCGTAGTTGGAGACTAGCTCGTCGATCAGCTGGAGCTGAAACCGCTGCACCTGGGGGTGAAAGGGGTTCATCCAGCGGCGGGGGATGACGTTGCCCTCCATCCAAATACCGGGGTCTGCCACCGGAGCATCGTCGGGCAGAAATTCATCCACCTGAGCGAGATACTCCTTGACGCGGTGCTTTTCGCGGGCATTGGCCTGGGGGTCGTTGAGGGCGTCGGTGGGCGTTGGTGCCCACCCTACGGTTGGCTCTGGTGTAGGGTTGCCCTGCTCTTTTGATTTGCGAAGGCTGGGGGCAGCAGGTTCGACGCGCTTTTGGGTAAACCAGTCGGGGTGACGGCGGTAAAGCTCATAGTTGGCAGGGGCCATAAAGCCAAACTCAAACCAGGGCACTACGGCCATGCCTCGGGCGTGGCCAAACTCAATCGCCTCGCGCATCATATCCCGTTCACTTTCGCTGGCGGGGCCGGGGGCGCGCAGGTCGCCGTAGAGGTGCTGGCTCACCCCCAGCTCACGCCGGGCGGTGGCGCTGGGGTAGAGGGTGTGGCCATAGTTCCACACCACGGGGTACAGCGTGTTGAAGTTGAGGTCGGCCAGACGGGTCACCGCCCCTTGCAGCGCCTCGGTAGAAAACAGCACCTGGCTATCCACATTGGTCAGCCACACGCCGCGCGTTTCGCGGGCGGGGGAGGCCACGGCGGGGGTCTGAGCCTGGGCGACCCAGGCGGGGTCAATGGTCTGGCTTAGGGCAGGGTTGTTGGGGGCGGCGCGGCACAGCAGCGCTACCGCTTCGCCGCGAGTCAGCCGCTGGGTGGGGTTGAGGCGGTTGCCCTGGGGATAGTTCACCACTACGCCCTGGGTGAGGGCGGCGGCTACCCCTTCGCGGGCGTAGATGGGCACCTGGCGGCCATCCTCTAGACTGGCGTTGATGATGGTGTTGGCAGCAATTTGGTAGCTGCCGCCCAGTTTGGTGGCCAGGGCCATAATGCCCTCGGCTCGCACCAGGGGGCGATCGCGCTGAAAGTAAGCGTCAGGATAGTGGGCCGCCACCGTGGGCGCAGTCTGAACCCCCAGCGCCCGCTCTAGAGGATTCATCCACCCCTGGGCTGGCCCCACGGGCGAGAGCAGGTTCAACAGGGTGATGTAGTCATCCCAGAGAATGGGCTCATCGGGGTAAAACAACCCTCTGGCATCGGGGGCGATCAGGCGCTGTTCAGTCAGTTCTGTGATGCAGTCTTTCGCCCAGTGGCTTTGAATGTCAGTGGGGATAACGACAGGAACAGAGGGCCGTAGCAGGTTGGGCCGAGGTTCCGTCGGGTCATCCGCGCCCTGATTGGGGCCAGTGGCCTGGGCCACCTCGGCCGGAACCATTGCGGCCCCAGGCAGCAGGGACAGTAGCCCTGAGCCACCCAGGATCAGAAACAGCGTTGCTCCAAAAACAAGCAGCGATCGCCGCCATCCCCGACCCAGCCATCCTCTCCCCATCCAGCCCATACTCTTCAACCTCCACTCCGTTTTGCCTGATAGCCCTTGGCGACCAAAAGTTCCACCAGCTTCTGCGCGTGGTCACCCTGAATTTCGATAGTGTCGTCTTTGGCGGTGCCGCCGGTGCCGCACTGAGCTTTGAGCTGCTTGGCCAGGGCGGTGAGCTGGTCGGGGCTGTGCTGAAAGCCGTTGATAATAGTGACGGTTTTACCGCCGCGCCCCTTGCGGCTGACCTGTACCCGCACCGTCTGCTGGTTGGGGGGGCGATCGGGCACCCCCCGCGCCATCGGGTCGGCGGGGCCAAACTCGCGGTAGGCGTAGTTGTCGCCCGCCCCCGAACCAGCCCCAGTTTTAGATTTACCTTTGGCCATAACCGTTCAACAAGACTGCCTGATTTATACCATTTGAGGAGAGACTAAGACGTTAGACCAACCAATCCGAGGCCAAAATTAGCCACCTCCTCCACTCCCCCACTCGCTACACTACAGACACACCCGTTTACCCCATCCCATGCAACTTCACCTTAAGGTCTGGCGGCAGCCCAGTGACTCTGCTCCCGGCCAGTTCCAGACCTACACCGTGGCCAGTGCTCACCCCGACATGTCGTTTCTCGAACTGTTGGATGTGCTCAACGAGCAGATCATTCACGCAGGCGGTGACCCAGTCGAGTTTGACCACGACTGCCGCGAGGGCATCTGCGGCTCCTGCGGGGTCATGATCAACGGTAAAGCCCATGGTGGCCGTGCCCAAACGGCGACGTGCCAGTTATATCTGCGCCACTTCAGCGACGGCGATGAGATTATTGTTGAACCCTGGCGGGCAAAGGGCTTGCCTGTGATTAAAGACCTGGTGGTCGATCGCAGCGCCCTAGACCGCATCATCATGGCCGGAGGCTATATTTCGGTTAAAACCGGGTCGGCTCCAGAGGCCAACGCCATCCCTGTCCCCAAGGCCAACGCCGATACCGCCTTTGACTACGCCGCCTGCATCGGCTGCGGAGCCTGCATCGCCGCCTGCCCCAACGCCTCGGCCAGTCTCTTCACCGCCGCCAAAGTGGCCCACCTGGCGCTGCTGCCCCAGGGCCACCCCGAGCGGCACCAGCGGGTGCTGGCCATGGGCGACCAAATGGCGGCTGAGGGCTTTGGCGACTGCTCAAACCACGGCGAGTGTCAGGCGGTGTGCCCCAAGGGGATATCTATTGATGCGATCGCCGCTATGCGCCGCGAGTACACGCGAGCCATCGTTGGCCTTTAGCGCCGAAGGACTGCGTGAGCTTTGAATTTTGAACTGGGCAGTCAGCTCAAAACTAAGAACTCAAAACGCTCCCTCTCCACCCGTCACGTCTCCCGCCAAATTCGCACGGTGCCGTCCCAGCCAGCGCTGACCAGGGTTTTGCCATCGGGGGCAAAATCGACCCCCCAAACCCAGCCCTCATGACCCGTGAGAATGCTTATCAGGCGGCCCTGTTCCATATTCCACAGGCGAATGGTGCTGTCGTTGCTGGCGGTGGCCAACAGCTTGCCGTCGGGGCTAAAGGCGAGGCCGTTGACCGGGGCCGGGTGGGCCTTAAAGCAGGTGGTTTCGCGCCCGCTGTTGAGTTTCCAAAAGCGGACGGTGCAGTCGGCGCTGGCGCTGGCCAGGAGCCAGTTGTTGGGGCTGGCGGCGACGCTGAGCACCTCGCCAGTGTGGCCGCTGAGAATGCGGTTGGTGCCCTTGCCCTTGAGCCGATACAGGCGAATGGTCTGGTCTTGGCTGCCGCTGATCAGGGTGGTGCCGTCGGGGCTGACGGCGATCGCCCGCACCCAGTGGCTATGGCCGTTGAAGCGGTGCACCAGAGCGCGCTTCGCGCAGCGATCTGCTCCAGAATCGCTCAGCCGCCAGACGCAGATTTTGTTGTCTTGGCCGCCGCTAAACAGGTATTGGCCGCTGGGGCTAAAGGCTACGGCCCGCACCCAGCTGCTATGGCCCTCTAGCTGGCCGAGAGATTGACCGGTGGCCAAATCCCACAGTTGTATGGCGTTATCGTTGCTGACGCTAGCAAAGCAGGTGCGATCGGGGCTGACGGCCACCGCCCGCACCCAGGCGTGGTGGCTGTCGATGGTCTGCATGGTGTGGCCGGTGGCCAGGTTCCAAACGCGCACGGTTTTGTCGCCGCTGCCGCTGACGATAAAATTGCCGTCGGCGCTGACCGCCACCGATCGCACCCAGCTACTGTGGCCAGTGAGCACGCGGGTGCATTCCCAGCGGGGGCGGGGGGCAGGGCTGCGATCGCTGACGGTGCGGCCCAGGGCAGTGGCCATATCCACCAGTTCAAAGGCAGAGGAATCGTCAGCCGGGTCGCCCTGGAGGAAAGGTTGGGGGGGCATGGTAAGAGGACGAATCGACATGGTTCCGGTTGGTTGTAAGCAACGGTAAACGAATTGCCAGACTGGGGGCAGTCTGCAAAATCCACCGTTGCCTACATCCTGCCAGCATCCTATTCCGAAAATTAGGCTGTTGGCCAGGCGACAATATTCTCCACATTCTCCACGATCGATGTTGGTGAGTTGGAATAACCTTAGAGAGATGTTTGGGAAAGAAACTGCCCTCAGGTAGCAGGGCCTGCGCCCTTAGATAGAGCAAAATTCTTGAATATTTTCGCTGCCAGAATAGTTCTAAGGTTGCTGATAGCTGACGACGCGCACCGTTGCCGAGGTGGGCTCTTGGCTAAAGATCAGTACACCTTCGACGTCAGAACGGGCGGGGACAAAATCAAAGGTGGTGGTCGCCATTTCGGCGTCGCTGGCGGTGGCTAAGGTGCCTTCTACGGTGACCTGGGCGGCGGTGGCATCGCCTTCGTTTTTGATGGTGATGGGCAGGTAGTAGTGATTGTTAGCCGACCGTACTTTACCCGGTTCTACGGCAAACTCGGCGGGTTTGAGCGATGGGTTAAGCCACAGAGACGCTACCGTAGCCACCACCGCCGACAGCAGCGTGAGGGAAATGCCGAGGGAAAACCATTCAGCTCGATTGCGGATAGGCTTTTCAGACATGGTGAAGTTTGGGGGAAGTTTGGGGGGAGTTGGGGGGTTATACAGCCAGGCGACCTGCCGCACCGCCAATCGTGCAGGGCAGACTCAATACGATGATATAGCTCACCCATTGGTTAATTGGGTCGCCCACGCGAATGACCTGAAACAACCACAGCATCAGCATGGAGATCGCTAGCGAAATCAGGTATGAGGCCACGGTCTCGCTGAGTGGGCTTTGAAAAAGGCCGGACTGCGATCGCCGCTGCCGCTGCCCGCCAAAATTGGCCTGAAACACAATGATGTATGACAGCAGCAGCGAACTGGCCATAATCAACAGCAGGCGCAGGGGCGAAAGCGAGCTGGCAATCATGGGAATTTCATCGGTAGGGGCAATGGACGAGCCCACTACGATCGCCCCCAGCATGGCCGCCCCGGCATCCGACAGCGTACTCCGCCAGGTGTGATCGGGCTTTTTGGCCGGAGCCGCGTCATCGTCGTCGGTTTTTAGCAGCAGGTTGTTGGCAATGCCCACGCCAATGGCAAAGGGCAATGACAGGGTAATCACTCTGCCCATCACCGCGTCTATGCCGGTTTCAAAGCGGAGGATGCCAATCAGCATCAGGCTGAGGGTGGCGGTAAACAGGGCGATCGCCAGACCTTCGGCACTTTCGGCCAAAACCTGGGCTCGGGTGCGGGCCTGCTGGGCGCGAAACCCACCGTTTAAGTTCAGCAGCACCAGGGCCAGATAGGCCATGCCCAAGATCAGCATCATGCGGGGCGGCGAGGTGAAATTGCCCTTCCACCACACCTCCATGGTGTAGAGAAACGGAGCCCCAAATAAAAATGCCCCCGCGATGCCGCGCATCAGGTCGTCGAGTTCTGTCCGCCATTCCTGGGTGTGAGGTCGGGCCATGCTGTGTGGGTAAGCCTGTAGAGAAACAATAAGAGAGTCGGGGAAGCAAGGGCAGGAGCCAATCGTCAGCCGCTCTCTGGCAGCTGCGCTAGCAGGCTATCGACCTGCGATCGACCTGGCATTGAGGCCTGCGCCCCCGGTGCCATGACAGCGGCGGCGGCCACGGCGGTGGCAAACCGGGCCGCTTCCTGTAGACCCATGCCCTCAGCTAGAGCAACCGCCAAGCCGCCGTTAAAGGCGTCTCCAGCCGCGACGGTATCAATAGCACGGACGGGCAGAGCGGGCTGGTGAAAGGTAACGTCTGGGGTCACCACCACCGCCCCCTGGTCACCCAGTTTCACAATGACGGTGCCAATGCCCTGGCGCACGAGTTGGCGGGCGGCGACGGCAGCGGTGGCAGGATCGGTGACCGGTAGCCCGGTGATCTGGCTGGCCTCGATCTGATTGGGGGTCAGCACATCTACTACAGCAAAAAACTCTGGCGACAGGTCAGTGCGGGCTGGAGCCGGATCGACTATCACCATAGCCCCCTGGGCCTGGGCGGCCTGGGCGGCGGCAGTCACCGCTGGTAAAGGCACCTCGAATTGCAGCAGCAGCAGATCCCCTGGTGAAAGCTTGGGGCTGAGGCGATCCACATCTTCGTCGCCCACCTGAGCGTTGGCCCCCGGCACCACCACAATGGTGTTTTGACCGGCATCGTCGACGGCGATCGCCGCTACCCCGGTGGGCGCGATCGCATCCACCGCCACACCATCAACGTTCACCCCAGCCGCTTGCAAACCCTGGAGCAGCTGAGCCCCAAAGGCATCGTCTCCCACTCTACCCACCAGGCGGGTAGGTGATCCCAGCCGCGCTGTCGCCACCGCCTGGTTGGCCCCCTTACCGCCGGACAGCATAGCAAAGGCTGTACCCAAAATGGTTTCTCCCGGCTGGGGCAGGCGCGGCGAGCGGCAGACCAGATCCATATTCAGGCTGCCAAAGACATGGATAGTTTTTTGCATAGGACGGGGGGCGATCGCGGGGGCTAGACCATCACCCTAGAACAGATCGCTCTCCTCGTCATCGAGAGTGCCGTAGGGCGACGGGGGGCGATCGCTACTCCAGGCCCACCAGGGGGTGGCACATTCCCCACAGTGGTAAAACTCCTGCCACTTGCGGCGGTGATCGGCCCCGTAGACCGGCGATCGCCGATTGATCCACACCGCTTTGGCTTGGCGGCTTTCGGCCCCGCAGCGGGGGCAGCAAAACTCAGTGGCGTGGGTAGCAGACTCGGCCCACTCGGGCGGAAAAGGCGAAAAAGCGTCCATGGTGCGGGGCGGTGGGTCAGTACCATTATGGGCCAGAGGTGAGCCAGAGGTCTTGAAGTTTTCAGAGCGTCGCGGGCAGGGGAGATCTGGCCTGTTAGAGCGGTGTAGGCGGGTTAGAAAGTGGGCAGATTCAACTAACCTGCAACCTGCAACCCCCCAATTGGTTAAGTTCTGGGGCAGGTCGCTTCGTTGGCAGCGTTCTTCGGCATAATCGGGGCAGGTTTGAGACGTTTGGGTAAGTGGGAGACCAGGCACACGATGGCACTGCGCTTAATTTCGCTGCTAGGCCTTTTTGGCCTCTGTTTTATCGCCTGGCTGGGGTCAGAAAACCGGCGACAGGTGCCCTGGCGGTTGATTTGGTGGGGCATTGGCATTCAGCTGGTGGTGGGCATGCTGGTGTTTTTGCTGCCCTTTACCCGTGAGTTTGTGGTGTGGCTGAGTTCGCTGCTCAATGCGCTGATCGACGCCTCCGATGCGGGGGCGCGGTTTTTGTTTGGCCCCATTTTTGTGCCGGTGCTCAATCAGCCCGTGGGGCCTGGCGGGGCCGGTCGCTGGATTGCCCGCGCCCTGACCCCTGCCTTTACCGCTGTGCCGGGCGATCGCCTGGGGGCCGACAACCTCAACCTGGGCTACATTTTTGCCTTTCGCTCGCTGCCCCAGGTGGTGTTTTTTGCTTCGATCTTTGCGCTGCTCTACAACCTGGGGGTGATACAGCCGATTGTGCGGGTGTTTGCCCGCTTCTTTCGCTGGTCGATGAATCTCAGCGGGGCCGAGGCGCTGGCAGGGGCGGCGAATATTTTTGTCGGCATTGAGTCGGCGATCGCCATCAAGCCCTTTCTCGAACGCATGACCCGCAGCGAACTGTGCGCGGTGCTGGCGGGCTGCTTTGGCTCGATCGCCTCCACGGTGCTGGGCCTCTACGCAGGCTATCTGCGGCCCATATTTCCCTCCATTGCTGGGCATTTGATGTCGGCCTCGGTGCTGACGATTCCGGCCTGTTTTGTAATGGCCAAAATTTTGGTGCCCGAGACCGGGGTGCCCGAGACCCTGGGCAAGGTGCCCGCCATCGAGCTGGCCGACGAAGAGCATCAGAGCCCGATGGATAGTCTGATTTTAGGTGCCCTCGACGGCGTCAAAATGGCGGTGGGCATTGTCGCAGCACTGATCGCGATTCTGGGATTGATCGCCCTGCTCGACCTGCTGTTTGCCCAGCTGGCGCTGCTGGCCAACAGCAGCCTCAGTCCCCTGCGGCTGATCGGCCAGATCTTCAGCGTTGTCACCCTACAAAACATCATGGGGGTGCTGTTTTTGCCCCTCACCTTTCTCACTGGGGTATCGCTCGATTGGCAAGAGCTGTGGCTGTCGTCGCAGCTGATTGGGCGGCGGTTTCTAGAGACCGCGATTCCGCCCTATATTGGTCTGGCCAATGCCGCCGCCGAGGGAACGCTGAGCGATCGCGCCCTGGTGATCGTCAGCTACGCCCTCTGCGGCTTTGCCCACCTGCCCTCGGTGGGCATCTTCGTCGGGGGGCTGTCAACGCTGGTGCCCTCACGCCGCAAAGACATCAGCGAGGTCGCCTGGAAGGCCCTCTGGGCTGGCACCCTGGCGACGCTGATGACCGGCTGCATCGCCGGTATCTTTTTCTACGAAGGGGCTGCGGTGCTGGGTCGGTAGCCCCAGCACCGCCGCTTAGAGAAGAGCTGGCTATCGATCCATAGATCGACAACCAGGGGCATATTAGGGGTAGAGCTATGTGCAGATACACTTAGCCTCTACCCCTGATTGTTCCTGTTGAATCGTTACTGTGACACCAAATTTATTGGCTCAGTCTATGGGCACACTCCGCCGTCGCCGGTTGCTGCAACTGACGGCAGCGGGAATGGTGGCGGGCCTAACTACGAACTGCCGACCACGAATTCGTCCCCCCACCGATGCCCGTTCCCCTATCGATGGCACTGTTACCGACGCTGGTCAAACCTTTGACTGGCAAAGGTTTGCGGGCACCGAAATTGCACTGTTGCTAGATGACCACCCCTGGACTACGGGGCTGCTGCCCTATCTGCCAGACTTTGAGGCACTAACTGGCATCACCTTGAAGATCCGCATCGTGGCGGAGCCAGAATACTTCACCGCGATGGAAGCCGCCCTGCGGGCCGACCCGGTAACGGCAGATGCTTTTTTCTTGCCGATGGACTCCACCGCCTACCGCCTGTGGAACGACGACCTGCTGCTGCCACTGACGCCATTTCTCAACGACCCGGCGTTAACGGTGGCTGACTATAACCTGTTTGACTTTCCTGAGGGGTTTCGGCTGGCGGCCATGTACCCGCCCAACGAGAGTAGCTCACAGCTATTTGGCATTCCCGCCACCTTTGAGGCCTATATTCTGTTCTACAACCAGCGTTTGGTCGATCAATTTTTGGCTGGCCAGGTGCCGCAAACTATGGCTGAGCTGGTGCAGGCGGCTAACCAGATTAACGCCAGCGGGCAGGCGATCGGGATGGTGATGCGAGGCATACCCTGTGACACCACTATCGATGGCATCTCTGGGATTGTGCTCAACGGTTGGGGGGCTGACCCGACGCCTTTGCCCTTTAACCTGTGGTTTGACGGCGACTGGCAAGCCCCTCGTCTCAATGACCCCCGTGTGATCGCGGGGTTGACGACCTATGCTCAGCTCATGCAGGCGGGGCCGCCCAATATCCAGCAGATGGACTGGCCGGAGGCGACCGCCCTGTTTGCCGCCGGCCAGGCGGCGTTTTACATCGACGCCAGCCTGTTTGGGCCTGACTTTGAAAATCCAGCCACCTCTGCGATCGCCGGTCAGGTGGGCTACACTGTTTTACCTCAGGTTCACCAGCAAAGCCTGACGGGCCACTGGCTGTGGGGGCTGGGCATTCCTAGGCGGTCTAGCCAGCCCGAGGCCGCCTGGTTGTTTGTGCAATGGGCTACCCGCGCCGAGATGGAAGCCAAAATTGCCGTCGCCACTGGGGGGGCACCCCGATTTTCGACCTGGCTGACGCCGTCGGTCTACACCGAGGCGATGAACCTCGACTACGCCCTGACGGTGCAAACCGCCATGCAGACCTCTCGCCCCACAGCCGTGCTGCACCCTCAGTGGAACCAGGTCGCCCTGGCGATCGCGGCCACCATTCACCAAATCTATGACGGGGCAGACCCCGCTGTGGCTGCCGACCAGCTGCAAGATACCGTAATCAAGCTGATGGCTGAGAGTGAGGAATCACCATGAGTGGTGGCCCGTGGCGGTGGCGCAACTCGATTCGCGCCCAGCTGATGCTGGGATTTGGAGTTATTTTGCTGCTGCATGGCCTTAGCGCCGCCATTGGCTACGGCAGTTTGCAATGGCTGCGCTACCGCAGCCAAACCACCCTCGACAACGCCGCCCAGCTGCGGGAGCTGAGCCTGAAGCTAAAAACCAATTTTTTGCTGGCTCGCCAGGCGGAGGAGGCCTACTTTGATCGGTGGCAGGAGGGCAATGGCAGCAGCGCCAAGCAGACTCACGTGCAGGCTAACCGGGCCTATCTAGCCAAAGCCCGTGAAAATTTGGCAGCACTGCGGCAGTTAGAAGGCCAAAACCCTGATCTGGCTGAAGAATTTGCCCTGCTGGCCTCGCTCTTTAACAACTACAACACGGCGTTTGAAACCACCACTGGCCGGATCGCAGAGGATAGCCTGAACCATGGGCTGCACCAGCAGCTGAAGGATTTACTCGCGGCCCTGCCCAACCCCGATCAAAGCCCAAATCAAAGCTCAAATCAAAGCCCAGATCTTGCCACCCTGCAAAGGCTGGTGTGGCAGCTGATGGCCCAGCAGCAGGCCTATATCAATACCCAGGATCGGGCCTATCTCGACGATCTGAACGCCAGCCTAGATCAGTTGGGCCAGAGTCTAGATCAGTTGCCTGCGGGGGCGATCAGCCCCGAGGCTCGGGCGTTGATGCAAACCTACCAAGTCTCGCTCAATGCGCTACTGCTGCTCGATCGCCAGGTGCAGGTAAACCGCATCATTGCGGGCAATGTCGATCGCGATATTAACGGCATTATTGTCACCATTGGCGATCGGGCTGCGGCCCGGGCTACCCAGGCTCGGGCCGACTTGGCCAAAATCGCCAATCAAAGCAACGCGGCGCTCCTGGCCACCGCCTTAACGGCGCTGGCGCTGGCAAGCTGGGCCAGCATTGCCCTCGGGCGGCGGATTATCACCCCCCTGACGCTGATGACCGCTGCCGCCGATCGCATTGCCCGGCAAGATCTGAGCCAACCCCTGGCGATCGCAGGCAACAACGAGTTTGCGGCGGTGGCCGAGGCCTTTAACCACATGATGACCCAGCTGCGCCACACCCTAGATACCCTAGAGCAGCGAGTCGACGAACGCACCAAGACCCTGGCCACCGTCAATCAGACGCTGCAAGATCAGACCCACTCCCTGGAGGTGGCCCTGCAAAAACTGGGGTACAGCGAAGCCAACCATCGCCTGCTGGTCGATCACCTCCACGCTGGGGTGATCGTTCACGCCAGCGACAGCACCATTTTGATGTGCAACCAGATGGGAGCACAGCTCTTGAACCTGCCCACCGAAGCCATTGTGGGAAAGCCAGCCGTCAGCCCGTCCTGGACCCTGCTAGATGAGACCGGCAATCCCCTTCCCCCAGAACACTATCCAGCCAATCGGGTGCTGGCCAGCCAGCACCCGGTGAAAAACTATGTGGTGGGCATCCGCCACCCCCAGAGTGGAGACTGCCGCTGGGTTTTGGTCAATGCCTTTCCCACCTTTAACGAGGCCCAGCAGTTGACCCAGGTGGTGGTGACGTTTATCGATATCAGCGATCGCAAGCTGGCCGAAGAAGAACTGCGCCACCAGGCTCTCCACGATGCTCTCACCGGCCTGCCCAACCGCACCCTATTTACCGAACGACTCGAT
The DNA here is from genome assembly GCF_055795045.1 of Pseudanabaena sp. PCC 9330. Classification (NCBI taxonomy): domain Bacteria; kingdom Bacillati; phylum Cyanobacteriota; class Cyanophyceae; order Pseudanabaenales; family Pseudanabaenaceae; genus Pseudanabaena; species Pseudanabaena sp. PCC 9330. The sequence continues at coordinate 422,160 of NZ_JAYFES010000117.1, read as the reverse complement.
CAGGCCATGCAGCGGGCCAACCGCTACCCCGATCAGCTCTTCGCCGTTCTATTTATCGATCTAGATCGCTTCAAGGTGATCAATGACAGCCTGGGCCACCTGGTGGGCGATCAGCTGCTGATCCAGATCGCTCACATTCTGCAACGCCACATCAGGGACAGCGATACCGTCGCCCGGCTGGGGGGCGATGAGTTTGTGATTTTGCTAGAGCATATTGCTGGCCTGCACGAGGCTATCCAGGTGGTAGATCGCATTCAGGACGACATCAAATCGCCGTTTACCCTGATGGGCCATACAGTGTTTACCACCGCCAGTCTGGGCATTGCCCTGGCCAGCCCCAACTACACCCGCAGCGAAGACATGCTGCGCGATGCCGACAACGCCATGTATCGGGCCAAGGCCCAGGGGGTGTCGTCTGGCTACGTAATTTTTAACCCGGCCATGCACGAGAGCGCCATTCAGCTGTTTGAGCTAGAAACCAGTCTGCGCCAGGCTCTAGAGCGTCAGGAATTTATGCTTTACTATCAGCCCATTGTCAGCTTAGCCACCCGGCAGCTGCTGGGGTTTGAGGCGCTGGTGCGGTGGGTGCACCCCCAGCGAGGTCTGGTGTCTCCCGGCGAGTTTATTTCTCTGGCGGAGGAGACGGGGCTGATTATGCCCCTAAGCGAATGGATTTTGGAGGAAGCCTGCCGCCAGATGGCCGACTGGGGTCGGCGGTTGCTGTCGGCTAACGGACTCAAAATAAGTGTAAATGTGGCGGCGGCTCAATTTGAGAGTTCTCAGTTTTTTGCGCAGATTAATAGAGTGCTGAGACGCACCTTGCTGCCCGCCACCCATTTGCGTCTAGAAGTGACGGAGAGTCTGCTGCTCACCAATGTGGAGGCGGTGCTGTCTACCCTGTCAAACCTCCAGGAGCAAGGCATCGAAATCAGCATTGATGACTTTGGCACAGGCTATTCTTCGCTGAGCTATCTCAAGCAGTTTCCGATCAACAACCTCAAAATTGATCAATCGTTTGTAGAAAATATCGACATTGACCACGACGATGTCAGCATCGTCAAAGCCATCATTCAGATTGCCCAGTCGTTGGGCCTGATGGTAACAGCCGAAGGGGTAGAAACCGAGTTTCAGCTCAACCGCTTGCAGCAGCTGGGCTGTGATGCCATTCAGGGATTTTTGATCGCGCCGCCCTTGCCCCCAGACCAGGCAGAAGCGTTTATCAAAGAGCGATCGCCGTCCTAGCGACCAGACCTGCACCCGCCCACATTTGGCCGAGGGATTGTAGCCGGGGGGGTGCCAGAGTATCTTAGGGAGCAAGATCACGTCCTTTAGATACATTTTTAGCTACCCCGCTTCGATGAACATACTTTTGCTAGAGGACGATCTGCCCACCAGTGAGGTTTTGGCCGACACCCTGACGACCCAGCGCTACGCCGTAGATGCGATCATGGCACTGCGCCCTTTTGCCTTGACCTCATTTTCTGGGGCTGATGCCTATGCCCACTCCCCTACCTAAACACTCTCGCCCAGGGATGAGTGGAGCATACTGGCTACTGGCGGTGCCGCTGGTGCTGGCGATCGCCAGCACGGTGGTCTTGGTGGGCGGTCTGGCGTCACCAGATGGGTACAGCGGTACCCGCCCGATGCGGCGGCTGGCGCTGCTAACGCTGGGAGGGGCGATCGCCCAGGTACTGCTCCTCCAGCGGCTGCCGTTTGGGCGCGCCCTGGGAGAAGCAGAGGCCAAGTTTGCCATCATCTTTCGCACCAGCCCCGACCCGATGGCGATCGTCACCCTGGCCGCAGGTCGACTGCTAGAGGTCAACGACAGACTGGTAGATTTGGTGGGCTACAGCCGCGCCGAACTCATTGGCCGCACCAGCCTAGACCTCAATCTGTGGCAAGACCCCACCGCCCGCAGGTCGTATCTACAGCTGCTGCACCGTCAGGGCCAGGTGCGCAATCTGAAGGTGCAGCTGCGCACCAAAACCGGGGCCATCAAAACCGGCTTGCTCTCGGCGGAGGTGCAAACCCTAGAGGGGCAAGCCTGCGTGATTGCGGTGCTGCGCGATATCACCGCAGACCAGCACCGGGCCACCGCCCTCAAGCAGACCGAGGCCAGCCTGCGCAAAACCGAGCAATGGCTAGAGCAGTACAGCCAGCTCTCACCGGGAAAGATCTACACCCTGGTGCAGGAGCCCGACGGCCATCTGTGGTTTGAGTACATCAGCTCGGCGGTAGAGACCATCAACGAAGTCACGGCCCAGGCTGTGTTAGAAAATGGCCGCGTGATTTTTGACATGTTTCACCCGGAGGATGTGGCCGGGTACGAGGCCGCCGCCCTAGAGAGCATGCAAACCCTCAAGCCCTTTTCTTACCAATGGCGAATTATCACGCCCTCGGGCCAGGTTAAGTGGGTGCAAGACCACGCCCAGCCCACCCGCAGCGAGACCGGGGCCATCATCTGGCACGGGGTGGTGATTGACATTAGCGAACGCAAGCACAGCGAGGCCCAGCGCCTGCAGGTCGAAGCCGCCCTGCAGGAGAGCGAAACCCGCTTTCGTCAGCTGGCAGAGGCCGTCAAAGAAGGCTTCTTTGTCTACGATGTCGAGACCACCCACTACGCCTACGTCAACCCCGCCTACTGGGAGATTCGGGGCATTGACCCCGACTATGGCCCCGACAGCGAAGCCCACTGGCTGGCCCACATTCACCCCGACGATCGCGATCGCATTGTGGCCGCCCTCGAACGCGAGCGCCAGGGCGAAACCTTTGACCAGGAGTACCGCTACCTCACCCCCGCTGGCGAACTGCGCTGGCTGCGTTCCAAGGCCTTTCCGCTGCTCAACGAAGCGGGAGAAGTGGTGCGCGTGGTAGGCACGGTAGAAAATATTACCGATCGCAAACTCACCGAAGCGGCCCTGCGCCAGAGCGAGGCCCGGTTTCGCAGCGCCTTTGACGAGGCTCCCTACGGCATTTCCCTGGTAGATACCCAGGGACAGTTTGTGCAGGCCAACACCTACTACTGCGCCCTGCTGGGCTACAGCGAGACCGAGCTGATGGGGATGAGATTTAAAGACATTACCCACCCCGACGACTGGGCCGACGACTGGGCCGGGTTTCAGCGCATGATAGACGGCAAGACGGCCACCTACCAGATCGAAAAACGCTACCTCACTAAGCAGGGCGAAGCGATTCCGGTAATTATCAGTGCCGCCCCGATCTACGACATTGAGGGCCAGCCGTTGTACTCCGTGGGTCATGTGCAGGATATGCGCGATCGCCTCGCCGTTGACCAAATGAAAGACGAATTTATCTCCGTAGTCAGCCACGAGTTACGCACCCCGATCACCTCCATCCAGGGGGCGCTGGCCCTGCTGGGGGCCGGGGTCTACCAAGACCGGCCCGAAAAAGCCCAGCACATGCTCGATATTGCCATCAACAACAGCGATCGCCTGGTGCGCCTGGTCGATGACATTCTCAGCTTTGAGCGCCTAGAGTCGGGCAAAGTACAGCTAGAGAAAGAAGTTTGCCAGGTGGCAACCCTGCTCTACCAGGCGATCGACAGCGTTCAGCCCCTGGCCGATCGCTCTGGCATCACCATCGCCCTGACCCCCCTAACCGCCAACAGCTGGGTCGCCCCCGACGCGATCATTCAGATGCTAACCAATCTGTTGAGTAATGCGATCAAGTTTTCGGCCTCGGGTGGAACGATTTGGCTAAAAGCCAGCACTGAGCGGTTAGAGTCTTCAGCACCTGACCGCTCACTGCTGTTCACAGTCCGCGATCATGGTCGCGGCATTCCTGCCGACAAACTAGAGACTATCTTTGAGCAGTTCCAGCAGGTAGATGCCTCTGACTCACGCCATCGGGGAGGCACCGGGCTGGGGCTGGCGATCTGCAAGCGCATTGTGCAGCAGCACCATGGCCGTATTTGGGTCGAGAGTAGGGTGGGCCAGGGCAGTACGTTCTACGTGGCGCTGCCCCTAGCGCCAGAGGCTGACCATGACTAAGCAAATTTTGATCGTCGATGACGAGGCCGACATTCGCACCATTGTGCAGACGGCGCTGGAGGAACTAGGAGGCTGGCAGACCCTGGAGGCGGCCTCGGGCAGCAAGGCGCTGGAATTGGCCAAACAGGGGGCGATCGACGCGATTTTGCTAGATATTTCGATGCCCGATATGGATGGCTTTGAGCTATTTGAGCAGCTGCAAGCCATCTCAGCCACCCAGACCATACCGGTGATTGTGCTGACCTCTAAGGTGCTGGCCCGCGATCGCGATCGCTTTGCCACCCTCAACCTAGCGGGGCTAATCACCAAACCCTTTAACCCCCTCACCCTGGCCCAGCAGATCGCCACCCTGCTGGAGTGGTAGGGCAATGGGGAATTTTAACTGCCCCACAGCCCGATGCCAGTGCTATTCTGCCCGGTGCCATTCTGCTATAGTCCACTCAATCTCTAGTGTTGCGGGGCTACCGACTGTGCCAACCCTCCTGGTCAAAAACATCCACACCCTGATCACCATGGATGACCAGCGACGAGAGATTCGCTCGGGGGCAATCTTTGTGCGCGACCATGTGATTGAGCAGGTGGGCACCACGGCAGAGCTGCCCCAGACGGCAGATCGGGTGCTCGATTTGGGCGATCGCCACCTCGTGCTGCCCGGCCTAGTCAACACCCACCACCACTTCTTTCAAACCCTGACCCGCGTCGTGCCAGGGGCACAAAATTCATCACTGTTTAACTGGCTCAGCGCCCTCTACCCCCTGTGGCAAAAGCTCACCCCCGAGGCCATTCGCCTCAGCGCCCAGGTAGCCGCCGCCGAGCTGATCTACTCGGGCTGCACCACCGCCAGCGACCACCTCTACCTCTTTCCCAACGGCTGCACCCTAGATGATGAAATTGAGGCAGTGGCCCAGACCGGGCTGCGGTTCCACGCCAGCCGAGGCAGCATGAGCGTGGGCGAGAGCAAGGGCGGTCTGCCCCCCGACTCGATTGTCGAAGCCGAAGCCGACATTCTCAAAGATTCCCAGCGGCTGATCGAGCAGTACCACAACAACGATCCCTACGCCCTGGTGCGCATTACCCTGGCCCCCTGCTCACCCTTTAGCGTGTCTACGGATCTGATGCGAGAATCCGCCGCCCTGGCCCGCAGCTACCCTGGCGTGCGCCTGCACACCCACCTGGCCGAAAACAACTCCGACGTCACCTACAGCCTCAACACCTTTGGCCTCACCCCCGGCGACTATGCCGCCTCCGTGGGCTGGCTGGGCGAAGACGTGTGGCACGCCCACTGCGTCAAGCTCGACGACAAAGCCATCCACAGCTTTGGCCAGACCGGTACCGGGGTGGCCCACTGCCCCTGTAGCAACATGCGTCTGGCCAGCGGCATGGCCCCGATTCGCCAACTGCTCGATCACCATGTGCCCGTGGGGCTGGGGGTAGATGGCTCGGCCTCTAACGACGGCAGCCACCTGCTGGCCGAGGCCCGCCAGGCCTTTCTCATGGCCCGCGTGCGGGAAGAAGACCCGGCCGCGCTGACCGCCCGCGAGGCTCTAGAAATTGCCACTCGGGGTGGTGCGCGGGTGCTGGGCCGCACCGATATTGGCCATCTGGCCCCCGGCATGGCGGCAGATTTTATTACCGTGAATCTCGATCGCCTCGCTCTGACCGGCACCGCCTACGACCCGGTAGCGGCGCTGATCTTCTGCATGGTTGACCGCGTTGACTACAGCTTTATTCACGGTCGAGAGGTGCTCAACCCCGAGGGGCTGCTGACGCTAGATCTGCCGGTAGTGGTGGAAAAGCACGGGAATGTGGCGCGATCGCTGGCCGCTCTACCCAACCACTAGACTCACTGTGCAATACTCCGCCAAGTTTTCTGACTAAAAACCTTAGCCATCAGGAAGCACCCAAAATTTAGGCTTGCTAGAAAAGTGGCGATCGCCCCATTGCCGACCCAGCCTCTCAGGAATCACAGATCTGGCCTTTAATAGAGGGAGTCAACCTGACCCGACCCCCAGGGATGCCTTCTATCTTTATCTCCTACCGCCGCAGCGACAGCCATGCCGATGCTGGGCGCATCTACGATCGCCTTGTGGCCCATTTCGGTAAAGCATCGGTATTTAAAGACGTCGATGACATTCCTCCTGGCGTAGACTTTCGCGATTACCTCAACCGCACTCTCAACCAATGCTCAGTCGTCTTGGCCGTTATCGGCCCTAGCTGGCTGACTGCCACCGATAGTCAAGGGCACCGCCGCCTCGACAACCCCGCCGACTGGGTGCGGGTAGAGATCGAAGAAGCCCTGAGACGAGAAGCCGTGTTGGTGGTGCCTCTACTCGTCAGCCGGGCTGCCATGCCCCGCCCCGATGAGCTACCCGAAGGCCTGCACGATCTGGCCTACCGCAACTACCGCGAGGCCCGGCCCGACCCCGACTTCCACAAAGACATGGGCCGCTTGATGGATGGCTTAGATCAGTACTTTAAATCTACAGAGCCATCCCGGTTGAGACGTCCTTTTTCGATGGCATCTGGTCAGCGCGGCACCCCTCTAGCGAGGCTCGTTACCCGTAAGCAGTTTTTGCAGTGGGCAGCTATGGGCAGCACGGGGATGCTGACTACGGTGGGTCTACACCAACTCTGGCAGCGACGACAGCCACCGTGGTGGAATACCTCGGGAGGATGGATACTCAGCCCCAACTGGTCGACACCAGGCTCTGATCCCTACGCGGCAGATTCTGCGGGATCGGGATCGCCAACCGATCTAAGTGGTGACTACCTCGAAGAGTTGCTCAACGCCAAACGCTGGCAGGAAGCCGACTTAGAAACCTCAGCGCTCATGCTCCGTGCTACTCACCCTAGCACTCCGGGATGGCCCACCAGCCTCCGAGATCTCAGTGACTTTTCTTGCCGGACTCTGCGGCAAATTGACGACCTTTGGCTAAAGGCCAGCCAGGGCAAGTTTGGGTTTAGCACCCAGCGAAAAATCTACGAAGACTGTGGAGGATCTCCGGATGGCATCTACGACCAAGCCGTTTTTGAGTGTTTTTTAGACAAAGTGGGCTGGCGTCGCCCCTGGGAGGCACCGTCATCTTCCTGGGAAGCTGGGCAGGTGACCTATGATCTCAGTGCTCCTGTGGGCCACTTGCCCTGGCAGCCTATCTGCGGGTTTCAGTACTGCGATGGGTCGCTCGATGAGTTGAGGTTACACCAATCGCTCTTCGTCCGAGTCATGAGCTGTGCCTTAGAAGCTTGAGCTGGCTAGATCCTCCTCCTCTACCGCGCCCCTACCAGCAAAAAGCCCCGCGTTTTGCCCGACACCGAATCTACGGTATTGATCGACTCCCACAGGGTTTCGGCCTTGACCCACACGGGCGGGTACTTGTAGCGCGACACGTCTAAGATCAAAAACTGGTCGGTGTCGGCATCGTAGGCCCCCAGGGGCGAAATGTGCCCACCTCGCTCCTGACCGATCGCCCGCCGCAGGTAGTTGATCAGTACATAGTTGCCGGGGGTCTCTAGATTGGCGCGAATCAGATCGCGAAACTCCTCCAGAGTCACATCGCTACCGTGGTAGATCTCGGCCTGTACCGGGTAAGTTTCGAGAATGCCCGCCAGCTCCGCCAGGGTGAGGCCCTGGCGAGCAATCGTATCTCGGCCAATGATGGCTTCGGTGGCGTCGTTGAAGATAGTCTCCTGGGTGAAGTAGGCCTGATCCCACTCTGGGGCCAGCGGTGCTGGAATGCCGAGGGCGTTGAGTACCATCACCAGGCTGGCCACCCCACAAAAGGCCTGGTTGACCTGGGTGACAAACTGACTGGTCAGCGGCACATAGTCGGATAGGGCTTCGCTGTCGCGCAGCAGGGTTTGCCCCTCGGCTGAGGTGAGGGAGGTGAGGTGGTCGGCCAGGGGCAGGGTTTGGGCGATCGCCCCCAGGGGTAGCAGGCTGACCAGGGCCGTCACAGCAGCTAGGGCAATGGGTCTAGAAGAAGACATTTCACCGACACAGGGAGAGCATCAATCCATTATTCAGCTAAAGCCGCCTGCGATCTAGCTGTAGGGCTGGTCTGAAGGCGGCTAGATCTGGTTAAGGAAGTCGGCCAGATCGTCGGTCTTTAGGGCAGAGATTCGCCATCGAGCACAGCCCTCAGCAATGAAGACGCTAGACTGGCGCTGCAAACGGCCCTGGCCAGCCTCAGTAGATTGCAGAGTCCCCGTAGCCGCAGTAGCCTTACAGCATTGCCAGCCGCGACTTCAGGATCGCCGCCTGGGCCTCCGCCTCCGCCAGGGCATCGCGCGCCCCCTGCACCACTTCAGCGGGGGCTTTATCGACAAAGCCGGAGTTGCTGAGGCGACCGGAGAGCGACTTGATTTCGCCTTCCACCTTGGCCAGGTCTTTCTCCACCTTGGCTTTCAACGCATCCACATCGACCACCCCAGTGAGGGGAATCAGCACCTGTACCGTACCGGTGACGCCAGCAAATAGCTTTTGGGCAGGCTCTGAGGGTTGATCAGGGACGGGGGCATCGCTAGCCACAGCCACAGAACGGGGCTTGGTGACCCTGGGGGGTGCCGTGTCGGAGCCAAAGATGTTGCGCCGCCAGGTTTGGTAGGTCTGGGCCAGGCGATCGCGGTCTTGCCCCGTCAGCAAATTCTGCCGGACAAAGGTAAACACCACCCACAGCCCCACCAGCTCCATCAGGGTGCCAAAGATGGGCGTGCTATCCACCGCCGCCACAACGGCCCCAGAGAACCGCAGCAAAATTATCCCCGCTAAAATCCACAGCAGCGTATAAGCCGGGCGGCGAATGTCGGCAAAGAACGACCCAGCGTAATGCAGGGGTTCTTCAAACAGGGGCAGCATGGTGTGCCAAAAGTCTTGCACCTCGGCCACCACGGGGTTGTTGCTAAACTGGGCCAGCGGGTTCGCCAGATCCACCTCGGCTGCGGGGGGGCTGGAGTGGGCGGTAGATACCGGCTGCTGGCCACCGAGAATCACCAGGGTGTCGATCTTGCCCAGGTCTTTGATGTAGTCGGCGGTGGCTTGCAGAATGTGGCGCTCGTCATCGCTCTCACTTTCGAGAATGGTCTCAATGCGCAGGCCGGGCTTAATGCCCGCCTCGGCCCGCAGATTGCGCACCGTGCGTACGGTGTTAAACACCAGGTTAAACTGCTGTTCTAACCCGTCATCCACCAGGCCTGCAAAGGGGGTGGGGTAGGGCTGCACGGCAAGAAACTGGTCGTCGCCCACCTGGCTGAGGGTGTGCCACACCTCTTCAGTGATGTGGGGCATGAAGGGGTGCAGCAGCTTGAGAATGCCGTCGAGCACAAAGGCCAGGGTCTGCTGGGCCACCCGCTTCGAGGCCGGATCATCGCCCTGGAGTCGGGGTTTCACCAGCTCGATGTACCAGTCGCAGAAGTCGCCCCAGGTAAACTCGTAGATATCTTTGGCGGCTTCGCCCATGCCGTAGGCGTCGAGATGGTCGCGCACGCTGGTCACCACCCGGTTATAGCGCGAGAGAATCCAGCGATCGGCCAGCTCTAGGTGGTCTAGATCGGGCACGCCCAGGTCGGCAGGAGACTGTCCGCCCAGGTTCATCATCACAAAGCGAGAGGCGTTCCACAGCTTGTTGGTAAAGTTGCGGCTGGCCTCGACCGAGACCGACTCGTCCGTTTTGCGATCGTACTCTAGGCGAATGTCTTGGCCCGCCCCGGTAACCTCGCGAATCAGGGCGTAGCGCAGAGCGTCGGTGCCGTACTTGTTGATCAGCACCAGGGGGTCGATGCCGTTGTTGGCCGACTTCGACATTTTTTTGTTGTTTTCGTCGCGCACCAGGCCGTGGATGTAGACGGTCTCAAAGGGCATGGTGTCGGTAAAGTGCCCCGCCATCAGGGTCATGCGGGCCACCCAAAAAAAGATGATGTCGAAGCCCGTGACCAGGGTGGTGGTGGGGTAGTAGGTTTGGAAGTCTTGGGCCGACTCATCGGGCCAGCCCATGGTGGAGAAGGGCCACAGACCCGACGAAAACCAGGTGTCGAGCACGTCGGGGTCGCGTGCTAGGGTCACCCATTCGCCAAACCGCTCGGTGGCCTTGGCCTTGGCTTCGGCCTCGGTGGCGGCCACCACAAAGGGGGTGTCGTCGGTAATATCGCCGCCGGTCTCGCTCACCGCGTACCAGGCCGGGATCTGGTGCCCCCACCAGAGCTGGCGAGAGATGCACCAGTCTTTGAGGTTGACCAGCCAGTCGCGGTAGACCTTCGTCCAGCGCTCGGGCACAAACTTGGGTTCGTGGCGGTTGTCGAGATACTCTAGCGCCTTGTCTGCCAGGGGGCGAATGTTGACGAACCACTGGGTCGAGAGCAGCGGCTCGACCGGCACCTTGCCGCGATCGCTGTAGGGCACCGTATGGCGATAGTCTTCGACCTTGACCAAAAAGCCTTCGACATCGAGCCGGGTAACGACGGCCTTGCGGGCGTCGAAGCGATCGCGCCCCGCAAACGGCCCCGCATTCTCATTCATGGTGCCGTCTTTGTGCATGACGGTGATCAGGGGCAGGTTGTGGCGCTGGCCCATGGCAAAGTCGTTGGGGTCGTGGGCGGGGGTGACCTTGACGCAGCCGGTGCCAAACTCAGCATCCACGTAGTCGTCAGCAATCACGGGGATTTCCCGATTCACGATCGGCAGCAGCAGAGTTTTGCCGACCACATCGCGATACCGCTCATCGTTGGGGTTGACCGCTACCGCCGTGTCGCCCAGCATGGTCTCGGGGCGCGTCGTCGCCACCTCCAGGTAGCCCGAGCCATCGGTAAAGGGGTAGCGGAAGTGCCAGAGATTGCCATCAACTTCCTTCTGCTCGACCTCTAGATCAGACACCGCCGACTGGCTGGCGGGGCACCAGTTGACCATGTAGTTGCCTCGGTAGATCAGCCCCTCGTCGTAGAGCTGGGTAAAGGCGGTGAGCACCGCGTGGGAAAGGCCTTCATCCATGGTGAAGCGCTCGCGGCTCCAGTCTACCGAGACCCCCAGCTTGCGCAGCTGGTTGACGATGGTGCCGCCCGACTCGGCCTTCCAGTCCCAGGCGCGCTCTAGGTAGCGATCGCGTCCCAGTTCTTCTTTACTGGTGCCCTCGACCTGCATCTGGCGATCGAGAATGGTGGCCACCGCAATGCTGGCGTGGTCGGTGCCGGGCAGCCACAGGGTGTTGCGCCCGGCCATCCGCTGATAGCGCACAATGGTGTCGATCAGCGCGTTCTCAAAGGCGTGGCCCATGTGCAGGCTGCCGGTCACATTCGGCGGCGGAATCACCACGCAGAAGGGCTGACCGGGATGGTCGGGGTCGGCCTTAAAGACCTGGTTCTCTTCCCACTGGGTTTGCCACTTGGTCTCAGTCTGGGTGGGGTCGTACTGGGCAGAGAGCGCGGGAACGGTGGCCGTCATCACAAAACCTGAAGCATGGGGACTGTTGTTAGAAACAGTTTACCTAGGGATTCTGCCATTTTGATAATGGATAGGCGATCGGGGTTAGTGGACAAGGCGGCGGAGTCAGCGTTAAAGGATAGCTATGGGTATGGGGGCGAACTTGAGAAGCATAGAAATCGATCTGGTGGACGCGCAGGCTACTCAGGAGCTGGGGCAGCGGCTGGGGCAGGGCTGCCCAGCAGGGACAGTGCTGCTGCTGGCGGGCGACCTGGGCAGCGGCAAGACCACCCTGGTGCAGGGGCTGGGGCTAGGGCTGGGCATCGCTGAGCCGATCAGCAGCCCCACCTTTACACTCATCAATGAGTATCTGGAGGGGCGCATTCCCCTTTACCATGTGGATCTGTATCGCCTAGACCCAGCCCAGGTAGACTCCCTAGAGTTAGAAAACTATTGGGATGCCGTCGAAACTCCGGCCGGGATCGTGGCGATCGAGTGGGCTGAGCGGTTAAGGGAGCTTCCCCCTGAGGCTATTCAGCTAAAGCTCAAAGATAACCCTAGGGGTGGGCGAACGATTACACTGATGGCCGCTGAAGTGGTTCAAATTGCGTTATTAGAAACGATCACGGGTGAAAAAGGTAGCTAGCAATGGCCTATTGGCTGATGAAATCTGAGCCCGATGTGTACAGCATTGACGACCTAGAGCGCGATCGCACCGAACTCTGGGACGGCGTGCGCAACTACCAGGCCCGCAACTTTCTCACCAGCATGGCCCTGGGCGACAAAGCCTTTTTCTACCACTCCAACACCAAGCCGCCGGGCATCGTCGGGCTGATGGAAATTGTTGAAACCAACGTGGTTGACCCCACCCAGTTTGACAGCGCCAGCAAATACTACGACCCCAAATCTCCGACCGACAAACCACGCTGGCACACGGTCACGGTCGGCTACGTAGAAACGTTCCAGGCCTGCGTCACCCTAGATGATCTGCGTGCCGCCTTTACCCCCGAGGAACTGTGGGTCGTGCGTCGGGGCAATCGCCTCTCAGTCATGCCTGTAGAAGATGCCGTGGCCGAAAAACTGCTGACCATGGCTCGGGCTAGCGCGCCCTTAAGGTCGTGACGATAACGTCGTGACAATTGCCAGTAGCTACGCCAGGGTATGCAACTATCACCACCACCCTTAGGCAGCTAAATAGCCGGAGGGTGAACGATAGGGTAGGATCATAAACTGTAGAGTTTGTAGCCGCTTGGGAGCGATCGCTTGCCTACCCTGGGAGTCAACATTGACCACATTGCCACGGTGCGCCAGGCCCGTCGCACCGTCGAGCCCGACCCGGTAGGGGCGGCGGTGCTGGCTGAGCTAGCCGGGGCCGACGGCATCACCGTGCACCTGCGCGAAGACCGTCGCCACATGCAAGATCGCGACGTGCGCCTGCTGCGGCAAACCGTACGCACCCACCTCAACCTAGAGATGGCCGCTACAGACGAAATGGTGGCGATCGCCCTCGATATCAAACCCGACTACGTCACCCTAGTGCCCGAGCGGCGCGAAGAGGTGACCACCGAAGGCGGCCTCGACGTAGCCGGTCAGATTGATCGCATGTCTGCCGTGGTCGGCACCCTCCAGGGAGCTGGTATTCCCGTCAGTCTGTTTATTGACGCCACCGCCGACCAGATTGCCGCTTCAGCCCAGTCGGGGGCGCAGTTCATTGAGCTGCACACTGGCCCCTATGCCGAGGCCAAGGCCGAAGACGAGATCCTTCGCCAGCTCGACATTCTCACCGAGGGCACCGCCAAAGCCCTGACCCTCGGCCTGCGGGTCAACGCGGGCCACGGTCTCACCTACTGGAACACTACCCCAGTCGCCCGCATCCCCGGCATGGAAGAGCTCAACATCGGCCACAGTATCATTAGCCGGGCTGTGCTGGTGGGCCTAGAGCGCGCCGTGCGCGAGATGAAGGCGCTGATCGTTTAGGGAGGGTGATGGCGGAAAATTTTGAGTTCTGAATTTTGGATATGGAACTTTGAGCAGATGGTCAATAAATAACGTCAAAACTCAACACTAAGCCCTTAAAACTCCCTATCCACCCACCCCTACTCAACAGGAGATCCCGTTATGACCACCTACTATTACGCCGTTGCCAGCCAAAAATTTTTGCTCGAAGAAGAGCCCCTCGAAGAAGTGCTCAAGGAGCGTCGCCGCCACTACCAAGAGCAGGAGCAAGAGGTCAATTTTTGGCTGGTAAAATCGCCTGCTTTTTTGGATGCGCCAGAGCTAGCTGCGGTTAAGGCACAGTGCCCCCAACCCGCCGTAGCCCTGGTATCGACCAGCAAGCAGTTTATTACCTGGGTCAAACTGCGGTTTGAATACGTCGCCACCGGCGAGTTTGAAGCTCCCACTGCTACCATTGCCGATCCGCTGGCCTCACTGGAAGCGGTGGCCTCTTAACGGCCAGCCTAGCCGCTGTTGCTCAGAGGTACAGCGGCTGGCCATTGCTCAGTAGATATGTGGAATACCCTCACCGTTTTGACTACAGGCTAGAACCGTCTAACCCTGGCCATGCGGTTATGGGGGTGGTCGACTCGACTCGGTGCATACCCGCCTCAGCAAAGCGTTGATAGGTCGCCTCCGCCTGGTCGGTAAAGTCAACCACGCCAGGGACAACGACGGGGGAGGTGCAGTCGTCGAGCAGGTAGACCTTGCGGGCCAGGGTCGGATCGGTGGCCTGAATATCGCTCAGCAGATCGGCCACCGTCCAGGCGACGCAGTGGCTCTTGGCCTGGCCTGCCACGACGACGGCATCGTACTCTAGCAGGGTTTGAATTAAGGGGGTGTTTTTCTGGGCGATCGCCCCACCTTGGCCATCCTCCATCACCTCCGGGCTCAGCACCGAATAGTTTTCGGTCAGCGGATTGCTGCCCTTAAGCTCAAAGCGGGTCTGGCTCTGGCGGGCGATGGTGTGCACAAAGCAGGCTTCCTCAATGGCCGACACCAGGGCGTGGCCAATGCCCCCCAGCATTGAGTGGTAGGGCCAGATGGTAAGGGGATATTTGCCGCGATCGTCCAGGGTTTTGGTGTAGTGCAGGGCGTATTCTTGCAGATCCCGAGGAAAGCTGAGATTTGCGGCTACGGAGGGATTCACCCGCCACTTGCCCTGCACCACATCGTCGTAGTGAATCAGCGTCATCGGCGGCGGGTTATGGCCCTCGGCATCGACCCAAAAGGCGGGGTGAAACACCTGCATGGCCTGGTGGGTGTCGAGGGTGGCGGTGATGGCGGTAATGCTGCCCAGGTTGCGGTAGATAAACTCCGTTAGACGGTGGTTGTCATCCACCGCGCCGCGCCCCGATCGCCCCCCCACAAACAGCTCAAAGCCCGGAATGCAGAAGGTGTTTTGCACATCGATCAACAGCAGGCAGAGACGGCGGCCATCCTCAGCGGCAGGGGCAATGCCGTGGCTAGCCGCCCAGGACTGGGCGTCGACCGCCCGCTGTTGGTAGGGCACCGGCCACACTTCCCCAACGCGGCTAGCATCAAAGAAGGTAGGAACCGGCAAAACGACAGAAGAGGCCATAGCGTGGGACGAGAAACTACGGTTGCGAATAGTTCAATTCTAAGCCTGACGGCAGTGTAGCTGATTCGGTCAGCGCCATAGTTCCATGGGGTTAAGCCATCAAACCCTCAAGCCTTTTGAGCCGTTGCCTCGATTCGTTCTATCCGTCAAGCTGCCATAGGCTCTAGCCGTTTGCGGTCACGGCAAACTTCAGCTTTTCTTCAACCCGCTCAAACTCCCATAAATCATGGGGTTAAGCCGAGGGTTAAGACATCTTTCCCATCCCTTAAGAAAAAGATTGACGGCGCTTAATTCATTCCTCACCATGGCCTCATATTATCTGCTCGGCAATAAATGATTAATCTGGGGAGCCCTGACCACAATGGCCAAAAAGCAAGATTTTCGCGCCGTCCTCAAAAAGGTAGTAAACATTGAGGATGAAAATCACAATCCGTCCAATAACGAGTCTTTCCATGCAGTGCTAGAGCGGGCCCGGCTCGGCAGGCGGGGCTTTCTCAAGGGCAGTTCTTCCTTGGTTGCCGCTTCTATGCTGGGCGGTAGCATGGCCTTTCTAGCCAACTCGGTGAAAAAAGAGACCGCCGCCGCTGCCAACCTCAGCCTCAGCTTTTCGCCCGTGCCCAAGAGCATTGCTGACACCCTAATTGTGCCCGAGGGCTACACCGCACGGGTGCTGCTGGCGACGGGCGATCCGCTCAAGAGCAACGTGTCTGCCTATAAAAACGACGGCACCGACACCGACTTTGAGGTGCGGGCAGGCGACCACCACGACGCCATGCACTACTTCGGTATGAATCGGGCTGGCAATGGCTGGGACCCCAACGGCAGCGATCGCGCCCTGCTGTGCATTAACCACGAGGTCTGTGAAGACCTGGGCTTTGTGCACCCCAATGGCCCCACCAACTATGGCCCCGAGAGCACCGACGCCCGCCCGGCGATCGAAATCGACAAAGAAGTGGCCGCCCACGGCGTCACCGTGGTGGAAGTGGTGAAGCAGGGATCGACCTACGAAGTCAACCGCAATTCGCGCTTTAACCATCGGCTTACCGCCGCCACCCGCTGCCAGATCAGCGGGCCGGCCCGCCGCAGCCCCATGATGGCCACGGCCTTTTCCCCCAGCGGTGAGCAGACCCGCGGCACCCTCAACAACTGCGCCAACGGTTACACCCCCTGGGGCACCTACCTCACCTGTGAGGAAAACTGGGTCGGCTACTTTAACCGCCGCGAAGACGACACGGCCCGCACCGCTAAAGAATTGGCCTCCTTTAATCGCTACGGTCTGGGCAATGCTACCTCGGGTCGCTACAACTGGTCGCGGGCCGACGCCACTGGCAACCCCGATCTCTATCGGCGCTGGGATGCCAGCAAAACCGCTGACCGCCCCAACCAGGACTATCGCAACGTGGCCAACACCTTTGGCTGGGTAGTAGAGCTCGACCCCTTTAACCCCAATGCCATGCCACAAAAACGCACGGCGATCGGGCGCTTTGCCCACGAGGGCTGCTGGCCGGCGGCCCCCGTGGCGGGTCAACCACTGGTGTTTTACTCTGGCGACGACGCCCGCAACGAGTACACCTACAAGTTTGTCTCCGCCGCCCAGTGGGACCCCCGCGACGCCAACCGGGGCATGGCCGCTGGAGATAAGTACCTGAATGCAGGCACCCTCTACGCCGCTAAGTTTAACGACGATGGCACTGGCGAATGGTTGCCCCTGACCCTGAACAATCCCAAAATTGCCAACTACGCCGACTACGCCTTTGCCGACGAGGCCGACGTGCTGATCAATGCCCGCATCGCCGCCGATGCCGCCGGGGCCACCAAGATGGATCGTCCTGAGTGGGGCGGCGTCAACCCGGTCAACGGTGAGGTCTATCTCACCCTAACCAACAACGTGTCGAGCAGCAGCGGGCGCGGCGTCAGAACCCCCTTGAATGCCGCCAATCCTCGCTACTACGCCGATGCCAAGGGCGAAAGCGTCAGCAGGGGCAACGTCAACGGCCACGTGGTGCGCTGGCGCGAAGCCAGAGACAACCACGCCGCCACCACCTTTACCTGGGATGTCTACCTGTTTGGGGCGCGGGCCACGGCGGCGGCCGATGTCAACCTGTCTGGCCTGAGCGATGACAATGATTTCTCTAGCCCCGATGGTCTGTGGTTTAGTGAGGCGGTGCCCGGCCTGCTGTGGCTGCAAACCGACGACGGCTACATCACCGATAGCACCAACTGCATGATGCTGGCGGCGCTGCCCGGTAGCGTAGGCGACGGCGGGGCCAAAATGGTCAACAACAAAGCCGTGCCCGTCAACGGCGATGCCGATCAGCAGGTAAAAACCTACATGGGTAAGGAAGCCAGCCCCACGGTGCTGCGTCGCTTTCTGGTGGGGCCGCGCGATTGCGAGATCACCGGCATCACCGAGTCGCCCGATGGCCGGGTGATTTTCGTCAACATCCAACACCCCGGCGAAAACAGCACCTCGGCCACTGACCCGACCCAGTTCACCAGCCACTGGCCCGACGGCGGCAATGCTCGCCCCCGCTCGGCCACGGTGGTGATCACCCGCAACGACGGCGGCAAGATCGCGGTTTAATCTCAAACCTGGGCCTACGATCGCCCTGGGCGGGTAAACGGCTGTTTACCCGCCCAGGGCGGTTATTTTTCGGCATTGCTGGATTCAGGTATGAATCAAACATGCCAACGGCTCTCGTAAGAGCAAACGGCCGTTTGCCCCTACCCAAATTCATGCGTCGGTTCAGCAACGCCTATTTTTCTAACCGCACCACGTACCACTGCATGGCTTCGCCCGGTGCCAGCTCTAGTTCGCAGGCGGTGTCGCGCAGGTGCCGGGCCTGCTCGGCCACGGTGGCAAAGCGCTGGAGGTCGCGGGGCAAGAATTCCTGGCGATCGCCCAGCAGCCCCACCAGTTTCTCCAGCAGTTCCTCCGGCGTGAGAAACACCTCCGCCTCACCGGGCATCAGTACTACAAACATCTCTTCTTGGTACATGAGGGCGTCGGGCATGGCGGGGTGGGGGGTGGCTAGGAGGTTAGAAAGTTGAAAGAGTGGGGGTTGAAGGCTTTACAAGGCGGTGGCGCGGAAGGTGCGATCGCTACTGTCTCGCCGGTTTGTTTGACCATAAACAGACCCTGCCGGTAGGCATAGCGATCGGTGCTTGGGTCACTCTCAATAACAGCCACAGCCCCGTAGATTTGGTAGCCGCCGTAGTGGGGCAAGGCCTGCTTGAAGAGTCATAACATCCTGTGAACTAAAGGTCGGAATTGGGGAAAATCTTTGGATCCCAATGATATGATTAGCTAGGATTCACCACAATCCCGACCGAGTTACCGGAGAATTATAATCACTCCGTTCCTCACAATTTAGTCTACAGGGTAGCGCTAGACCGATGGCGCTGCTCTGCGGGCCTGCTCTCTACGGTCATTTTCTTGCTGCCATGGTTCAGACGCCGATCAAACCCAGTTCTACTGCCCCCGGGCTAACTCCCTCCAAGGTGGAGGTGATTAAAGAAAACAGCCACTTCCTGCTCGAACCGGTGGCCAGTGAGCTGCTGCAAGATACCAGCCACTTTTCTGAACCGGCGATTCAAATTCTCAAGTTTCACGGCTCATACCAGCAGGACAACCGCGACAACCGGGCCAAGGGCCAAGAGAAGGACTACCAGATGATGTTGCGCACCCGCAATCCGGGTGGCTACATTTCCCCTGAGCTGTATCTGACCCTCGATCGCCTCTCCGACGAGTACGGCAACGGCACCCTGCGGGCCACCACCCGCCAGGGCATTCAGCTCCACGGGGTGCTGAAGCAAAACCTGAAGGCCACCATCGGGGCGATCGTGCGCAGTCTAGGCTCGACCTTGGGGGCCTGCGGCGACCTCAACCGCAACGTCATGGCCCCGCCCGCGCCCTACAAAAACCGGCCCGAATACCTGCTGGCGCAGGAATACGCCAACAACATTGCCGACCTGCTGCGACCCCAGACCGAGGCCTACTACGAGATCTGGCTCGACGGCGAAAAGTTTCTCAGTGCTGAAGAGCACCCCGACGTGGTGGCGGCCCGCCAGCGCAACGGCAACGGCACCATCATTCACAACAACCCGGAGCCGATCTACGGCACCCACTACATGCCCCGCAAGTTTAAGTGCGCGGTGACGGTGCCCGGCGACAACTCTATCGATGCCTATACCCACGATGTCACCCTGGTGGTGATCACCGATAAGGCTGGCCAGCTCAAGGGCTTTAACGTGCTGGCGGGGGGTGGCCTGGGCCGCACCCACAACAAAGAAGAAACCTTTGCCCGCGCTGCCGACGAGATTGGCTACGTGGACAAGGCCGATGTCTATGAGCTGATGAAGGCGATCGTGGCCACCCAGCGCGACTATGGCGATCGCCACGATCGCCGCCACGCCCGCATGAAGTACCTGATCAACGACTGGGGCGTGGAGCGCTTTCGCCAGCAGGTAGAGACCTATCTGGGCAAGCCGCTGAAGCCCTTCAAAAAGCTGCCCAAGTGGACGTTTTACGACTATCTGGGCTGGCACGAGCAGGGCGACGGCCAGCTGTTTCTGGGGGTGCCCATCGAGAATGGCCGTATTCTCAACCGCGAGGGGCTACAGCTGAAAACGGCGCTGAAGGAAATTGTGCAGCGGTTTAGCCTGCCCATGCTGGTGACGCCGAACCAGAGCGTGCTGTTCTACGAGATCAACCCCGGAGATAAGGAGGAAATTCAGGCGATTCTCACCCGCTGCGGCGTGGCTAAAGAGACCGAGCTAGACCCCCTGGTGCGCTACGCCATGGCCTGCCCTGCTCTGCCCCTGTGCGGCCTGGCGGTGACCGAGAGCGAGCGGATTATGCCTACGGTGCTGGGGCGGCTGCGCGCCCTGCTGACCAAGCTGGGGCTAGAAAATGAGCACTTTGTAGTGCGCATGACCGGCTGCCCCAACGGCTGCGCTCGCCCCTATATGGCGGAGCTGGGCTTTGTGGGCAGTGCCCCAGAGTCGTACCAGGTGTGGCTGGGGGGCTCGCCCCACCAGACCCGGCTGGCCCGCACCTATATGGAGCGGCTGCACGACAACGATCTAGAGACTACCCTGGAGCCGCTGTTTGTGTTCTTCCGCGACGGGCGCAAGCTGGGGGAAAGCTTTGGGGACTTTTGCGATCGCGTCGGTTTTCAGGCCCTGCGCCAGTTTGCCGCCACCTACAACGCCGAGCAGTACACCCCCCGCCACACCAAGGAGGGCCGCCATCGCCTGAGCATCTCCCACGACCTGTTTATGACCCTGCAAGCCACCGCTGAAAAGGAGGGCCGACCCATGGCCCAAGTGATGGCCGACGCCCTAGCGGTCTACCTACAGCAAGCCAGCACCTAAGCAAACGCCGCGATCGCGCTCTGGGGGCAGCCCTAGAGCGCGATCGCGGCGGTCTCAAAGTCTTGACTTAATGGCTATAAGCTAGCGCTTCTCTAGGCCTTGGTTAGGGGCACCTTCTGGGCCTGCGTTGCTGCTGCCGCCTTCGGGTTGAGCAGATTGCTTGCCATCGCCCTCTTCATACATGCCCGTATGCCGCTGGCTCTCGTCAATGGGGGTGTTGTAACCGCCCGTAGCTTGAGTAGATTTGCGATCTTGATCAGATTTGTTAGTCTTGTCGGTTGAGCTAGCCATAACTGCAGCTTCCTAAAGTAAAGGATGTCTGCATAGTAAGAAACCATTTCTCAGCTACCCTCTGTCACCAGAAGGGGATAGCCCTAAGCCCCAGGAGAGATGTACTCAGCAATGGCTATAGCAGCCCTCGGTAGCGAATAAACAACAGCGTGACGGCCCAAGACCCCAGTGCCACCTTGAGCGCCGCCAGAATATTCAGCAGCGGCATGGACGATTGGCCTGAGCACGGCAATCACGATGATTGCTAGATTCCTATTGCCAGAGAACGCTAGGGTGAGGCTTCAGCAGCGTGGGCATCACGGCTGGCGTGTTTGCCGGATTGCTACAGACAAAGCCAAAGGCTACACAACCCAACCTAGGCCTCTTTAGGCATCTTCTCTTTAAAAAGGTTGCCGCCGCAGGTAACCCTTAGTAGACCACCCCTCGATATCGGCGCACAGCGGTGCCATCGACCAACTTTTCCTCGACAGGGGTAGAGGGCAAAGCACTAGTCTTAGGAGTCGGAGGGGGCGTCACCGCTGTCATGCGCCCAGTACCAGTCAGCGTGTCGCCCAGAGAGCGCAACCCTGAGGTGACCCACTCCAAATCGTTGAGGGGGTCAGGCATCGCCCCTGCTGGCTCGGGGGTAGGCTTAGCCGTAGCGGCTAGGGTCAACCCGGCAGGTCTGTTTTTTGGCCCCTGACGCTGTGCCTTAGGTGTGGTAGCGGCAGTGGCCTGGATGGCACTGAGCTGTCGGCGGATATTGAGCAGCACGGTCAGCAAAGCTTTCTCGTTGAGAAAGGGGTAGTCAAGGCTAGTGAGAATGCGCTTGACGTTAGCGGTGGCACTCGTCATTAAGCTATCGCGCTCAAAGCCGCTAAGAAAATCTGTAGCCCCCTGCTGCTGAGCCCAGCGCCGCTCAGTATCGGAGACGTGGAGCTGTCGACAGCGAGTTAAGAAAACCTGAATCTGAGGAAACGCTTCGCGGCACCAGCGGCAAAATTCGTAAGGATTTAGCTCTGGGGCCTCAGCGTCTAGCACAATCACATCGGGCAGGGCCAGCCCAGCTCTGGCAATTTGGCTGAGACAGTCGGCCAAGTCTCGGTCAGCAGGCTCTAAGATAATGGCTAGCTTTTGCGATTTGAGCAGAGCCTGCCAGATCAACCCCTGCAAACGGTTCGCTTGAACAATGAAAGCCAGTTTTTGCGGTGCATCCACGGTGTAAAAAGTCCCTTAAGCGTGTGTCTCAAAAATTCTTGGGTGGTCGTCAGCCCTAGGCAATGTCAAAAATTTTGGGGAAAACCAAGGCTACGAACATAGGGTTGAAGATGAAATAGAGGCTAGATAAGTCGTGTGACTGAAGGCACTGTGTCGAGAACGGTGGCCATAATCTAGTCACAAGTGCTTGGAATCAGGCGCTCTAAGACGGCTTTAGGTGACAAGACTCAGGAGATTATTAATAAACAATAATTGTGATAGGTCTATAGAAAAAGCTAAGTCCGCTACACAATGCCATATTGCACCTTCGATCAAGCCATATTCATACTTGCTGGTGCTCTGTATAGTTGTCGATCGCAGGGCCTCGGCCAGGAACAGTCATGGGTTGATAGTGGCCAATAAACGCCTCAAACTGGTGCACTAGGCTCGGGTTGCGCCACTCCCTCTCGACCTCTTGGCGAATCGTCTGAATCGACTCCTCAAACGAAAAAGCTGGCTTGTAGGGGCGGGCATGGGTGAGGGCATCAAAAATATCGATCAGCTGAAAGACCTGGGCCAGGTAGGGAATAGCATCCCCCTTGAGGCCGTCGGGGTAGCCGCTGCCGTCCCAGCGTTCGTGGTGGTGGCGAATGATCGGCACCACTCCCTGCATGGTGCGCAGGGGACGGCAGATCGATTCACCAATGGCGACATGCTGCTCCATGATGGTGCGCTCCGCCAGGGTAAAGGGGCCAGTTTTGAGCAGCACGGCATCGGGAATGCCAACTTTGCCGATATCGTGCAGATAGCCTGCCCAGGCCAAATCGCGCACCTGCCCTGAGGACAGGCCGAGGTATTCGCCAAAGGCCCGCCCCAGGCTGACCAGGCGATCGCAGTGGTCACCGGTATTGGGATCGCGGCTTTCAATGGTGCGAGCGATGGAAAACAGCACCTGCTCGGCGTGGTCGAGGTCTTCGTTGAGGCGCTTCTGGTGAATCAGCGACTTGACCCGGGCCGACAGTTCAAGATTGTCAAAGGGCTTGGTTAAAAAGTCGTCGCCGCCAGCCTCGATGCCCCGCAGCCTGGCTTCGCGATCGCCCAGAGCGGTCACAAACACCACCGGTATCAGCCGCGTGTGATCATTACCTTTAATTTGGCGGCAGACCTCAAAACCATCGAGGCCGGGCATCATTACGTCTAGCAAAATTAGGTCGATCGGGTGCTGTGACACCTGGCCAAGGGCGTTCTGACCGCAGGCAGCCTGGAGCACTTCGTAGCCTTCCACCGCCAGCAGTGCTACGGCAGTCATGCGGCTGGGCGCATGATCATCCACCACCAGCACCCGGGGTTGTGATGAGTTTGGGTAAGGCACAGCAAAAACCTTCAAAGGGCAACAACCAAAGCCATAGAACAATCCGTCAATCTAACGAGTTACCGCTGCCCAGAGGCAGCGTTGGGGGAGGGTAGCCACCGCTTGCGCCACTGGGACGTTGCCCCTAGGGATGAGGTGGCCTGCTCCTGCTGGCGCCGCTGACGAATGGTGTCAGCAGCGTCGGTCAGGGTGGGATCGCGATAGGGCACAGCCGCCCGGGTGAGCAGATGCTCTTGCTCTTGCGGCGACAGGGGCGCAAGACCAGTGGGGCTTTTCTGAGCCAGGGTGCCGGGCCAGCGGCGACCAGCCGCATTGACGGGGCCAATCCATAGACCGGCCATTTGCAGGGCTGTCCGCACCGCTGCTGCACAGGAGTAGGTGACTAGTTTGCCCGAGGGTTTGAGGCAGCGGGCCACCCGCTGAATAAATTCCACCGTCCACAGCTCGGGGCAATGGGGCGGCGAAAAGGGGTCAAAGAACACCACATCGGCCTGAAAGCCCGACTGCTCAACTGTTTGAATGCGCTGGCGGGCATCGCCCCACAGCAGAGAGGCCTCTAGCCCAGGTCGGTGGGCTTGGCCGGTCGCGGCTAACTCCCGCAGGCAGTCTTGCACGGGAGACGGCCAGCCATTAATCAAATCTATCTCCACGGCCCGGCGTGGCACTCGAGGGTCAAGCTCTAGGGCCATCAGTTGAAGACGGCAGGCGGGGTTGACTTGGGCTATGGTGGCTAGGGCTGCCGCCGAGTTGTAGCCCAGGCCGTAGCACACATCCAGCAGTGCCAGACTGGGGCCTTGGGCCAGACTGGCCAGATTCGAAGCTTCGACGTAGGTGGTGTAGGCTTCGGCGTAGGCTCCAGTGCGGCTGTGAAACCACTCGCCAAAATCTTCAGAAAATAGCGTCATCGAACCATCGGCGGTGGGCTCAAGCACCAAGGCTCCGGTTGGAGGTAGCATAGGCAAGCTGGGTTAGATGGCCCAAACCCAAGGTTTGGGATGGTTTGGAATGTGCAAACAGCGCGATTTTCTGCCTGCACTAGTCGAGGGGTTGATCTGTGGGCTGAGCAGCAACCTCATCCTCACAGCCTGAAGCCGTAGGGTGCCCCGTTTGGTGCCGGAGTTACCAGCATCTGGCTGTGCGTGGGGGATCGCTGCCCCTAGGGTACTCGAACTAGAGCCATAGCCATTGACGATGGTTACCGATCGCAATTGGAGTAATAAGAGATTTTGATCCCTAGCCCCCAATTTTTAAGCGAGAATACAGAGAGTTAAGAAACCTTTTGATTGCTAAACCCTGGGTCAACCACCCAGTTTGGCCGAGGGGCACCGAGTTTTGTAGGAGAGTCTCCATGGTTGTAGCGGCACCGACACAAAAACGCCTCACCATTCAAGTCGAAGGGGTGGCCGACGACACCACCACCATTCGCTCTTTGGATTGGGATCGCGATCGCTTTGACATTGAGTTTGGCCTGCAGAACGGCACCACCTATAACTCTTATATTGTGCGGGGCGAAAAGGTCGCCCTAGTCGATACCTCCCACGCCAAGTTTCGCGAGCTGTACCTCAAGACTCTCACGGGCGAGATCGACCCCACCACCATCGACTACCTGGTGATTAGCCACACCGAGCCCGACCACAGCGGCCTGGTACGCGACGTGCTAGAGCTAGCCCCGCAAGCGGTAGTAGTGGGGGCCAAGGTGGCGATCGCCTTTCTCGAAGACCTGGTGCACCGCCCCTTTGAGCGCCTGATCGTCAAAAACGGCGACACCCTGGATTTGGGCAACGGCCATGTACTGGAGTTTGTCAGCGCCCCCAACCTGCACTGGCCCGACACCATCTTTACCTACGACCACAAAACCGGCGTGCTGTTTACCTGCGACGCCTTTGGCCTGCACTATTGCAGCGACGCCCCCTACGACGAAGATTTAGAGGCGATTTCCCCCGATTTTCGCTTTTACTACGAGTGCCTGATGGCCCCCAATGCGCGATCGGTGCTGGGCGCGATGAAGCGCATGGAGGCGCTGCCCCCGGTAACTATCATTGGCACCGGCCACGGCCCTCTGCTGCGCTACAACGTGGGCGAGCTCACGGGCCGCTACCAGCGCTGGAGCCAGGAGAAGACCAAATCCGAAGACCTGGTGGCGGTGTTCTATGTGTCGGACTATGGGTTTAGCGATCGCATCTCCCAGGCGATCGCCCGAGGCATTACCAAAACCGGCGTGGCAGTCGAGATGATGGACATGCGCTCCGCCGACCCCCAGGAGGTGACGGAGCTGGTGGGCCGGGCCAAGGGCCTGGTGATTGGTATGCCGCCTGCGTCTGGGGCGGGTGCCCAAGCCACCCAGACGGCCCTGGGCACGGTGCTGGCCGCCGTGCACGGCAAACAAACCATTGGTCTATACGAGTCCTACGGCGGCGACGACGAGCCGATCGACACCCTGGCTACCAAGTTTCAAGACCTGGAGCTAATTTCTGCCTTTGCCCCCATTCGCATCAAAGACACCCCCACCGAAGGCATCTACCAGTCCTGCGAAGAGGCGGGCACCGACCTAGGCCAGGGCCTCGCCCAATCCGCCAAGCTCAAAAAGCTCAAGTCCCTTGACGCCGATCTAGAAAAAGCCCTGGGCCGCATCAGCAGCGGGCTATACATCATTACCGCCAAAAAGGGCGAACTCTCCAGCGCTATGCTGGCCTCCTGGGTGGCCCAAGCCAGCTTCCAGCCCCTGGGCTTTACGGTGGCAGTGGCCAAAGACCGCGCCATTGAGTCGCTGATGCAGGTGGGCGACACCTTTGTGCTGAATATTTTGGAAGAGGGCAAGCATCTGGGCCTGATGAAGCACTTCTTGAAGCGGTTTGCCCCCGGTGCCGATCGCTTTGCCGGAGTGCGCACCCGCCCCGCCACCAACGGTTCGCCGCTGCTGGCCGATGCCCTGGCCTACGTCGAGTGCGAGGTCACCAGCCGCATGGAGGTGAGCGATCACTGGATTGTCTACTGCACGGTGCAGGACGGCAAGGTGTCTGACCCCGAGGGCCAAACTGCCATCCACCACCGCAAGGTGGGCACCTATTATTGAGGTTGTTCTCAGTCAATAGAAGGTTTGGGGAAGCGGGATGCCGACATTGTTGAGGGTTGGCTCCTGCCGATTTTTCTGCGGTTTATTGACATGACTTCTTTGATGGTTGAAACGCTCGACATTCCTCAGATTCGGCACGTTTTGGTGTCAGATGACCGATTGACGATAGAACTGTCTAACGAGTGCACCATCAAGAACTAGGCAAACAGCAGACGCCCTTTGGGGACAGGAACGGGGCGACCCAGAGATTGAGCTGTCTCGATCCACTCTTGGATGATGACCTCGACGTTGGCGACCGCCTCTTGATAGGTTTCGCCATCGGCAGCACATCCCGGCAGCTCAGGTACTTCAACTACAAAAGCCTGATCGTCTTCGCTCCAGTAGATGATGAGTTCATATTTGATTGGCATTTTACTCTCCTAGCTTATATTTCAAGATTATGGTTCTGACTTGCTTCACTTGGTAAGCTTTGGCTTTATCCTGCTTTGGCTGCAAGTTGAGGATTTCTTCTATGCCTTCCTTCGAGAATATGTGATGGCTGCCCCGTATTCGCTCCTCAAATCCTAGAGCAATAAGCAACTGACATAGCTGAACAAAAGAGATGTTGGCATCCGACGTTCCGCGCAAAATCTTAATTAAGAGTTTATCTTGCTGACCCATGACTATCTCACTCCCTACCTCTCTCTAACGGCATGGCGGCGAAGTGCTCTTGCACCAGGCGGTGAATGAATCGATAGCGACCGCCGACTCGCTGCAACAGCAGGCGATCGGTGCAGTGGTTGAGAAAACGGGCATAGTTCCAGGGAATGGCGTTGGTGCGGTGGAGAACCAGGCGTAGGGAAAGGTGCTGAGTACAGGTATACCAACCAGCTACTCCGCCTCCTATCAGAAATGCGTAGGTAGTTCCTTCAACTAGAGCCTGAAGCAAATTAAACTCTACATTAGCTAAATTTAATGCACCATTTGCTATGGCATCAGAAAGCTGAATTCCCAAGACTAACAGAACAGTGGCCGGATAACTTAGAATGGAGATAGGAACTATATTTTTGGCAGATTTAATAATACCCTCGTTTGGAATTGTCTTGATGTCAATATCTACCTTTAGCCCAAGAGAAAGGCCCAAAATAAGCCCTACGACGCATCCAAAAAGCATTCCCCAAAACAGTCCGAAAATCAGTTCGCTAAGCAGTCCAGTTGAAACAGCTAACATTAGACCCAAAAGCAGTCCAAAAAACGATCCTAGAGACAGTCCAACAATAAATCCAGAAAATATTTTTAATAGAGTTTCTTTTTGGGAAGATTTTAGCAAAGAAAGATCGAAATTTTCCATGATGTTAATAGGCTTATCCCCGCCAATTAAGCCACCTAAAGATCCAAAAATCAATCCACCTATTGACCCACCAATTAGTCCGCCTAATGAACCGCCAATAAATCTGCCAAATAATCCACCTAGTACTCCAGTGACTAGTCCGAGAATAACTATGTAAGATGCTCTCTGCCTCCAATTCGCCAGCATCGCAGGCTGCATTTTTTCAATCAAAAATTCACCTTCTGATTGGGCCTGAAGCTGCCTCGCCAGCCACACCAGCCAGTGGCGGGTTTGCCGCGCCGTGGGCTGCTTCCCTGGCGGGTAGGCTTTACTGTTTACCGGCTCGTGCAGCCGCCGCCCAATGTAGGCATCCAGCAGGTAGTCCAGCCGTTCCTGGGTGGTCTGCAAACGGCTCCACTGGGCTGCATCCAGCTCGTCATTGGCCAAAATTGACACGCTCAGCAGCAGGGGGGTACGCACCAGTTCCATCAGGTCATCATCGTGCTGTAGGGTCTCCCACAGGTGCGTCATCTTCAGCGAGGCCAGGTAGTCTTTTAGCTGCTCGTCTGTCAGCGGGCTCAGGCAAATGGCTCCATTCAGGTCGAGCTTGGCGGCGTAGAGTTCGTATTCTTCTAACCGGCTGCACACCAGCAGGCGGGATGCCCCGGTGTCGCTTTGCAGCCAGGTGTTGATGCCCTGCACTGCCGGTTCCTGGCGGGCGGGGGGCAGCTCATCCAGGCCATCTAGCAGGGGCAGCAGCTTTTTTTCGTTCAGCCAGGTTTGTCCCAGCTTTTGCGACAGGCCATACTTCAGCTTTAGTTCGTTTAGCAGCCAGTCGGCAAAGCTCTGCTTGGGGTTTTGCCACGACGACAGGTTTACCATCACAGGGATAGGTTCCTCTGGGTCGCCATTGGCCCGCTGTACCAGGGCGGCCGCCAAGTCCAGCATGGTGGTAGTTTTGCCTGCGCCGGGGTTGCCCAGCACCAGCAGCTTGCCGCCCACATCGCGGCGGTCAAACACCTCGGCAATGGGGGTGCCGGGGGCCAGGGTTTTGGCCTTTTGGTCGGCGGTGCGCAGTTCGCTATCCCAGGGGCGGCTCACCTGGCTGCGCTGCTCGGCCATATCCAGACGAATCAAAATCGCATTGTGCAGCGACTGGCGCAGGCGATCGTCTACCTCCGTCCACACCGAGTTGATCAGCGTTTTTTCGTTGCGGTCGGTGCGGGTGGGGGCAGGCTGAGTGTCTGGCATGCCGTAATAGTTGACGGTGAGCGACTGATCGATGGAGTTGCCATCCCCAGACACCACATTGGAACCCTCCACTGACTGGCCAATGTCGATGGCGCGGTTGCCGGTGCTGGGTGTTTCCCTGGGTGGCCCCTCCAGGCTGGGCGGCGGGTCTGGAGGGGCTAGCGAGGGCTGAGGGTTGCCTCCAGGGCGGTTTTCAGAGCATCTAACCCTGGGCCGATGCTCTCTAGCCAGGTGAACAGCTCCGGCACCCGCTGGCCACGGGGAGCCTGGGCGGGGGAAATATTGCCCGGCGGCGGGTTGAGGCTAAACAAAACCTGATTGAACTGAGCGTCGGGGAGATTGAGCAGGAATTGGTAAAGTTCGGTGCGGGTTTGGGGAACGGTCATAGCAACGCTAGGCGGGGCAGGCCCCTAAAATATAGCCTTGACCCATTCTTTGAGGTTCATCTTTGTCATCTTTTGCCGCGATCGCCCTTACCCCCGCCGGGCTCAGCTCTCTCCTTCCCCTAGCCACCGGCCTCCCCATCGAGCTGTGGGTTCCCTCTAGTCTGGTGGCTGAGGCAGCAGCCTGGAATGGGTCGGTGCGGGTGTGCGATCGCCCCCTCAAAGACACGCTCGCCGACCTGTGGACAACCCACGACGGCCTGGTCTTTGCCCTGGCCACCGGGGCGGTGGTGCGGCTGATTGCGCCCTTGCTGACCGATAAAGCCAGCGATCCCGCCGTGGTGGTAGTCAGCGAAACGGGGGATCAGGTGATTAGCCTCTGCGGCGGTCACCAGGGCGGCGGGGATGACCTGACCCGCCAGATTGCCCACCTGCTGGGGGCAAACCCAGTAATTACGGGATCCGCCGCCGCCCTGGGGCTGCCGGGGGTGGACGTGCTGGGGGTGCCCTTTGGCTGGACGAAGGGCAGCGGCGACTGGACGGGAGTGAGCGCGGCGGTGGCCCACGGCAAACCCGTAGAGGTCTTGCAGGATGCGGGCACCACTCTCTGGCAAGACCACCTGCCCGACCGGCATCCCTTTGTGTTTGAGCCCGCCGATGCTCCGGCGGCGCGGCTGTGGATTAGCCCCATTCAGCGGCAGTTTGCCCCAGACAGCGCTCTGGCCAAGGCCCAGTGGCATCCAAGAGTGCTCTGGGTGGGCATCGGCTGCGAGCGGGGTACGCCCCAGGCGGTGATCGAGGCCGCGATCGCGCGGGTGTGCCGAGCTGGCCATCTGGCCGAGGGGGCGATCGCCGGTATTGCCAGCCTCGACCTCAAAGCCGACGAGGTGGGCCTGGTGGATCTCTGTGCCGAACGCAGCTGGCCCCTGCGCTGCTTTACCGCCGCAGACCTCAAAGCCATCCCCGTTCCCAATCCATCGGCAATCGTTGAACAGGCGGTGCAGACCCCCAGCGTAGCGGAGGCAGCGGCGATCTTGGCGGCGGGGGGTGAGCTGCGGGTGGCCAAGCAGGTGGTGCGGGTAGAAGGGCAGCCGGGAGCGGTGACGGTAGCGATCGCCCAAGCCGAGCGCGAATACATTCCCCACCCCGGCCACCTGGCGCTGGTGGGCACTGGCCCTGGCGACCTGAGTCAGATTACCCCGGCGGCGAAGGCAGCCATTTCCCAGGCGGATGTGGTGATCGGCTACGGCCTCTATATTGAGCAAATTCGCCCCCTGTGCCGACCGGGGCAGATTGTGGAACCCTGGCCCATTACCCAAGAGCGCCAGCGGGCCGATCGCGCCATTGACCTGGCCCGCTGGGGGCTGAGCGTGGCGGTGGTGTCGTCGGGCGACTGCGGCATCTACGGTATGGCGGGGCTGGTACTAGAGCAGCTCCAGCAGAGCGGGTGGGATGGAGCAACCCCCTCGGTGGAAGTGTTCCCCGGCATTTCGGCGCTCCAGGCGGCGGCGGCGCGGGTGGGGGCACCGCTGATGCACGATTTCTGTGCCATCAGCCTCAGCGACTTGCTCACCCCCTGGGAGGTAATTCTTAAGCGGCTGGAGGCCGCTGCCGCTGCCGACTTTGTGGTGGCGCTGTACAACCCTAAGTCAAAGACCCGCACCGAGCAGATTGCCACGGCCCACGGCATTTTCATGGCCCACCGTTCCCCCGAAACCCCGGTGGCAGTAGTGAAATCGGTCTATCGCCCCGATGAAACCATTCACCGCACCACTCTGGGGGAGCTGCTGGCAGCCCCCATCGACATGCTGACGGTGGTGCTGATCGGCAACCAGAGCACCCAGCGCCAAGGCCCCTGGCTGATCACCCCCCGAGGCTACAACGGCAATATCGGCAAGCTCTAAGGGGCTGATGACTTCCAGAGCTGGCTGGTACCCCAGCGGAATTCTCAACTAGGATAGGGACACCATCGGCCCAAGGTTTCTTACTTTTCTCTCGGCGGCGGGAGGCTTTGCCCATGACTGACGATGCTGTGTCTGGCGTGTTGCCGACTTCAGAGGTGGTTGAGACCCTGCTCAAGGGTCTCAACGCCTACGATCGCCTCTACGGTCTGCCCAACCATGTTGACCAAGTGCAGGGCATTTTAGGAACGCTGCTGCGGCTTTCCCAGAGCGATCGCCCGGCGGCGGCAATCGACCAGGCGGTGCAGCAAGTCTTGGCTGGGCTCAGCCTCGAGACGATTCGCGATGCCATCGTCGATCGCGCCAGTAGCGCCCTGGCCAAGGAAGCTCACCGATGGCAACAGCACCTGGAGCAAGAGGCCCAGACTATAGTAGCGGCCTACCTAGACCGCTACGGCGACGGCCCTGGGCCAACGCTCAACTCTGAGCTGCTGGGCACCGTGGCGACTGCCGTACTGCCGTTGCTAGGGCGCGATCGCCCCACCACCCAGTCCGAGGCTCTGGGCCTGATCAGTCGCCTGGTGCAGACCTTAACGGCAGAGATGACAGCGGTTGATCGCGATCGGCCCCAGGAGGCGATCGCAGCGGCCCTCAGCCCAGACTATGGGGTTTTAGCCGAAAAGCTGGCCACTAGCCTAAGCCAAAAACCCATGGAGACGGCGGTGGCCGAAACCGTGGTGGCCTACGTTGAGCAATTTGCTCCCAGCCTCACGAATATTGGCTCAGACCTGATCTCCCAGGCGCTCAGCGCCGTGCTCAAAAACCAGGTTGACTTTGGCCTCGATGTCGATCTGGCCATGGTCGATAGCGACCTGCTGATTCAGCAGGTGAGTTTTCAGCTCAACATTCTAAAAGCGTCGCCGCCTGTGTCTAAGTCGGCCCAGGCGATCGCCGCCGAAGTGAGCGCGGCAGTCAAAGCCCTCCAAGCCCACCCCGATCGACCCAAACCCGCAGACGCCACCGACCGAGTAGACCACCCCGACGGCACATCCAGCTCCTGGACCTCGACCCGACCGCCCAGAGATGCCTCAGCATCGGAAGACTTTTGGCAAAGCCATTCCTAGGGCTAAATCTGGGCATGCTCGGCAGGCGAGTCGGCAGTTGTTGAATGGCCAGCCCCCTTGCACCTTACGGAGCGGTAGTGATGGGGCTCACCAGCGAACGGCGGTGGAAAAACAGATTGCGGCCCAGAGGGGCGATCGCAACCCAGTGCGTTGGATAACCTCAAAACGCAACTTAGCAAAACGGTAATGTTGGTCACTACCGGTAAACATTTTTCTCTGCAAGCTGTTTAGGGATGTTGCGGCCCTCTAGTCAAAGCGCTCTGGGCTGGCCTAAAGTAGCTCTCTCGGGCATTCATCGAGACCCAGAGGCAAGCTCTATAGTGAGGAAAGATTGATGAATCGACGTTGGTTTTTGGCGTCTACTGCGGCGGTGGCCTTGGCTACCGTAGGCCTAACCACCGCCTGTGGTGGCGGCCAATCTGCAGGCGGTGACGCTGAAGGGGGCACCCTAACCATGGCCACCTCCGCCGACTACCCCCCCTACGAATTTGTCGAAACCGCTGGCGGCACCGAGGAGATTGTTGGCTTTGACGTCGATATTGCCCGCCACATCGCCACCGAGCTAGGCTACGAGCTAGAGATCACCAACATCGACTTCAACGGTCTGATTCCGGCCCTCCAGGCCAACCGAGCCGACTTTGTGATGGCGGGCATGACCCCCACCGAAGAGCGCAAACAAAACGTCGATTTTTCAGACATCTACTACGACGCCAAACAGGTGATCGTGTTTCCGGTGAGTGTGGCGATCACCTCCCCCGCCGACTTGAGCGGCAAAACCGTGGCAGTGCAGCTGGGCTCCATTCAAGAAGAGCTGGGCAAAGAACTGGCCGAAACCACCCCCGACATGCAGCTGTCGCCCCTCAACCGCATCAACGAAATCGTGCAGGAGCTGAAGACGGGGCGCATTGATGCCGCCATTATTGAAGACACCGTAGCGGCAGGCTTTTTGGCCAACAATCCCGATCTAGCCATGGTAGAAATCCCTGAAGAGGGCGAGGCGGGGTCTGCCGTTGCCTTCCCCAAGGGCTCGGAGCTGACCCCCGAGTTTAACCGGGTGCTGGCCGAAATGCAGGCCAGCGGCCTGATGGAGGAGCTGATTGTGAAGTGGTTTGGCGACGGGGCTGAATAGTTGAGGCCCATGCACTTAACCCAATGAACCTAGCCCGATGAACCTAGACTTCGGCCAGATTATTCCGTCGCTGCCCTTCATCTTGAAGGGCATTGTCGTCACCCTCCAGTTCACCCTACTGTCGGCCCTGTTTGGGTTTACCCTGGGCACCCTGCTGTCGCTGCTGAAAATCTCCAGCATTAAGCCGCTGCGGTGGTTTGCAGAGTTTTACACCTCGATTTTTCGGGGTACACCGCTGATTTTGCAGCTGGCGTTGGTGTACTTTGCCACGCCGCAGCTGATTGGCTACAAGATCTCGCCCATTGAGGCGGGGGTGTTTACCTTTGCCCTCAACTCGGCGGCCTACAGCTCCGAGACCATTCGGGCGGGCATTATGGCAGTAGACAAGGGCCAGCGGGAGGCGGCGATGTCGTTGGGGGTGGCCTATAAGCCGATGATGCTCGACATCATTTTGCCCCAGGCGTTTAAGAACATTCTGCCTGCCCTGGTGAATGAGAGCATTGCGCTGCTGAAAGATTCGGCCCTGGTGTCTACCATTGGGGTGCTGGATTTGATGCGGCGCGCCCAGGTGGTGGCGGGGCAGACCTTTCTCTACTTTGAGCCGCTGATCGTGGTGGGGGTGATCTACTACGTGATGGTGATGGGCCTGACCCAGGCCGCCAATGTCTTGGAACGGAGGATGCGCCGCAGTGATTAGAATCGAGCATTTGGTCAAATCGTTTGGGCCGCTGGAGGTGTTGAAGGACATTTCCACCGAAGTGGGCAGCGGCGAGGTGGTGGCGATTATCGGCCCCTCGGGGTCGGGCAAATCGACCCTGCTGCGCTGCATTAACCTGCTAGAAAGTCCTACGGCGGGGCACATTTTTGTCGATGGCATCGACATCACGTCGCCCAAGTGCGACATCCTCAAGGTGCGGCAGAACGTAGGCATGGTGTTTCAGCATTTCAACCTGTTTCCGCATAAGACGGTGATGGGCAACCTCACCTACGCGCCGATGAAGGTAAAGGGCCTCTCGAAGGCGGACGCCAGCAAGATTTCTCTGGATCTGCTGGCCAAGGTGGGGCTGTCGGAAAAGGCTGACCAGTACCCCTCGCGGCTGTCGGGGGGGCAAAAGCAGCGGGTGGCGATCGCCCGCGCCCTGGCCATGGAGCCTGACGTGATGCTGTTTGACGAACCCACCAGCGCCCTCGACCCCGAAATGGTGAAGGAGGTGCTGGAGGTGATGAAGGCCCTGGTAGAGACGGGCATTACCATGTGCATCGTCACCCACGAGATGGGCTTTGCCCGCGAGGTAGCCGATCGCGTGCTGTTTCTCGATGGCGGCTACCTGGTGGAGGATGCGCCGCCGGATGTGTTCTTTAGCAGCCCGAAGAGCGATCGCGCCCAGCAGTTTTTGGAGAAGGTGTTGTAGGGGGAACGTTAGCACGTTGGCCTGTTGGCGCGTTTTTGGGTTGTGCTTTTTAGCGCAGAGCCTATTCATGGGGTTTACCGGTACCGAGGAGGCCGACGAGGGCAGTGGTGCCGGTGATCCAGAGGGCGATCGCGCTGTTGAATAAGCGGTTTTGCTGCTCGGTGAGGGTGGGCTGGCTGGCCAGGTGCAGCGCCGTACCCCCAGAGCCCAGGGTGAGCGCGAGGACGGAGGCGAGAATGAGATTGGAACTTGGTTTTTTCATGGGTTTAATGCCTTGCGTGAATCGATGTATTCACTGTCGCAAGGGCAGTTTGGAGTTTTCTCCCTGATGTTGGCTGACCTGGGCTGACTTAGCCTGACCTAACTCCAGTCGTGAGCTAAAGACTGAATTCATCCCAGGAAACGCCCTGAGCCCTTCTCTATGGGATGGGTTAACCTGGCAGTACCGAAATTCTTGTCCGGTGTGTCTATGCAGCCGTTGCCTGCCGACTTTTTAGCCACCTTTGCCAAACGATACGATCTCTCGCCCGAGCAAACCGAGGCTTTGATCAAACGGTTAGGGGATAAAGACAACGAGCAGGCTGATGCTGAGGCGCTACACATCAGCGTTAATGCATTGCGTAACCGCATGACTGGTGTCTACACCAAGTTCAGCATTAGTAGCGGAGGGCCGGGGAAGCTCCGCAAGCTCCACGACCTTTTGCTGGACGAGTATCGCAAAACTACACCGGCCGAGTTTGCAACTACAGAAGCCGAAACAGATATAGATGCCCTGGTGCAGACCATCCGCGCCCAGGTATATGACGATATACAAACCCGCTGCGGCACTATGCGGGTGCTGGATATGGAGCAGCCCATTGGCCTGGGCGACGTCTACACCAGCGTCAACATTCTCGAAAAGCTCTCTGGCAGGCGACGGCTGGGCCTGGATGAGCTGCTGCAAGACTGCGACCCAGAAAACTTTGATCGCTTTTTGCTGGGCCAAGTGCGCCACGAACGGGTGCCCGGTTTGCAAGCGGTTGAAGAACACAGCCAACTGATGATTTTGGGCAAGCCAGGGGCGGGCAAAACCACCTTTATGAAGCGGCTGGCCATTCTCTGCAACCAGGGCGAATTTCAGCCTCAGCGGGTGCCGGTGTTTGTCACGCTGAAGGACTATGCCGAGGCCGAAGGAAAACCTAATCTGCAAGCCTACATTCAGCGCCAGTGGAATGTCTGCGGCGTGGAAGGGGCAGATGCGCTTTCGACAGTATTGAACAGCGGCAAAGCCCTGGTGCTGCTGGATGGCTTGGATGAGGTGTACGAAACAGACCACGACCGAGTGCTGCAAGATATTAAAACCTTTGCCCACCAGTTTAGAAATTGCCAGTGCGTGATCACCTGCCGCATTGCCGCCAGTGAATACACCTTTGAGCAATTTACCGAGGTGGAGGTAGCCGACTTTGACCAAGAGCAAATAGCAGAGTTTGCTACCAAATGGTTCGCGGTTAAAAACGACCCCAAAAAGGCTGGAACCTTTATTCAGCGACTAGAGGATAACGAACCGATTCAAGAACTGGCGACCAACCCGCTGCTGCTGACGCTGCTGTGTCTGGTGTTTGGCGAGGCGGCAGACTTTCCGGCGAACCGGACAGAGTTATACAAGGAGGGACTGGACGTGCTGTTGAAAAAGTGGGATGGCAAACGCAACATTGAGCGCGACCAGGTTTATAAAAAGCTCTCCCTCAAGCGCAAGGAAGATCTGCTAAGTCAGCTTGCCTTTGAAACCTATGAACGGGGGGATTATTTCTTTAAACAGGCTACCATAGAGCAGCATATTATCCGCTATATTCGCAACCTACCGGGGGCTAACGAGGATGAAGAAGCCCTACAGTTGGACAGTGAAGCGGTGCTGAAATCCATCGAGGCTCAGCATGGCTTACTTGTAGAACGGGCTAGGGGAATTTACTCGTTTTCGCACCTCACGTTTCAGGAATACTTGACGGCACAGCAAATCACTAGCCCCACTGAAAACCTGCATCTAAAGCTACAAAATCTGGCCATTTGCATAACTGAACAACGCTACCGAGAAGTTATTTTGCTTGCGGTAGAGATGCTGCCCGAGGCCGACATGCTGTTGCTCTTAATAAAGCAGAATATTGACTCACTGATGCAGGATGATGCGACAGAGAAGCCAAAATTTCTCCAAGACTTTTTAGCTTGGCTACAGCAAAAAGCGACCTCAGTTAATACTCCCTGCAAACCTGCTGCCATCCGTGCTTTTTACTACGATCTGGCACTAGGCCTTGATCGCACCCTCTTCCTTAGTAGTCATGGTGTTCTCTACCTAGACTTCGCTCTTGACAGTGATATAGCCCGCAACCTAGACTTCGCTATCGACAGCGACCCTGAATTAGTCCTCGACCGCAACCTTGCCCTTGCCTGTAATCTAGCTTTATCAAGCAGACTCAGCGGCAAGAGTGATCCTATTCAGCAAATTGAGCATAGTCTCACTCTTGCCGAGAAAATGGCCGAAAATCTTCCTGAAATAAAGCTTGAGATTCAGAATTTTAAAATCAAGTTGATAGACCTTAAAAATTTGAAAGATCACAAGAAATGGCGTTTGCCTGACACCGAGATCTGGGCTGAAGAAATCAGGGATTTCATAATAGAAAATCGTGACATTGGCTACTGTTGGCAGTTTAGCCCGACCCAAGCCAAAAAGCTGCGACAGTACTGCGATGCTAATCAACTCTTGGTCGATTGCCTCAACAGCGATTGCTACGTCACCAAAGCCACCCGGCAATACATCGAAGACACCCTACTGCTGCCCCTCAGCGAAATAGAGAAATATCCAGTCCCCGATGCCATAGCCAACCTGTAGCGGCAAAGACCTTGGAGGTTTCTCAAACCTCCGAGGTCTGACAGCCTTCTGCATACAAAAATAGGGCGATCGCTGGGTAGACATTTACGACATTTTGGTGACGCGATCGCCCCCCTAGGGAGAGGAAATATATTCAACTCGGTTGCGGCCATTTTCCTTAGCCTGATACAGCGCCCTGTCCGCCCGCTTAATCACATCCTCAATGGATTCAGGGCGGTGATATTGGCTCACCCCCATACTGACCGTGATATAGATCTCATCGGCAACGGGAAACTTTCCCAGGGTTTCCTGAAGTCGTGCCCCAAGGCGCATCGCCTCTTGCCAACAGCTAAAGGGCAGCAGCACAATAAATTCTTCACCTCCCCAGCGAGCGATCGCATCCGTTGTGCGGGCCGATTTTCGCAGCACACTGGCAAAGTCTTGCAGCACGCGATCGCCCACATCATGACCATGGCGATCGTTGATCGCTTTGAAATGATCAAGGTCGATTAACATCACCGACAGCGGCTGCTCATACCGATCGGCCTCCTCCAGCCTGGCGGCGGCAATCTCAAGGAATTTGCGGCGGTTCATCAAGTCCGTGAGCGGATCGGTAATGGCCAGCTGTTCCATGCGCTGGACCAGGCGCTGACTGCGGTAAAACTCCCGCAGGCCCAGCCCCGTGATGACGATCAGCATGCCATTGCCCAGCAGATAAATTAGACATTTCGATCGCCATTCCCGCAGGGCCTCCTGGGTGGAAATGCCCACCACCATGAGAAAAGGCAGGTCCGCCACGCGACGAAATGACCAGACTCGATCTTCGCTATCGAGGGGCGATCGCGCTCTCAGGCTTTTTGTCCTAGGGGCATCGGGCCGACTCATGGCATCCGACTCGGGACGTCTGACCACCTGCCCCAACTCAGAGGACAATCCTGGCGTGCGGGCCAACAGCTGGTGTTTAAAATCAAAGACGCTCACGACCATCCCCGGCCTGGTCTCCAGGCGATTGAGCCACTCTTGAAAGATCGCAAGATCGAGGCCGATGAGCCCAAATCCAGCGACGGATTGATCGTCACGCAGCACTGGATAAGACATGGTGATGTTCATCTTATTTTCTACAGAGATGAACATATTGCTGACCTTGTAGGTCGCGATCGGTTCTTCAAACACCAGATCGCAGTATTCGCGATAGCTCAAATCAAAGCCAAGGTTAAACCCAATGGAGGTGTGAGTCACCACACAATCTCGGTTAAACAAGCCCAAAAACAGCGTTTGTGGATACAGTTTGGCCTGACGAATAATCTGCTGAGTCCGCAGGGCGTGCTGGTCGGTATCCACCGCAGGGTAGACCAGCTCAGCCGGATCAACCCCCGTGGTGAGCTCAAGCAGCAAGTGGCGAGGCGTAGAGAAGGCGGCGTCCACCCATTCCGACACCAGATAGCTGGTGATTTCGGCCTCGGTGGTGATGGCTTGCAGAGTGTTTTGGTATGAGAAGAATAGCTCTAGGCCACTGATCGCCAGAATGACCAACACCGTACCAAGAGCCAGAAGGGTGGCCCGACTGGTGGCGGATTGAGGTGGGAGGCGGTCAATCAGTTTAGCCACATTTTTTAGTCCTTACGGAGGTAGTAGGCCAAAACCCTGAGAGCAGGTTATCTATTCCAGCGAGAACCCTGATGGGATGGGCCTTAACCTCGCCCGATCTAAGCAGCCCGCCCCAGGGTTCGCGATAGCGGCAAGCAACTCAGTCCCCCGATTCGAGGCCTCTGCCGCCAACAATACCCCGTCCCCAAGGCCATACCATCATCCCCTCAAACAGTCCCCACCATTTCCGCTAAGCTAGGCAGAGATCTACTGGATTGCCCCTATGTCTGTGCTTACCGCCCCCTCTCCTTGGAAGATTCGCGATCGCACCTTTGTCTGGGGCAGCCGCACCTATCTGATGGGAGTGCTCAACGTCACCCCCGACAGCTTTAGCGATGGTGGCCAGTTCAACACAGTCGAGCGCGCCCTGGCCCAGGCGCGGCACCTAGTACACCACGGCACCGATATTCTAGACATTGGCGGCCAGTCGACCCGCCCTGGGGCCGAGTCGATCACTCGCACTGAAGAGCTAGAGCGGGTGATTCCGGTGATTGAGGCGATTCGGCGAAATGACGACGATAGTTTGGCCCAGGCAATTATCTCGGTAGATACGACTCGGTCGTCGGTGGCGCGGGCGGCGGTGAGGGCCGGGGCCGACATTGTCAACGACATCTCGGCGGGCACCTACGACAAGGGCATGCTCTCGACGGTGGCCGACCTGGGCGTGCCAATCATGATTATGCACCTGCGGGGCACCCCGATCACCATGCAGCAGCGCACCGACTATCACGATTTGATTGGCGAAATCTACGAATTTTTGCAGCACCAGATCGAAGCGGCGATCGCCGTCGGCGTCAAACCCAGCAAAATTGCCGTTGACCCCGGCCTGGGCTTTGCCAAAACCTCTGCCCAGAGCCTAGAACTGCTGCAACAGCTCAGTCGGTTTCGCGAATTGGGGTCGCCACTGCTGGTCGGCCCGTCGCGCAAAAGCTTTATCGGCTGGATACTCGACCAGCCCGACCCCCAGCAGCGGGTATGGGGCACGGCAGCGGCCTGCTGTGCGGCGATCGCCGGCGGAGCCGATATCCTCCGCGTCCACGACGGGGCCGAGATGCACGACGTCTGCCGCGTGGCCGATGCGGTGTGGCGCAAGCAGGCAAAACTGTAGCGGGGGGTGGGTTTGATGCTCAGAGAGGGGGCCGGGGGCTGGCGAGTTCACAGCGCTATCTTGCCCGCTCGCAGTTACGCGTCAGGCGGCGGCCAGCACACGAGCCACGGCATAGGCCACATCGACCCCCACATTGTCGCCTTCTCGGTTAGTCGCAGCAGCGATGGTGGTGGGGCGACCCGCCAGCCCTGAGAAGTGAAAGGCCGCGATCGAATAGCCTGGCCCACCCCCGTTGTGGCCTGTCACTCGCCCATAGGGTGAGTCAGTATCCACAAACAATCCCAGCCCGCAGCCCAGATTCATAAGCGGTGGGTGCGACCCCAAGCGGTACACCGGCTCAGCCATCTGCTCAACCAGCGCCAGGTCAAGAATTTCCCCCGAGATCAGGGCATCCATCATCGTGGCCAGTTCTGCCGCTGTAGACACCACTACCCCATGGGCAACCCAGCCGGGATGGTAGCGCTGCGACATATCCTCAAGTTGGTCACCAAACATCGAGCTATAGCCTGGGGTCAAGCCCGTAACCTCATCTAAGGAGGTAGCGACAAAGGTATGCTTCAACCCCAGAGGTGTAAAAAACAGCTCGTCTAAGTTGTCTTGCATAGAGTTTCCTGTGGTGTTCTCGAGCAGCCTTTTGAGCGCCAGATAGCCAATGTTTGAGTACGACCAGCCTTGACCTGGGTCAAACAACAGTCCGCGAGTGCGGGCGACCTCAAAAAATGCCTCCGGCGACCAGGGAGCACCAGGCGTCGTTTTGACGGCGTCGTGGTAGGTCGGTAGACCACCGTAGTCGGGCAAGCCGCTGGTGTGGCTAAGAATCTGGCGCAGGGTAATAGGCCTCTGCACGGGGAAGTTGGGCCAGTAGTCTTGAATGGGTGCATCTAGACTGAGACACCCGGCGCTGGCTTGCCCCATTACCGCCGCTGCGATCAGCGTTTTGGTCACGCTGTAGATATAAAAGCTAGCGTCAGCAGGGAGGGGAATTTTCTGATGCCGATCTTGATGGCCTATGCCTAGGGCCAGCAAAGGCTCATCGGCGATACAGATGGCGATCGCCGCCCCCGGCATCTGGGCTTGGGCCAGGGTTTTCTCAACCGCTGCCTCAAGAGCGGCCTGATTATTTGAATCCATCATTAAATCTCAATATCTTTACAGATGGCTCGAAGGATTTGCCACAGCTAGAGATTGGCAGCGTCGCGATCGCTGAGTTTGCTCTAGGCCATCGAGACAGCCCAAGACAACAGCCTGAGTATAAATACTTATTTTTGTTTTCGGGCCAGTTCTATGCGATCGATCGGGCAGATAGGCTTTGAGAATGGTTAGAGAGTTGACTTGAAAACCCCTTATACCCTAGGATTAAAGACTAACGGGCGATTAGCACAGTGGTAGCGCGCTTCCTTCACACGGAAGAGGTCACTGGTTCGAAACCAGTATCGCCCATACAGACAAAATTCTTAGGCTTACCGACTCAAAGACCCTAAAGGTCTACAAGTTATCAGCTTTTTAGGGAAAGGGTATGGCTGGCCGTAATGGCTTAACTCAGTAGCCAATCAGACTACGGTGAGTCAGGGGCGTGCAAAATAGCCTCTGAGGCAGACATCCCCACCCCCGTTTCTTCCCTACCCCATTACCCCACCCCTCTCTCACTGGGGCGACAGACAAATCCCTTCTTTAATTAGGGCCGTCAACGCTTGGGCTGTCATCGGCCTTGAAAACAGGTATCCCTGGCCATACTGATAGTTGAGGCCGAGCATCAGATCGCGCTGGTCAGTCTGCTCAATGCCCTCGGCCACTAGGCTAAAGCTGATGCCCTCAGCCAAGTTGGCGATCGCCCGGCAAATGGCCATCTTCTCCAGACTTTGGGCACTGGTAGGAATAAAGTAGCGATCGACTTTGACCTCATCAAAACGAAACTGTAGCAGCTGGGCTAGCCCCGACTGCCCGGTGCCAAAGTCATCGACCTTGAGCCGCAGCGACATGTCTCTCAGACCCTGCAAACTCTTCAGGTAGCGCTCCAGGTTGCTGTAGATGCCCCGCTCCGTAATTTCAATGCCGAAGTGGTTGCTGGCAATGCCTGCCCCGGCGACCCGCTGCATGATGCGGTCTAAGAAGTCGTCGTCCTCAAGTTCTAGGGGGCTGATGTTGATGGAAAGGGCGAATTGAGGGGCTATATCCTGCCACTGGCTCAGTTGTTCTAGGGCATGGCAAAGCACCCAATCGCTAATCCGGTGGACTAAGCCCGTAGCCTCGGCCACAGGAATAAACTCCGAGGGCGATACCCGACCCAGCCGTGCCGAATCCCACCGGATGAGAGCTTCGGCTCCGACAATGGCTCCAGTTTCCATATGGCAGATAGGCTGGTAGGCCAGAGAAAACTCTGCCTCACTGCTGCGCTGATCGAGGTAGGCTTCGAGGGTAATTTGGCGCAGTCGCCGCTGGGCCAAGTCGCAGTTCCAAAGCTGGATGTGGTGCTCAGGCGCGTTGGAGCAGCGATTGCGCTTAGCCTCTCGCATGGCGGTCTCGGCAGCCTGGAGCAGCCGATTGATCGGGGTATCCTCCTCAAAAGCGTCGATGGTGCCCCTAGAGACACCAATAGAAGCTCCCACACTGGCCCCTTCGGTTTCAATGGCCAAAATATCTTTGAGGACGCTGGCGGCAATCGCCGCCGGGGTCAGGCATGACTCGGATGAGTCAGGGGCAGGCAGCAGCAGCAAAAACTCGTCGCCGCCATTTCGCACCGCAATGCCGTTGTAGGTTTGGGCGTGGTCTTGCAGCACCGCCGCTACTGCTTTGAGCAGTTTGTCGCCCAGCAGGTGACCCCGCTGATCGTTAATTAGCTTAAAGCGATCGAGGTCAATAAACAGACAGACATCCCAGGTCTCTAGATCCATCTCCAGCACCCGGCGGTTGTAGAGGCCCGTGAGCGGGTCGTGGATCACACCGCTGACCTCGGTGAAGGTCATGTAGAGCAGGTCTGGGGCAATGGGGGTGACCAGGGTCATGTACCAGCCCGAAATTTCACCCTTGTACTGGTATTCGAGGCGCTGGGGTTTCCCCGATGTCAGTGCCTCAAAGTAGAGATCGATCAGGGGCACCTGGTAGGGGTAGACCTGCTGGCGGTGGACGGGCATTTTTTCGCAGAGGCGATCGCCCGGTTTGATCAAGTTTTTGGTGATGGCGGCAGCGGCAGGGTTGAGCTTCAGCAGGGTCAAGTCGTCACCACTGCGCTCGCAGAGCATCTTACCCGTCAGCGCTTGATCCCAGGTAGCCTCTAGCAGATGAAAGGTTTCGCCCAGGTAGCGCAGCCGACTTTGGCTGCGCAACAGCACCACCACCGCCGCCCACGACACCCCGGCAGTCACCCAATGCCAGGGGGTGCTGTGCAGGTGCATGGCGCTGAGGGTGTGACCGACACCGCAGCTAAAGACAAACACAGTCAGCACCAGCAGGTTGAGCCAGATGTCGCGTTTGGCGGTCAACAGCAGCGGCAATAGCGTCAGGGGAATGATGAAATACGCCGCCGCGATCGCGCCGTTGGCAGCAGTTTCCATGCTTAACTCTCCCCCAAAATCATAATCCTCTACTCCATCAGCCTAGGGGCTGAAAGGGGCTATGGGGGCAGAAACGTCCAATTGTTAACCACGGGTAGAGAGACCCTCTCCAAGATAGTATTGATTGCTAAAGTTAAATTTAATGGATCCTGACGAGGGCAGTTCAGTAAACCTTCGCTGGCGCTAAGTGCAACGCTCTATTGCGAAGCACAACAAACCTTATCGCGCGGTAAAGCTTCAGCCCCAGAGGTGGCCGTTACCCAGATGCTCAAGGACAATG
Source organism: Pseudanabaena sp. PCC 9330 (assembly GCF_055795045.1). Lineage (NCBI taxonomy): Bacteria > Bacillati > Cyanobacteriota > Cyanophyceae > Pseudanabaenales > Pseudanabaenaceae > Pseudanabaena > Pseudanabaena sp. PCC 9330. The sequence goes on along the minus strand of NZ_JAYFES010000117.1, from coordinate 377,940 downwards.
AAGGCAAGCCTGGCCCGGCATTTTTGCCTTGAGGGCCACAGTCACCTAAAAGGATACGCACCATGACAACTCCCCGAGACGTACTTGAGCACCTAAAGCACATCGACGAGGCCGATACGGTGCAGGGAGCTGAGTACCGTGAAGAAGCCCAAGAAGTCTTAGCCGATGAGACAATCAGCCTGAGAATGCGCAAGGCGATCGCCGATCGCCTCAACCGAGCCAACCACGACCTGGCCCTGCACACCGTCGCCCCCGAAGAAAGTTACTAACCCTCGGCTAATCAACCACCCCAGACGGTTCCTAAATCATCTATTAGAATGCAGCCCGCCGAGCGATCACTAACGAGTGGCCTCTCGGCGGGCTAACTTTTTGTCGCTAGAGGCGCTTGAAAGGGAGGCGCTGGTAAATATACAGCTTGCCTGTGCTCTGCATGTTTAATATATGTGTCTGTTGCTTGTGTTCTCACTATTGTCTCTCTCAAGATTGAGCATGTCTTTATGAGCCCCCAGAAGCCATGACCATTGCTTTGCTAGGCGATAGTTTGCTCGATACTGGAAATCTAACCAATATCTTGGCTCCCTTTGGCATCGTTCCATTTCCTGATCTTCCCTTTTTTGATCCTCCCTATACCGGGGGCAAAGCGTCCAATAGCCTCGTGCTTGGCGAAGCCGTGCTGGCTCAGTTAGATATCGATCCCACCTCATTAGCGCTTGGTGTTAGGCTGCCCACCGCTCTGCCTACGCTCAACCCCCTAACACAAAATATTAACTACGCTGTTGCTGGCGCTACGACGGGAGTATTTGGCTCAGCAGGCAATGGTTTAGAGATGTTTCCCGTGGGCGTACAATCTCAAATTGCGTTGTTTACACAAGATCTGGCCTCTATCGGAATTCCTGAGGCTAAGGCCGCGAAGCCAGACATTATTTTTAGTGCGGGCAGCAACGATGTATTCGAGGCGTTAGTTGACATAAATAGTTTTGCTAGCATGCTTTTGACACCTAGCCAAGACGACGACAACGCTCTAAAAAACGATCTGGCTACACAGGTAGTAGGGAATATATATGCTGCAATTGCCAGCCTTGAGAATCATGTAGATGACATCGTTATTTTTGGCTTGTCAAAACTAGGAGATTCACCCTTTTCTATTCAAGTAGATAGCGCAGTTGATGCGCTGCTGCCGGGTGACTACGCGGGCCAAACGCGAGAGTTTTTAACTAGTGTGGCCGCCGAGGTTAATGCTCGATTGATTGCCACCTACGATAGTCCCGATCCGAGATGCAATAACTTTTTGTTTGATGATGTCACCCAGACCATGGGCGACAAGGCGGGCCAAGCGATTAATGCTCTAGAAGGCTTCTCTGCTCGGGCTATAGATTACGGCTCTACTTTATTGTCAGAGACTAGGTTTTCAACGACGTTCGATGATTTGCTGGGCAGCAATATCTTTGGTGGAGCCAATCAATCTCTGGTTGGCTTCTTAGATGATATTGATGATTATTTGAAAGGCCAGCAAGGTGGCTACGACCCGATCAAAAACGTCATGGTAATCGATGGAATCGATGTTTTTGAAAGGGGTGAAGCGGCTTGGGAAGAGTCGGTGATTGGCGCAGGGCTAACTCTAGTTAAGGAAGTTTCTTATCTAGATTACTTAACTCGACCCACAGGTTTGTCAGGCAACTTAGATTCACGATCTTTTGCGTTTACCGATGGCTCCCATCCTACGTCGAATCTCAATCAGTTTATCGCTACCCAGATAGCACCTCAAATTCAAGCCGAGTTTCCTGAGTTTGGCCTGGGTTGAGAGTGGAGCGAGAGACTTAAGTTTTGGGCTGACTGAACACCACATTTACCCCCAGCAAAATGAGCCCCATACTCGCCACCATCGCTGCCGTCAGCGGCTCTCGAAAAAACAGCCAGGCCAGCCCCGCCACAAAGATCGGTACCAGACTATAGACCACGCTAGCCGTACGGGTGGGGCCAACTTGCTGAATGCTGAGGTTAAACAGCAGGTAGGCCACCCCCGAGGCGGCGACCCCCATGTAGGCGATCGCAATCCACGACGCCCCAGACAGCGATCCTAACTGCCCCCACCAGCGCTCTAGAGAAGCTAAGACCAGCAGCTGCCCCACCCCCGCCACCGCAGCATAAAAGGTAATCGTCAACCCCGAGTAGCACTGGCTCAGCTGCTTGATGATCAGCGAATACACCACCCAGCACAGCACGGCACAGAGCATCAGCCCGTCGCCCCGGTTTAGCTCTAGGGTGAGCAGAGTGGTAATGTTGCCCCGCGTCAGCAGAGTCAGCACCCCCAGCAGGGCCAGCACAATGCCGCCGTACTGGCGGCGAGTCAGTCGTTCGCCAATAAACAGAGCCGCCATAATGCCTGTCAGCACCGGGTTAAAGGCGTTGATAATGGCGGTGTTAGCGGTGGCGGTGTAGCGCAGGCTGAGAAAGAAAAAATAGTGGTATCCCACCACCCCAAACAGACCCAGCAGCGCCATGGCTCCCCAGTGGTCGCGGGCGACAGTGAGAGATTTGCTGGGGCGATCGCTGCGGTAAATCAGCAGGCCCAGCACCCCCAGGGCGATCGCGTAGCGCAGTAGGGTGGTGGTCAACGGCCCCAGCTCCACGGTGGTGTATTTGCCCGCTATAAAGCTGCCAGCAAACAAAAAGCTGGTAAGCACGGGCAGCAACACCTTGAGATTTGCAAAAGCAGTCATCGCACCCCTCCAAACAATTCGCCCTCCATCTTGACCCGTAAGTCACACTTCCCCCATCTCCCCCACTTCCTACCCCCTCACTCTCCCCAGTTCGGGAACCCGTACAAGGGCGTTCATTGCGATCGCCCCCCGTTCCGCCGTAGATTAGCACTCGGAGCTTGCGAGTGCTAAGCTCCGAAAACCTGTGTAATGCGTCTGAGTGGGGCCGAGTGCAATTCCCCCAGGCGCTGTCTTAATAGCAAACCCGGAGAAGCATTGTATGGCAGCTATCACTTTGGCGGCATCTAGCGTAAAGCCCCTAGCTGATCGAGTTTTGATTAAAGTAAGTGCGTCCGAAGAGACCACTGCTGGCGGCATTCTGCTTCCTGACACCGCCAAGGAAAAGCCTCAGGTGGGCGAAATCACCGCCGTAGGCCCTGGTAAAACCGACGACAAAGGCACCCGTCAAGCCCTGGAAGTCAAAATTGGCGACAAGGTGCTCTACTCCAAGTACGCCGGCACCGACATTAAGCTGGGCGGCGACGAGTTTGTGCTGCTGTCTGAAAAAGACATCCTCGCCGTACTCGGCTAAATCAATTTTGAATTTGGGATGTTGTGCGGGTGCTCTCTAGGCAATCCGTAGGGTGGACAGTGGCCACCATCAGCCATACCAGGTTTTGTTGGGTTCCGCTAACGCTTCACCCAACCTACTAAGCTGAACTCCTAAATTCTGACTCTTAAATTCCCTTCACGTTTTCACATTCCCCTCTCGTCTTCTTTTCGGAGAATATTGAATTTATGGCTAAGCGCATTGTTTACAACGAAAACGCCCGTCGCGCCCTCGAAAGGGGCATGGACATTCTGACTGAGGCTGTGGCCGTCACCCTCGGCCCCAAAGGCCGCAACGTGGTGCTCGAAAAGAAATTTGGTGCCCCCCAAATCGTCAATGACGGCGTCACCATCGCCAAAGAAATCGAACTCGAAGACAACATCGAGAACACTGGTGTGGCCCTGATTCGTCAGGCGGCTTCTAAAACCAACGACGCCGCTGGCGACGGTACCACCACCGCTACCGTGCTGGCCCATGCGATCGTTAAAGAGGGCATGCGCAACGTGGCTGCCGGCGCCAACGCCATCTCCCTCAAGCGCGGCATCGACAAAGCCACCGCTTACCTGGTCGAGAAAATTGCTGAGCACGCCCGCCCCGTTGGCGACTCCAAGTCGATCGCTCAGGTGGGTTCCATCTCAGCCGGTAACGACGAAGAAGTGGGCGCGATGATCGCCGAAGCCATGGAGAAAGTGGGCCGCGAAGGCGTCATCTCCCTGGAAGAAGGCAAGTCGATGACCACCGAACTGGAGGTCACCGAGGGCATGCGCTTTGACAAGGGCTATGTCTCTCCCTACTTCGTCACCGACACCGAGCGCATGGAAGCGGTGCTCGACGAGCCCTACATCTTGATCACCGACAAGAAAATTGCCCTGGTGCAGGATCTGGTGCCCGTGCTGGAGCAAGTCGCCCGCTCTGGCCGTCCCCTGATCATCATCGCTGAAGACATTGAGAAAGAGGCCCTGGCTACCCTGGTGGTCAACCGTCTGCGCGGTGTGCTGAATGTGGCCGCCGTTAAGGCTCCTGGGTTTGGCGATCGCCGCAAAGCCATGCTCGAAGACATCGCCGTACTGACCGGCGGTCAGGTGATCTCTGAAGACACCGGCCTCAAGCTCGACAACACCAAGCTCGACATGCTGGGTCAGGCCCGCCGCCTCACCATCACCAAAGACACCACCACCATCGTCGCCGAAGGCAACGAGAAGGATGTCAAGGCCCGTTGTGAGCAGATTCGTCGCCAGATCGACGAAACCGAGTCGACCTACGACAAGGAGAAGCTGCAAGAGCGCCTGGCTAAGCTCTCCGGCGGTGTGGCCGTGATCAAGGTCGGTGCCGCCACCGAAACCGAGATGAAAGATCGCAAGCTGCGCCTCGAAGACGCCATCAACGCCACCAAGGCTGCGGTTGAAGAGGGCATCGTCCCCGGCGGCGGTACCACCCTGGCCCACCTGGTGCCCGACCTCACCACCTGGCTAGAGGCTAACCTGACTGGCGAAGAGCACACTGGCGCTGCGATCGTCGCCCGCGCCCTGGCTGCGCCTCTGATGCGCATTGCTCAGAATGCCGGTCAAAACGGTGCGGTGATCGCCGAGCGCGTCAAAGAAAAAGATTTCAACGTCGGCTACAACGCCGCCAACGGTGAATTCGTTGACATGTTTGACGCTGGTATTGTTGACCCCGCCAAGGTGACCCGCTCTGCCCTGCAGAACGCGGCCTCCATCGCTGGTATGGTGCTGACCACCGAGTGCATCGTGGTCGACCTGCCCGAACCTAAAGAAGGCGCTCCCGCTGGCGCTGGCATGGGCGGCGACTTCGACTACTAAGTCAGGTCTAGTCCACAGGATGCATTGGCGAAGCAATGCATCCGCCTTGATCCCCAAAGCTGTAGGGTGGGCAGTGCCCACCATGCTTGATTAGCAAAAAAGCCGTCCTGAGTCAGGGCGGCTTTTTTGTGGCTATTTCAAGCGCTCTATTACTCTATGGGCGTTGACGGAGCCTGTTAACGCACGATCTAGCGGAAATTACACACGATTCCAGCCCACAGATAATCGACGGTGGCATCGGGTTCAGCGGAGCTGAGAATGCCAAATAGGTCGCCCGTGGAAAATTCTGTACCGAGGGAACTTTCCATCACCTCAACGGTATAGGCAGATTCTAATTCACTGCGGGTAGAGCCGATGCCTACCCCGGCCATGGTGGTCAGGGTGGCATCGGCATCGGGGCTGACTGACCAGCCGATAAACTCACCGCTAGCCGCGTGCAGCACCAGACCTTTAGGCCACTGGGTAATGGTCTGCGGGCCAGAGCCACATTCGTCGTTGTCGCCCGATTCTAGAGGCTCGCCCAAAATGCTGGTGACGGCATCGGCCACCAGGGCCATCTCGGTGCCAAAGGCAACCGGTACGGTAGAGCCGGTCTGATCGCCCACCAGCTGAAGCCCTTCGCCCGAGAGAGCTAAGAGCGATTCGGTGTCTTCAAGCTGGTCGTCGGGGGCGGGGTCGATGACGGCGGGGTCAACGGCACCGCCCATGGGGTCTGTGCCGTTGGCCTCGGGGGCCGTTGGGGTACGGGTACAGGCGGCTGTCGTCAGCAGCAGAGTTAGCCCCAGGGGTAGCAATGCAGAAAAACGAAACGCTGGTTTAACCATGGGCATAATAAAGTTGTTTCCGATACCAAGACTGATGCATTCAGCCTACGGCAAATTTTGGGTTATGAATGGACGGCCTGAAATCTGAGAGCCAAACTGCCCTGATGCAGCTAACCTTCAGGCAGCCAATCTTCTGTCAATACCAGATCTAGCGAATATTGACAGGTTTCTGGAAACACCGAAATCTCTAGATTGGTTTGGGTGACGGCCTGGCGGCGGACGCGGCGATAGCTATCTTCGTTATCCACAGCGCTACCGCGACTGCAACACGCTTCTAAAGTTAGAGGCGACAATGCGGAGCTGGCCGTCTTGCATCTGCACCGTAAAGGTGCGCTGCTCTCGCTGGGTCGAGCCGTCGGGGTAAACATAGGTGTTTTCGCCCAACAGCTCGACGGTGTCGGCGCTCTGGCCAGTCACCCGCAGATTCTCGACCGAGACGCGATCGAACTGGGCAAAAAAGCCGGGGTCAAACTGCTGGGCTAGAGAGCCACCAAACTGCGATCGCGCCGCATCCCAAGCCTGATTAGACACATGGCCATAGAGCGCGCTCACCGTCGCCTGAGCCGCCTCAGGAGTCAGCTCGTTAGCCGATGCTGGCGATGGCGCAGACGAGTCATCGGCTTCTGCGGTGGGTTCTGGAACAGCGGTAACCTCTGGCTGCGGGGGAACCGGTGACACAGGCTCGACGGCAGGGGCTTCAGCCGCAGCTTCAGGGGGCGGGGTCGTCGCTTCTAGCTCAGGCTCAGCGTTTTGGGGCAATTCATTCGCAGGAGTCGTTGCTACGGGCGGGGTTTCAGCATCGGGGGCAGCGGCCCAGCGCCACATCTGCCAGCCCAGAAGGGCGAAAATCGCTACCGCAGATCCCGCCACCAGCGGTAGCCAGAGAGCGGGCGATGAGGATTGCTCTCGTCGCCGGGCTGGGGTCTGGGGGAGAGTTTGGGGGGCGGTGAGCTGGGTTCTGTCTCGACGGCGACCCACGGCTACCGTAGGGTTGGCCTGGGTAGCTGGGGTAGCCTGGTCGGGGGTGGCGATTCCCGGAGAGATCGCTGGAATATACTGGCTCAGCTTTGGCGGCAAACCTCTCAAAGCCGCCAAAGCCTCAGCGGCAGTAGCATAGCGGGTGCGAAAGTCGTAGCGCACCATGGTATCCAAAATATCCAGCAGCGCCGGGTAGGTCTGGGGAGCATAGCGCTGCCAGTCTAGCTCGCCGCTGTGGGGGTCAGGAGGCAGCTGCGTTGGCGAATACCCAGTCAGGGCTTGAATGCCCAAAATGCCAACAGCATAGACATCGCTACTGAAATGGGGTCGCCCAGCTACCTGCTCACTGGGCATATACCCCTGGGTACCAATGGAGATGGTGTGGCTGAGGCCAGAGCGCAGGGCGGTGGCCTGGGTGCTGACCTGCTTGACCGCACCAAAATCGATCAGCACAATGCGGTTGTCGCGATCGCGGCGAATCAAGTTCGAGGGTTTGAGGTCGCGGTGAATGACGCCATGGCTGTGAACAAAGGCCAAAATCCCCAGCAGATCGCCCAGCAACGCCACCACCTGGGCCTCGCTCCAGGGAGCACCCAGCTCATCCGCAAGAGCATGACCCTGAATATATTCCTGGGCCAGGTAAAACTCCTGAGCTTCCTCAAAGTGGGCCAGCAGCGCCGGAATCTGCGGGTGCGCCCCCAGCTTGTAGAGGGTCTGGGCCTCGGTGTCAAATAGCCGCCGCGCCGTCTGGAGTTCTTCTACACTGGTGACCTGAGGCTTGAGCTGCTTGACCACGCACAGCGGGTGCCCCGGCAGGTGTAGATCTTGGGCATGAAAGGTTTGGCCAAAGCCCCCCTGCCCCAGGGGCTGAATCAGCCGATAGCGGCCCCCCAGGGGGCTAGACTCGGGCTGGAGATAGGGCGAAGCGGTCGTGGCCATGGGCAAAAGTAGTCAATACAAAACAACGCCGCTACCAAGATGCTGCTGCCCTAAGGTAGCGCCCCATATCATAGCCGCCAACAGAGACAGAGCGGCGAAGAAAACCTGCGTGGTAAGGCTCGGCACAACAAAGTCAAAGAGGCTTAGCCAGATCAGATCTAATACCAATCGTCCATGCCGCTAGAGCGGCACCCCCAACCATAACGATCTATTTTCAGGGCAAATCTGAGTCCCATAACTCCGATTCCCAAAAGGCCAAACCGTAGGGGCAAACGGTTGTTTGTCCTGCTGAATCGGGGGTAGCCAAGGAAAATTTGGCATAACAGACCTAGCCCAGCCAAATTTAAGCTGACGCCATAGACAGTCTCTAGGTTCCCGCCGAGCAAATATGGTTAATACGCTCTAAAGATCACTCTGAGGCCCGATCGCGGTCTCAGGGTGGGCACCGGGTTCATGGCGAGGTTTTGCCCCGGCAGCAGTTCCCAAGTGTAGTGGCGCAGCAGGTGAGCCGCCACCAGCTTGATTTCGAGCTGGGCAAAGGCCAGACCCAGGCAAATGCGGGGGCCACCGCCAAAACCTACCAGGCTAAAGTCGGCTCGTTTGTGCTCGGCGCGATCGGGGCCAAAGCGGTCGGGGTCAAAGCGGTCGGGGTCGGTGAAAATTGCCCCATCCCGGTGGGCGGCATCAATTCGATAGAGTGCCATCCACCCCTCCGGCACTCGGTAGCCGTTAAACTCAAATGCCTTCACCACACCGCGAAAGCCCCCTGCCACGGGCGGGTACAGGCGCTCTACCTCTTTGACGATCTGATCGAGGTAGGGCATCTGACGAGTTTGCTCTAGGGTGACGGTGGCGCTCGTGGCCATCAGCGCCATCTGCTCCTGCCGTGCCCTTTCCCACACCTCGGGGTGCTGGGCCAGCGCCATCACCAGCGAAGTCAGCATAGAGGTCGTGGTCTCGTGGCCGGCAAATAGCATCAGCAGCGCCTGCACCTTGATTTCATTTAGGCTGAGGCGGTTGCCCTCCTCGTCTTCGCTCTGCACCAGCAGGCCGAGAGCGTCTTGGGTCGGGTGGGTCTGGCGGTCTTGCACCACCTGCTCAATGTGGGCCAGCAGGCTGTCCCGCGCCCTGAGGGCGCGGCCAAAGGGTGTCCAGCCCCAGCGCACCGGGGGCGAAAACAGCCCCGCCGTCAGCTCTGTGAACCAGTGGGAGAGCTGCGCCGTCTCGCCCCCCGGTGCGCTGCCCAGCAGCAAGGTGCTGGCGATGTCAAAGGTAAGCTGCTTCATCTCCTCAAACCAGGTGAACTGGCCCCGCTCGGCCCACTGTTGGGCATAGCGCTCGGTGAGGGTTTGCATGGTGTCCACATAGCCCGCTAGGGCGGGGCCGTGGAAAGCGGGCATGAGCAGTTTACGGTTGCGGCGGTGCTCATCGCCCTCCTGCAAAAACAGCGACTCGCCCAGTAGTTCGCTAAAGGTGCCGGGCCAGCCGTCGCGCCAGGAGAAGCTATCCATATGGGTCGAGAGCACAAACTGGTTGGCCTCAGCGCCCATCAGCACTACCGTGGGGCGGCCCAGCAGCCGGGTTTTGAAGATGTCACCGTACTGGGCTCGGCGCTTGTGGGCAAAGTTGCGGTCAAACAAAAAGCTGAGGGTCTCGCCCAAGAGGGGCAAACCAAAACTGCCGGGGGGCAAGGGCAAGGGGTCGGGAGCAGCGGCAACCATAGATGGGAGCGTTAGGCATAACTCAAAGACAGACCGACAAAAACAAGCCGGTGGGAAAGGGTCAACCTCTGGGGTCAACGCCTTCTAGAGTACTGCTTGTCTCCCGGCATAGCTATAGAAAACTACACGTTTTTGGAGTTGATCTTCTCAGGTCAATGTTGTAAGTATGGTGGGACTAATAGCTGGTTTAAGCCAGTTTCTCTACTGAAGACCGGTTTTTAATCAAAACAACTTTTATCTTCAGTCTGTTCTTTCATTTATAACGTGTGGTGGATTGTATGGCTTTCAATCGCTCAGCTGCTCTTGTTGCGATCGCCTCAACGGCTTTACTCAGCACTACCGCCTGTGTCTCTCCCTCCAGTGGCCCTGGGGTGCCGCCACTGACCGGCACTGTTTGGGAGCTGCAGCAGATTCAGATGAGCGATGGTGCTTTGCTGACGGCCAACCCACCCGAGAACTACACCGCTGAATTTACCCCGCAGGGTGAGGTGTTGGTGCAGGCTGACTGTAACCGGGCGATCGGTCAATTTACCGAAGAACCCGACGGGCGCCTATCGGTTACCCTCGGGCCTACCACCCTAGCCGCCTGCCCCGAAGGCAGCATTGGCCCCCAGTTTTTACAGGCTTTAAACAACTCCAACCTCTTCTTTTTCCAGGGCGAAGATTTGTTTGTTGACCTGAAGTTTGACAGCGGCACTATGCAGTTTTCGAGCCAGCCAGCACCGGCCCTGGTAGGTACCCTGTGGAAGCTTCAGCAGATTAGATTTAACGACGACACGACCCTAGTGGCCGATGCGCCCGAAAACTACACCGTTGAGTTTATGGGTGACGGCACTTTGGCGGTGCAGGCCGACTGCAACCGAGGGCGCGGCACCTTTACCACCACCGAAGACCGCCAGCTAGAAATAGGCCCCATTGCCACTACCTTGGCCGCTTGCCCCGAAGGCTCTTTGGGCAACGACTTTACCCAGGCGTTGAGCAACTCGGCCATCTACTTTTTCCAGGGCGGCGATCTATTTATTGACCTCGCCTTTGGCAGCGGCACCATGCAGCTGTCTGCTGACTAGAGATTTAGCGCATAGCGTGCTGGTTGGCCCCGTCAACCAGCACGCTATGCCTTTTCAGATCTTTTAGATAACCAAAGATGTCCTGTGGGGTGCATTCAAGTTATGTAACCCACCCTGCGGGCATCAAGCTACACCCAAAGTCCATCTCCCGAAGGGAAATGGACTTTGAAATCCGGCTCTCTTTCTCCCTTGGGAGAAGGGGTTGGGGGATGAGGGAACCGACTTTGCAAACGGGGGATGCACCCTGTCCTGTGGTCTAGGAATGCCTTGTCTCAAGGCCATTAAAAATCCTGTAGTTAGCCTAACGGTGTCAGTTTTGCCTCGGGCCTAACGTAGAATTTCAACACGTCTTTTAGGCCGGGCCAATGCTAGATCGCTTTTGGGAAGTGCTGGGGTATGTCTTCGCCCTCAATGCCGAGGCGTTTCGCATTGCCACTACGGTGCCAGCGGGTGAAGGGCTGGCGCTGCTGCTGGTGGTGCTGGCGGGGCTCTCCCAGGGCATTGGCCAGAGCATTATTCTGTTTGTCAACCAGGTGCGGCCCGCTCGGTTTGTGATTAGCCTGGCGATTAATGCGGTGCTGTTTGCCTTTGGCTTTTTGGCCCTGGTGTTAAGTACTTGGCTGATTACCCTAGCTCCCTGGGCCAAGAGTCTGCCCTTTGGGCAGTTGGTGACGGTGCTGGGGGCAGCCTACGCGCCGCTACTGTTTAGCTTTTTAGGGGCGCTGCCCTACCTGGGTGTCCCCATTCTCAATGTGCTGTCGGTGTGGCATTTGCTGGCCATGGTGGTGGGCTTTGGGGCGATCGCCAACCTCCCTATCAGCAGTGCCTTTGGCTATGTGGCCCTGGGCTGGATTTTGCTGCAAGTGCTGCAAAGCACCGTGGGTCGCCCCATTGCTAGCCTGGGCAAGCGCATTGCCAACCAGGCGGCGGGGGTCGATCTGGTCACCAATCGCCGCGACTTAACTCAGTCTTACCGCGATCGCCTGGCCGATACCCCGACCCGCTGGCAAGACGAGTTTACCCAGCGGATCACCGCCCTCAACCAGGGCGATGTGATGGCGGCGGTGACTGGAGAGCCAACGCCTTTGGCGGCGGCAGGGGCAGGAGGAGGGTCAACGGCGATCGCCGTTGACCCTGGCCCCAATGCCAAGCGCCTGGGCATCGGCTTTAAAGCCCTGCTGGGGCTGGCGGCGATGGCGGTGCTCACGGTGGTGGTGCTGGCGCTGCTGCGACCCATTCGCGAGTGGTGGTTTAGCTGGGTGGGTAGCCTGCCCAGCCTGGTGCAGCTGGTGCTGAACTTTGTGTGGATTGGCCTGGTCGCCCTGGTGGTGGCGGGGCTGCTGGCCCCCCTCGAAACCCTGGGCTGGTGGGCGGGCTGGTACGACGACGAGGTCAACACCACCGTCAACGCGGGTGAGCTGGCCGAGCCTGTGGCCGACACCAGCCAGATCAAACGCTACGTGGTGTATCTCGACGGCATCGGCATCTCTAGCTTTGAGTACCTGCCCGACATCGAAGAATTTCTCGACACCCTGGCCCCTACCCTGCCCCAGGATGTGGCGCTGATTCGCGGCATTATGCCCTACTCAGTGATGAATGCGCCCCTGAACGAAGATCGCCCCCTGTCGTTTTTGTGGCGCTACGCCGACAAGCTGCGGTTTGCCAACCCCATGAGCGTGCTGGGGCTGCTAGTCAACATTCGCAACGTGCTGGTGGTGGGGGTGTCTGCCGACAAGCGCTATGGCCCGCTCTATAACCAGGGCATTGCCCAGGTGGTGTTTAACGGCCTGAGCAAAAATGGCTATCAGATTGGCAGTGGCACCCCCGTGACCCTAATCGGCTACAGCGGCGGCGGGCAGATGTCTTGCGCCAGCGCCCCCTACCTCAAGCGCGCCCTGGGTGCCCCCATCGATGTGATTTCTTTGGGTGGGGTGATGAGCGCCAACATCAACATTCTCAAGCTAGAGCACCTCTACCATCTGTCGGGCGAGAAAGATGTGGTGGAAAAGTTTGGCACCAAGATTTTTCCGGGCCGCTGGAAGATTTTTCCGCTGTCTTACTGGAACCGGGCTAAGCGGCGGGGCAAGATTAGCTTTGTTTCCCTGGGGCCGGTGGGGCACCAGGTGCCGGGGGGCATTCTCGACCCCAAGCTGGTGCTGCCCGATGGTCGCAGTTCGTTAGGGCAAACCATCGACACCATCAACGCCATTCTGCGGGGCGAAATTTTAGAGGCTCAGCTAGAAAGGGGGAGCACAGCCAACAACTACGATATTTTTGCCGCTAACCCCCTGGTGCAGCACCAGAGCTACCCCCTCGATCGCCACCCTGACCCGGCCCTCTACCGGCCCATTGGCGACTGGGTGGGGCGGCTGATTTTGCCCACCAAGGCCGAGCGGTTTGGCGGCTGCTTTTACGAGATTCACCATGCGCCGACGGAGCACCGGGGGCTGGTGGGCCAGGTGGTGAAATTGGGCTGGTCTGACAACCCCTTTACCCAAAAGCTAGTGCAGGCGGTCACCCACGATGTGCACTTTAGCGCCGATGCCGAGTACGCCAGCCGCTTTGGCGGCGTGATCAACCCGGTGCGGCTCAACCACTGGCTGCGGGTCGACCCGCTAGAGTCGCTGGCCGGGTCGCTGCCCGGCGACGACATGGTGGTGGTGGTGGAAAATCCCCAGGTGGTGCTGGAGAAAAACGGCGTGACCCTGCGGATCAGCACCCAGCCCATGGAGGTGACCGGGCGCTACTACGGTCTGGTGCAGTTTGCGGGGCCAGGGGAGGGCGATCGCTGGCTAGCCCGGCACTTTAACCGGGCTAGCCGCGCCTTTGATGGCCCTGAGGAATGGGTGAGCCTGCCCCCAGTGGCGACCATGGAGGTCTATGGCAGCGACCCATCTACGACGAAAGATCTAGAAAAATCGCCCTACAACGAGTCGGGCTGGTACATCTACGGCGCGCAGAATGCTGAGGGCAGCTTTGTGGTGCAAGCCCTCGGCCCCAGGGCTCTGTTTCGCCTCCAGCCGGAGCGGGTGGTGTTTGGCGGGGCCAAGTCGGCCTACCGGTACATTCGCCAAGAGTCGTGGGCCGACGTGGTGGCCCAAAAGGGCCGGGTCGGGTCGGTGCTCTGCACAGCGCGGGATAACGGTCGGCCCGAAGCGATCGCAGAGGCGATCGACGAGTGGCAGGTGGGCGATCGCGCCCTCATTCTCCACAACTACGGCGGCATTGGCGGCCATAAAAAAGAACCCGCTGCCTTTAGCCCAATTTTCTTTGGCCACTTTGCCTACGGGCGGGCCGAGGTGGTGCACGACCCCTTAGCCGACGAGCGGCGGTTCGAGATGCGCTACTACCAGGTCTATGCCCACAACATCGACGGGCTGATTGCGGGCACGATTCACTGGTCGAGATACCAGGGCGATCGCCAGCGGGGCTGGCTGGGCACCCGCCCCACCTGCGACATTGTGGTCAAGCTCGACGCCTTCAGCCGCGACTATTACTTTGATGGCGAAAAGCGATCGCCCCTCGTGCGCATGGAGGCCCACCTCCAGGCCATGACTGCCCGCTACCGCATTGGCGACGGCACCGGGGGCACCTTTGTCGGCCCGTCTAACAACTGCTCCCAAGACTCTAACCAAGCGCTATTTGCCAGCCTGCTGAGCACCAGCGACAGTCTTACCCGCCACGCCGACGCCCTGCGAGATTCAAATCGAGACAACCCCGACCAGGCGGCGGCCTTGCAGCAGCTCGCGGCCTTTGGCCAAGACCTCAAGGGCGTTTTGCAACCCCTGGGCGGCCTGCGCCCCGCCTGGGAGACCAACGAGTTTAACCTGGGCAGCTCCATCGAAGATGAGCCGATTCGCAACTTGGTCATGGGTTTGGGCAGCTGGCGAACGGTGTTTCCGCGCAAGGCCAGCGACACGGTGGTGCACAGGTTTCTCAAGTACGGTGCCTCAGCCTGGGTGCTGCGCACCAGCCAGGTGGGTGGCCACGACCCTGACATTGAGCCGATCGCCCCGATGACGTTTTAGACCAGGCCCCAGACTCGCTTCAGCCCCTGGAGGCGGTAGTAGGCAGCTTTGGGCTGGTTTTGACGATTGAGCAGGCCACCAAAGGGCCAGAAGGTGCTCTGGTCAGAAAGATCCCACCAGCTCACCGACTCGATCGCCGGTTTGCTGTAGGCCAGGGTGTAGATCTGCTCGACCCAGTCGGCCTGAACGGCCTCGCTCCAGGGGGCGTGCCACTGGCCTAGGGCGTCGCCCAGCTGCGAGGTGTCGTCGGTGCCCGTGTTAGACGACACCGCCATTTCGGTAATGTGGATGGGTTTGCCCAGGGCGGTGAAGCGATCGAGCATGCGATCGATCTCGAACATATCTTGGTCAGGGTAGTAGAGCTGAAGGCCGATAATCTCAAAGTCAATGCCCGCCGCCAGACAGGCCTTGAGATAGCGGAGGGGGCTGCGCTGGGGTGGGCCGTAGATGGCCACGTTGCGCGCCCACAGGCAGCAGCTATTGACCACCCGTTTGACCGCAGGATAGCCCTCTTTGGCCGCCTCGCAGGCCATGCGGGTGAGGTCGAGAAACTGATCGGGGTCGTAGCCCAGCTCGTTGCCCCAGGGCACATCGTGGGCTTCGTTGATCACGTCGTAGGTGGGAATGCGAGACCCAAAGCGCCGGGTAATCTCGACAATTCTTTGGTGCAGGGCGGCTTTGACCTCTTCGTAGGGCAGCGATCGCACCCAGTCGGGCACGCTGACCTCGTGAAACCAGGCGAGCGGATGCCCCTTGGGAACAATGCCCGCCCCCTGGAGCCACGCCACCTGGGTCTCGACCGGGGCATAGTCGGGCTGACCGCGCTCGGGCTCAAAGGGCCGCCAGTAAAAGGGCACGGTGGCACTGGTAAAGAGGGCCTCAAAGTGGCGATCGTAGTCTGGCCTCAGGCCGGGGTGGCCAAAGGCATTACAGCCCAGCTGAAACTCCCGTCGGGGCGGGGTGCGCCCAATCCGCTGGTGAGCGCGGCTGAGGGCCATGTCTTCGCCAGCCCAGAGGCTTTCTACCAGAGACTGGTTCCATAGAGAAATCTGGGTTTGCAGGTCAGTGGCTCGGTCGGCCTGGCTGAGATAGCCCTGGGCCTGGTGAAGGCGATCGCGCACCCGCTGGGGCACCCCATAGCCCTGGCGCTGCCAGCGATCGCAGGCGGTAGCGACCCGGTAAAGGCGATCGCGCGCAAACGCCCCATTTAGCACCGGCACATCCTCCCCCGGCAAAAAGCCCCGCCCCCGGTTGTCGGCGTAGAGCGTGACATCGCCAAAGCCATCGACGGGCAGCTGCAGCGCCACCGCAAAGGGAAACGGCGGCGACTGTGAGACCAGCACGCCCTCCTCTACGGTGCGATCGGGGTGGAGAATGGGTTCATCATCAAGGTCTAGAAAGTAGAGGCGGTTGAGCTCAAACCGGGGCAAGGGGTCGCCGTTGGGCAAATAGGCCCGCAGCGTCAGCGGCCTGGGGCTGGCCAGCAGCTGGGTGGTTTGGCCAAGCCACCCAGTGGCCAGGGCACCGGTACCGGTATAGCGAAGAAAATGTCGGCGTTTCACAAAACTAGCGGGTCAAGCTAACGGGTCGAAAGGGCTTGAGCTCAAGGCAAGTTCGACAGAGAAGGGGTAGATTGCAGCGATCGGATCAGGGGCGCTAGGGTTCAGGGGTGGCTTTGTCGCCCTCGCCACAAGCATCCGTCCCCGGCCAAGCGGCCTGAATTTCCTCAGCTTGGTGGCGAGCTGCAAAGCGCTCCCAGGTAATGCCATTGACATCCACCTCTGCGGTAAACGCCTCGGCCTCGTCATCTTCCCAGCCCAGGTGGCGCAGCTGCCCTGGTGCCACCTCCGGGACATGGCGAATTGAAAGGTTCAGCGTCTCTGTGCGCCACAGAGCGTAGCTACCGGCGATCACCAGCGTGGGGCTGCACCCTAAACGGGCAGAATAATCTGCCACAGAAGCAGCAATATCACCGGAGGAGAGTGCTAGGTGCAGCTTTTTCATCGCGGTCTTTTCTGACGGGCTCTCGTCAACCCTGTAAACTAGGGTCAACCTTACCACGACGCTTGCGACACCCATCCATGACCCACGCCACCGACATTCACACCCTGGCCCGCTGGATGGCGGCCGACTTTAGCAACCAACAGCAGGCCTTCGACAACCCGCCGCTGTTTGCCCACATTCGCGTCTGCATGCGCCCCCTGGCCCCAGAGATACTCGGCGGCACGGGCTTTTACATCGAGCAAGCCTACGACTTTCAGCTCAACCAGCCCTACCGAGCACGGGGCATGAAGCTCAGCGCCCAGGGCGATCGCATTCTGATTGAAAACTACACGGTAAAGGATGCCGAAGCGTTTTACGGCGCTTCCCGCGATCTCGACCGGCTCGCCAAGCTCACCACCGACCACTTTGACAAAACCCCCGGCTGCAATATGAACGTCCACTGGACGGGCACCAAGTTTAAAGGAGCCGTTGAACCCGGCAACGCCTGTATGGTCACCCGCAACGGCAAACTCACCTACCTCGACAGCGAGTTTGAAATCGACGCCGACCAGTTTATCAGCTGGGATCGAGGCCGCGACCCCGAAACCCACGAGCACCTGTGGGGGTCGCTGGCAGGGCCGTTTATGTTTAAGCGCCGGGCCAGCTTTGCCGATGAGGTCAAGGGATAACGCTGGAAAGTTTTGAGTTCTTAGTTTTGAGTTTTTGCGGTATTTAAGGACATGCGTCTAAATAAAGTCCCGGAAACGTTGATGCCCTATTGGTGCATTGCTTCGCGAATGCACCAATAGGCAAGACAGCGATTGGTACTTTATTTTCTAAGCCCTTAATTCAACATCCAAAACTTTCTGCTCCCCTACTCGCTCACTCTCTGACTCCATCACGCCAACTTGTCTCCCCGCCGCCACAGGTCGCTATGATGGGGAACATCGCACCAGTGCAGCAGTAGGAGCCAGGGACCGTGGAGTCCAATAAATATTCCCCCGCAGAGATCGAGACAAAGTGGCAGCAGGCTTGGGCCGAGCAAGGGCTAGACAAAGCCGTAGAAAACCTCGACCAGCCGAAGTTTTACGCGCTGTCGATGTTTCCCTACCCGTCGGGGAACCTGCACATGGGCCACGTGCGCAACTACACCATTACCGATGTAGTGGCGCGAGTGCGGCGCATGCAGGGCTATCGGGTGCTGCACCCCATGGGCTGGGATGCCTTTGGTCTACCGGCGGAAAACGCGGCGATCGATCGCGGCGTGCACCCCGCCCAGTGGACCTACCAAAACATTGACCAGATGCGCGCCCAGCTGCAAGAGCTGGGCCTCTCCTACGACTGGGAGCGCGAGGTGGCCACCTGTGCCCCCGACTACTACCGCTGGACCCAGTGGATTTTCATTCAAATGTTGAAAATGGGGCTGGCCTACCAAAAAGAGGCGGCGGTCAACTGGGACCCCATCGACCAGACGGTGCTGGCCAACGAGCAAGTCGATAGCGAGGGCAAGTCTTGGCGATCGGGGGCGATCGTCGAGAAAAAGCTGCTGCGCCAGTGGTTTCTCAAAATTACCGACTACGCCGAAGAGCTGCTGCAAGACCTAGATAAGCTGCCGGGCTGGCCCGAGCGGGTGCGCACCATGCAGGCCAACTGGATTGGCAAATCGACCGGGGCACAGGTGGTATTCACCACTGAGGGCGGCGATGCCCTGCCCGTCTTCACCACCCGGCCCGATACCCTCTGGGGAGCCACCTTTATGGTGCTGTCGCCCGAGCATCCCCTGGTGGAGAAACTCACCGCGCCCGATCGCGTCGCCGCCGTGGAGGACTACCGCAAGGCCGCCGCCGCCAAGAGCGAGATCGATCGCACTGCCGAAGACCGCGAAAAAACCGGGGTGTGGACGGGCAGCTACGCGGTGAACCCGGTGAACGGGGCCAAAATCCCCATCTGGATCGCTGACTATGTGCTGATGGGCTATGGCACCGGGGCGATTATGGCGGTGCCCGCCCACGACCAACGCGACTTTGAGTTTGCCCGCAAGTTTGCCCTGCCCGTTAAGGTGGTGGTGCAGCCCGAGGGAGAATCCTTCGATGGCGATACCTTGACCAAGGCGTGGCCCGGTGATGGGGTGATGGTCAACTCTGGCCCCCTGGATGGCATTCCCGCTGGGAAGGGCGAGGGGCAGAGCGTAGCAGCGGCGATCCATTGGTTAGAGAGCAACAGCAAGGGCCAGGGCGAGTCAAACTACCGCCTGCGCGACTGGCTAATCTCCCGCCAGCGCTACTGGGGGGTGCCGATTCCGGTGGTGCACTGCCCCGAGTGCGGCATTGTGCCGGTGCCCGACGACCAGCTGCCCGTCACCCTGCCGGAGGATGTGGAGTTCTCCGGGCGCGGTGCGTCGCCGCTGGCCCAGCTGGGTGACTGGGTAAATGTACCCTGCCCCACCTGCGATCGCCCCGCCCGGCGCGAAACCGACACCATGGACACGTTTATCGACTCGTCCTGGTATTTCTTGCGCTATACCGATGCCAAGAACCCCGAGTCGGCCTTTGCCCAGGCCCAGGCCAACGGCTGGATGCCGGTGGATCAGTACGTGGGCGGCATTGAGCACGCGATTTTGCACCTGCTGTACTCGCGGTTTATTACCAAGGTGCTGCGCGATCGCGGCCTGGTCGCCTGCGATGAACCCTTTGAGCGACTGTTGACCCAGGGCATGGTGCAAAACACTGCCTACAAAAATCCCAAAACGGGTAAGTATGTCGCCCCCGAGGATGTGGCCGATCCGGCGCATCCTGTCGATCCCCAGACGGGTGAGCCCCTGGAGGTGTTCTACGAAAAAATGTCGAAGTCTAAGTACAACGGCGTGGACCCCAAATCGGTGCTGGCCAAGTACGGGGCCGACACCGCCCGCATGTTCATTCTCTTCAAAGCGCCCCCCGAGAAGGATCTGGAGTGGGATGACGCCGACGTGGAGGGCCAGTACCGCTTCCTCAACCGCGTCTGGCGGTTGGTAACCGAATACATCGCCCAAAACCCCGATGTAGGGGCGCCCAGCGGTGCGCCCGCCGGGGATACCACCGCCGATCTCTCCAAAGATGAAAAAAACCTGCGCCGCGCCATCCACACCGCCATTCAGGCGATTACCGAAGACATCGACGGCGACTACCAGTTCAACACCGCTGTGTCAGAGCTGATGAAGCTCAGCAACGCGCTGACCGATTCGCCATCGAAGGATTCCCTAGTCTACGCCGAGGGCATTCGCGCCCTGGTGCTGCTGCTGGCCCCCTTTGCCCCCCACCTGGCCGACGAGCTCTGGCACCAGTTGGGTAACACAGACTCGGTTCACCGCGCCCCCTGGCCTGCCTTTGACCCCAGTGCCCTAGTGGTAGACGAGATCACCCTGGTGGTTCAGATCATGGGCAAGACGCGGGGCACGCTGGAAGTGCCCGCCGACTCTGACAAAGCGGCGCTGGAGCAGTTTGCCCGCGAGTCAGAGGCCGCCCAGCGCTATCTGGAGGGCAAAGAGATCAAGAAGGTGATCGTGGTGCCCGGCAAGCTCGTGAACTTCGTCATCGCCGGGTAGTTTGCCCCCACAGCAAAGGGCTTTTCTCAATCGGCGGCTCTCAATGGGCCGCCGTAGCAAGGCCTACAGAGCTACATCGGTCTCAGCGGCTAAGTAGTGGCCAATGAGATAGAGAGACCCGCAGAGCACCCGCAGCGGGGCTGGGGTGGCCCCCAGCTTCTCTAACCCGTCTCGGAGGGAGGGGTGCACGTCGCAGCGGGCTAGATCAGGGCAGACTGATCTGGCGATCGCCCCCAAATCCTCCGGTGCTGCCGACTCGTGGCCCGGCACCGGCACCAGATGGAGCGAGTCTCCCGGACGCAGCAGGGCGGCAAAAATGTCGCTGTGGTCTTTGGTCGCCAGCATTCCCATCAGCCAGGCGGTGCCCTGGGAGGCCTCGGGATGGCTGGCCCACCAGGTATCGACATACTGGCGCAGCACCAGGGCGGCGGCAGGGTTATGGGCGCCGTCGATCAGCAGGGGGTATTGATCGGGTGCTCTCCCCCAGGTCACCCATTGCAGCCGCCCCGGCCAGCGGGTTTGCCCCATGCCCTCGGCGATCGCCTGGTTAGAGATGGCCCAGCCCTGGCGGCGTAGGGTTTGCAAGGTCGCGATCGCGATCGCCGAATTAACCAGCTGGTGATCGCCAAGCAGGGCAAGGGGAAAGGTCACTTCATCGTTCCCGCTGCCGTAGCGGGCCAGGCCATTGCCCAAAGCTACCGCCGGATTAGGCAAGACCACCGGACAGGCTAGCTCCTCCAGCCGGGCCTGAACTACCGCCGCCGCCTCAGGGGGCAGCGGCCCTACCACCGCCGGCTGGCCCAGCTTGAGCACCCCCGCCTTTTCGCGAGCAATATCGGCCAGGGTGGGGCCTAGACGCTGCCAGTGCTCACGACTGAGGGAGGTAATCACGCTGACCAGGGGTTTATCGACCACGTTGGTGGCGTCAAGCCGACCGCCCAAGCCCACCTCCATCACCGCCAGATCAACCTTTTCCTCAGCAAAGTGGAGCCAGGCAGCGGCGGTAAACACCTCGAACTGGGTGGGTGAGGGCTGAGCTGGGTCAATGGCCGCTACCACCTGACGCAGCCGCTCGATCAGCAGGGCGGCGGCAATGGGCTGTCCATTCACGGTGATGCGCTCACGCCAGCTGACCAGGTGGGGCGATGTGTAGCGACCCACCCGATAGCCCGCTGCCGCCAGCGTCGCCGCCAGATAGGCGCACACCGACCCCTTGCCATTGGTACCCGCCACATGCACTAGCGGCACTCGATCTTGGGGGCGGTTTAGCCTGTCCAAAAGCCGCTGAATGCGCTCTAGGCCCAGCTCTACCCCAAATCGCCCAAAGGGCTCTAGCAGGGTCTGAATATACGCTTCTGTGGAGTCAAAATCTGAAAGCAGCGGCGGCATAGACAAGCGATCGGAGCCTTAGAGTGAGCGCAGAAAGATGGACACAAAAAAGGCGCAGCTAGAGCCGCGCCTGGGGTCGAGGCATTGCCTAGAAGCCTAGACAGCCTCAGTATTCTTCTCGCCAGTGCGAATGCGGACAATTTCGTCTACCGGGCTAACAAAAATTTTGCCGTCGCCAATCTCACCCGTGCGAGCAGCAGAAATGATCTTATCGACCACCGTATCGACCTGAGACTCTTCTACGACAATCTCAATCTTGAGTTTTTGCAAAAACTCAACGGTGTACTCAGAACCTCGATAGCGCTCAGTTTGCCCCTTTTGGCGACCAAAGCCGCGCACTTCAGACACAGTCATGCCCACGATACCCGCATTGACCAGGGCAATCTTGACCTCGTCAAGCTTAAAGGGACGAATGATAGCTTCTATTTTTTTCATAGATTCAACCAGGGTGCTCTAGCGATTATCGCTTAACTTCGGTCTATGTTTATCGGGCTTACACCCTAAGATACTGTATCAGCTGCTACAAAACGTCAAGGAACTGCCCTGTGGCAATCGAACGATCTGAGACGTGTTGCCTAGCGAGAGTTGCTCAAAAGGGGTTTCATGATCAGAAAACCGGCCCCAAAAGCACTCACTACAATCAGCAGAATAGTAGCAGCCAGCCACAGGCCACTCAGATCGCTAGACGATTGGGCTAGCTGCCCTGGGCGGTTAGGATCCAATCTTTCTTCGGTGTACAGGCGTTGGGGAGCCGTTCCTTGGGGGCGCTGAAGCGGCTTGGGAGGTTTTTTGCCCCTAGGCTTCACCATTTGAGTCAGCTGGCTGGCCAAGTTGGAGACCCCTTCGCCCACAGACTCGCTCAGACGCTCTGGGAGAGAGGCTTCGAGGTCTTCGCCTAGCTGCCCAGTCGCCATCAGCGGCGGTTCTGCGGCAGAGCTGAGGTCTAGGGAAAAGGACATGGCCCCCGCAGACTGCACAGCCTGGGGCTGACTGACTTCGATCGCCTGTTTGAGCCGAGCCGCAGAGTCGGCAAAGCGAATCATCTCTTGGCGGAGCACCTGGTTTTGTTGGCTCAGCTGCTGATTTTGCTGGTTGAGCGAGTCAACCATCGCCTGGGTAGCCCGCAGCTCGGTGGCCAGCTCTCGATAGACGGAGATAGGCACCGAAGGCGTCTGACGGCTGCCTTGGGGTGCCTCTGGAGCCATCGCTCCAGCGTAGGAAGATTCAGCGGAAAAAGGTGCGTTCATGGTAGCGGTAGAAGGGGCGTGAAACTCAATTTGCCCAAGGGTAGTTCAAATTAATGCAATTGCACCATCCCTAGGCAAGAAAAATTTGGTGCTGCTGAAGCGAGGCATAAATTTTGGCAGGTGCAAACAGCTGTCTGCCTCTACGCGAGGCCTCAAACGTTTGCTTGATACCTACGTTTAGCAACCCCAGAATCTAGCGGCAACGGTTTTGGCCATGGCACCATGCCCACTTCGAATTCAGCTGTGGCGCGCTGCTTGGGGAAGAACGATCGCTCCCGATCTGGACTTTAAGCTAGTTATAAACACTTTAACCAGTGCCGTCCAAAGCCGTGGCGATCGCGCCGCTGTCGGTCACAAAGCCAAAGCACTGGTTGACATTGTAAATCGTGGCCTGGGCACAGTAGTCGGGCGAGGTGGTGGCGCTACAGTCGCGCAGCAAAATACAGTCGTAGCCGAGAAAATTGGCGTCTTGGAGGGTAGCCATGACGCACTGATCCATATTTACCCCGGCAAACAGCAGGGTAGTCTTGCCCAGGTTGCGCAAAATGCTGTCTAGGGGCGTATCCCAAAAGCCGCTCATGCGATACTTATCGACCCAGATGTCTTGGGGGGCGGCGGTCAGCTCTTCGACCACTGCCGCCGCCCAGCTGCCCTGGGTCAGCACCGGGGCACCGTTGGCCGGCAGTGGGTCACCCAACCCAACCCCCGTACCGCTGGGGTTGTAGACGTGGCGCAGGCTGGCGCTGACGTTGAGCAGGTCAGGGCGATTACCCCAGTTAACCCACACCACGGGCACCTGAACCTGGCGCAGCCGAGGCAGCAGCCGTTGCAGAGGAGCGATCGCCTGGCGCGCTGGGTCAACATCAACCCCAATGCTGGCCAACCAGCCATCGGGGTGACAAAAATCGTTCTGCATATCGATGACTAGGCAGGCGGTTTTGCTCAAGTCAAACCGCAGCTGCTTGGTATCGGTGGTCAGGGTGGCGGGGCGAGGCTGTAGCTCTTGGCGGGTAATATCGGCCACCTGCTCGTTGACCCACCAGGCATTGGGCGGCGTACCCAGAGGACGCAGGTTTGAGGCTGACATGGCAATTCTCCTAGAGCCAGCGGGCCTGGCTAAAAGCTACACCGGGTCACAATCTACAGCTGCAGGGCGATCGCAGCCAGCACGGCAGTAACAGCGTAGGCCACCCCGACCACCTGAATTTCAGACCAGCCCGACAGCTCAAAGTGGTGGTGCAGAGGAGCCATCTTAAAGAAGCGCTTGCCGACCCCATCGGAGCCTTTGGTGGCTTTGAAATAGCCCACCTGAATGATCACCGATAGAGTTTCGGCAAAGAAGAGCAGGGTGACCACCAGCAGGGCAAACAGGTTGCCGCTGAGAATGCCCACGGCCCCCAGAGCACCGCCTAGGGCGAGAGAACCAGTATCGCCCATGAAAACGCGAGCGGGGTTGTGGTTGTGCAGCAAAAAGCCCAGGCAAGCCCCGGCCATAGCAGCACAAAACACCATCAGGTCAGGGTGGCTGGGGGCGACAATGGCCGCTAGCCCCATAAATGCGATCGCCCCTGTACCGCCCATCAGCCCGTCTAGGCCGTCGGTGAGGTTAGTCGCATTGCTCTCAGCCACCAGCACAAACCCAGCCAAGGGCCAAAAGAGAAACCCGAGGGGCAGCACTATACCCAGGGGCAGAGCCACGGTGGTCACGGTAGCTAGGGCGTCGGCAGCGGGCTGAATGGCCATCACCCAAAGGCAAAACACAGCCGCCACCACGATTTGCAGCGCTAGCTTAGTACGGGGGGAAATACCTTTATTAGATCGACGTTGAATCACCTGCCAATCGTCGATCCAGCCAATGGCACCATAGGCGAGGGTCAGCAGTGACACCGCCAGGGCATCGCGGGCAAACCCGGTGGCAACCAGAGCTACAGCCAGCGCCACAGGCACAAAAAAGGCACCGCCCATGGTGGGGGTACCGGCTTTTTTGAGATGGCCCTGGGGGCCTTCTTGACGAATAAATTGACCGGCCTTGAGGGCTCGCAGCAGCGGCACTGCCCAAAACCCCAGCAAGCTGCTGCCCAGAACCGCAGCCAAAAACGGTACCAGTATTGAGTTACCCAGTCCCAGACCGTTGCCTAGGACGGCATCTAGGCTTGCCGCTGCCGCAGTCAACCCCACACTCAAGAGCCAAAACAGCGTCAGACCGCTCAGGGTCAGCCGTTTCGATGCTAAAAATTTCGCATCCACAAACGATTCCTCAATATCGTCACACCACACACCCCAGGAGTCTACTGGATGATCTTCCGATTGACTACATTCTGGCGCTAGGAAATAGTCAGGAAGTTTAGATGAATCGTCTCACCATCGAGGATTCAGGTTAACAACACTTAATGACTAATTGGGACCGATAGTTAGTCAACGGTGGGGCCACCATAGGGCATCGGTGGGTGAAGCCATCTCCTACAGCAGACCTAATCGTCGTCGTCGCTGAGGCTGAGGTCGGCATCGTCGTCTTCGAAGTCGTTGTCGTTACCCATCAGATCAGAAATTTCTTCGTTTTCGGCTTCGTCAGGAATGTTTTCCACCACGTCGCGGCTGCGGAGACGGCCAATATCTTCTAGCCATTTCAAGATCGATGCTTCACCAGAGGGCGGCAAAATGGGAGCCTTGGCGGTGCGGGGCACCTGACGCAGAGACGGGTTGTAATATTTGGGCATAGCGAGTGGGGAATTGCACTGTACGAACACTCTATGGTAGCAGAGCTAACCCTCTGGTGCTCTCTAGTGGTTTTCTCTGCCGATTCGCTAGAGATTTAGCCCCGGTGACAGCGCTATAGTAGGCCCGTGGTCTCACGGTAAAGATTAGACGATGTTAGGCGAAGACGATGATAGGCAAAGCTGAGCTACTCGATGCCGTAGCGACCAGCAATCGAGGCATCGATAGCGACCCTAGCGATCGCATCGCCATCCAAGCCGCCGCTGCGGTACTCGAAGGCCGCAACCCCACCCCCAGCCCGCTAGAGGCCACGGCCCTGCTCGATGGCGACTGGCGCTTGCTCTACACCACCAGCCGCGAGTTGTTAAATCTCGATCGCATTCCCCTGGCCTCCCTCGGCCCCATCTACCAGTGCATTCGCCTGGCCGAAAATCGTATCTATAACATTGCCGAAATCAACGGCCCGCCGCTGCTGTCGGGCCTCGTATCGGTGGCCGCTCGCCTAGAGCCCGTGTCGACCAAACGGGTGGACGTGCGCTTTGACCGGGGGGTGTTGGGGCTGCGCAAGGCCCTGGGCTACCAGTCGCCGACTCAATTTATTGAGCAGCTGCGGAGCACGCCCAAATTTTCCCTGCTGCAAGGGATCGATTTTGCGATTAACAGCGATCGCCAGACCGGCTGGCTAGAGGTCACTTATCTCGATGACGATCTGCGCATCGGGCGGGGAAATCAGGGGAGTTTGTTTGTGCTGAAGAAGGTTTAGGGAAGCGAGTGACGGGTGAGGCGTCAAATTTATTGCTAAAGCTGAGTCGTCGGTTGTTTGCCAACGCCGGCGATCGCGATGCCTTTGTCGAGGCTCTCGTTCATCCCCAGCCTTATCCCAACGCCATTGTCTGGGGGCAGCCCCGGCCCGAGCCTCTGCCCTTTGCGATCGCCCCACCGCTGCCGTGGCAGCCAGCCTGGTGCGATCGCATCGCCGCTGACCAGCGCCCCGGCCAGCACCCCCTCCACCAATCTGGAGCCTATTACTGTCTGGATACCGCCTCGGTTTTCGCCGCCGCCGCATTCTCAGCTATTCCAGACCAGGTCGACACTGTTCTCGACCTCTGCGCCGCCCCCGGCGGCAAGAGTCTGCTGGCCCGCCAAGCCTTTCACCCTACCCACCTCTGGTGCAATGAGGTCATCCGCAAGCGGGTCAAGATTTTGATCGCCAACCTCAAGCGCTGCGGCGCTACCGAGGCCCTAGTCTTCAACCTCGACCCCCAGGTGTTCGCCGCAGAACTGCCCCACAGGGCCTCCCTCGTCGTTGTGGATGCCCCATGCAGCGGCCAGTCGCTGCTGGCCAAGGGCGATACGGCCCTGGGCTGCTTTCACCCGGTCAATATCAAAAAAAACGCCAGTCGCCAAAAGCGCATCCTCGCCGCCGCAGCGCAAACCGTCGCCGGGGGCGGCTACCTGGCCTACATGACCTGCACCTTCTCCCCCGAAGAAAACGAGCAAGTTGGCGATTGGCTATTGAAGAAGTTTCCCCAGTTTGACGCCATCCCTGTTCCCATCCTGGCGAACCATACCTCATCCCTAGCAGACTTTCCCTGCTATCGGCTGTGGCCCCAGTCAGGGCTGGGGGCGGGGGGGTTTACGTCCCTCTTTCGCAATACCGAGGAGATATCAGCCCCCCTCAACCTCGACTTCCTCACCGCCAAAGCCATGGAAATTTACTCCACTTGACCCTCCAACCAAAATCTGGTGCAAACAGCTGGGGCAGACCCATGGGTCTGCCCCGACAGATCTCCATCCCGCTATGCTAAAAACTGTCTCCCACAACCCATGGCACCATGGCCAGCCCTTCGACCCAGCCAAGACCCTCCACCCCCAACGCTATTATTCGTCTGCTCCGGTGGGATAAACCCACGGGACGGCTCATTTTGATGATTCCGGCCCTGTGGTCGGTGGTGCTAGCCGCTGAGGGGCGACCGCCGTTGCCCCTGGTGGGGGTAATCATTTTGGGTACCCTGGCCACCAGCGCCGCTGGCTGCGTGGTCAACGACCTGTGGGATCGCAACATTGACCCCCACGTGGCCCGCACCCGCACCCGCCCCCTGGCCGCTCGAGATCTCTCGGTACAAGTCGGTTTTGGGGTGCTGCTGGTGGCGCTGCTGTGCGCCTACGGGCTGTCGCTGTATTTGAATGCCCTCAGCTTTTGGCTGTGCGTAGCAGCGGTGCCGTTCATTCTGCTCTACCCAGCGGCCAAGCGGGTGTTTCCGGTGCCGCAGCTGGTGCTGTCGCTGGCCTGGGGCTTTGCAGTGCTGATTCCCTGGGCGGCGGTACAAAGAACCCTAGAATTGCCCGTGTGGATTTTATGGCTAGCCGTGGTGCTGTGGACGCTGGGGTTTGACACGGTCTACGCCATCCCCGATCGCGACGACGATCGCCGCCTGGGGGTAAACTCAGCAGCGCTGTTTTTTGGCGACTACACCCCTCAACTCGTCGGCTTTTGCTTTCTCGGCACCTGGCTATTGCTCGTCTGGCTGGGGGCACTGCTGCTGCTGGCATTTCCTTACTGGCTGGCCCTTGCCGCTGCGGCCTTTGTCTGGTCGCGCCAGGCCTATCTGCTCAGCCGCTACAAGCCTCCTCTCAAGATCTACGGCCAACTCTTTAGGCAAAACGTCCAGCTCGGTTTTGTCATTCTTGTCGGCATGGTCGTCGGCTCCCTTCTTTAACCCCCACTCCCATGCCGCTACAATGTATTGCACATTGCGATAGTCCATTGGAGCGGTTTATGACCACTGCGGCCCCCGCCAAAACCCAGCCCGCCAAAACTCAGTACGAAGCCATCATTGGTCTGGAGACCCACTGCCAGCTTTGTACCGAGACCAAGATTTTTTCCCCAGCCTCCACGGCCTTCGGGGCCGAGCCCAACACCTACATCGACCCGATCGTGCTGGGTATGCCGGGAGTACTGCCGGTGCTCAACCAGCGGGTGCTGGAGTATGCGGTAAAAGCGGGGCTGGCGCTGAACTGTGAAATCGCCCCCTACTCCAAGTTCGATCGCAAGCAGTACTTCTACCCCGACCTGCCCAAGAACTACCAGATCTCCCAGTACGACCTGCCCATTGCCGAGCACGGCTGGCTCGAGATCGAGCTGATCGACAAAAAGACCAAACAGGCCACCCGCAAGCGCATCGGCATCACCCGCCTGCATATGGAAGAAGACGCGGGCAAGCTGGTGCACGCGGGCAGTGACAGGCTGGCAGGCTCCACCTACTCCCTGGTGGACTACAACCGCGCCGGGGTGCCGCTGATCGAGATCGTCTCCGAGCCCGACATTCGCAGTGGCCTCGAGGCAGCAGAATATGCCCAGGAGCTGCGCCGCATCGTGCGCTATCTGGGGGTGAGCGACGGCAACATGCAGGAGGGCTCCCTGCGCTGCGATGTCAACATCTCCGTGCGCCCGGTAGGCCAAGAAGAATTTGGCACCAAGGTGGAGATCAAAAACATGAACTCCTTTAGCGCCATTCAAAAGGCGATCGACTACGAAATTGAGCGCCAGATCAAAGCCAACGAAGCGGGCGAAACCATCATCCAAGAAACCCGTCTGTGGGATGAGAGCAGCCAGCGCACCAAGAGCATGCGGGTGAAGGAAGGCTCCAGCGACTATCGCTACTTCCCCGAGCCCGACCTGCCCCCGATTGTGGTGTCGGTGGCGCAAAAAGAGGGCTGGCTGGCCGAGCTGCCCGAGCTGCCCGCCCAAAAGCGCACCCGTTACGAAGCTGAGTTTGGCCTCTCTGCCTACGACGCACGGGTGCTGGCCGACGATCGCCCCATTGCCGAATATTTTGAGGCTACCGTCGCCGCCGGGGGCGACGCCAAACTCACCGCCAACTGGATCACCCAGGACATTGCCGCCTACCTCAACAACGAGAAGCTCTCCATCGACGACCTGCCGCTCAAGCCCGAGCTGCTGGCCGAGATGGTGCAGCTGATCGAAGCGGGCACCATCAGCAACAAAATCGGCAAAGACCTGTTGCCCGAGTTGCTCACCCAAGGGGGTTCACCCAAGGCCATGGTCGAAGCGCGGGGTCTCAGCCAGATCTCTGACCCGGCCCAAATCGAAGCCATGATCGACGAGGTGCTGGCAGCCCACCCCGAGGAACTTGAAGCCTATCGCGGCGGCAAGAAAAAGCTCCAGGGTTTCTTTGTCGGTCAGCTAATGAAGCACAGCGGCGGCAGAGTGGATCCAAAACTTAGCAATCAGCTGCTCAGCCAAAAGCTAAATTCATGAGACAGGTGAGGTGCATTCACAAAACTCAATAAGGGGTCTTACCCCCCGTGCTATTTTTGAGTTAATATGGTATCAGATGCACCCTGATGGTAGGGAGAGCCGTTTTGGGCTCTCCTTTTTTTTGTCTATTTTTTGTCTATTTGAGTAGAGCCACGGTCAATGCCCTGGCCTTGTGTGCCTGGTGGTCAGTCAAGCCTAAGCTGGTAGACCGGGTAGTGCACTAGAAAATTTCTGAGAGAAAGGATGTCTCCATGTAGGGGCGCAGGGCCTGCGCCCTCGGAAGGCAACAAAAATCTTCGGTATTTTTGTTGCCAGAATTGGCTTAGCACAACGTCAAGACACCCTGAGCTTGTCGAAGGGTCTTCGAGGGTATCTGCGACCCTAAGTTTTAGCTCTGACAAAGCACTGGGCTGGCATTTAAGACGTGACCATCCCTGCGCTCGCAAAAGTGAGCAAAGGTTATCCTCCGTTAAGACTGTTGAAGCAGGGTAATTTCGACGGCTCCAGTGATCCGAGGATAGGGATAACAGCCTTTCGGATACCGTCCTATGACTTCCTCTCAGCGCATTGGCATTCTCACCAGCGGTGGCGATTGCCCCGGTCTTAACGCCGTCATTCGAGCAGTGGTCAAATGCGCCAATCGGCGGGGGTGGGATGTGATCGGCATTCCCTACAGCACCGAGGGGTTTATGCAGGTGGTTGACGGCAAGTACGACCTCGACCATCTGCGCCTGACTGACCATGGCTACGACATCCCCGGCATTCTTCAGGGGCTTGACGTGCTGCAATTCCTTAGCGGTACCATCCTCGGATCGCTCAATAAGGGTCACCCCGGCGACCCCGACAAAATCGCTAAAATTTTAGCGGGCTATGAAAAGCTTAACCTTGACGCCCTGATCGCCATTGGCGGTGACGGCAGTCTCGACATTATCTACGATCTGGCCCAGCGCGGCGGGTGGAACCTGATCGGTATTCCCAAGACCATCGACAACGATGTGCCTTTTACCGAAAAGTCGATTGGGTTTGACACAGCGGTTCAGACCGTCAACAGCGCTCTCTACGACCTCACCTTTACCGCCGCCAGCCACGATCGCGTCATGGTGGTCGAGGTCATGGGCCGCGACGCCGGGCATCTGGCGCTCCACGGCGGCATCGCTGGCGGGGCCGATGTCATTCTCATTCCCGAACTGGTGCCTCAGTTAACCCCTGAGATCGTGACGCAGATCTGTCAGCACATTGCCGAACTGCGGCAACGGGGGCGCAAGTTTGCCCTGGTGGTGGTGGCTGAAGGCGTCCACGGCGAAGACGGCAAGCCCATGCACTTGATCGGCGAATATCTGGCCAAAATAGTGTGCGATCGCAGTCGTACCCTCTGCCAAACCGGCGACATCGCCTACTGCGACATGGATTTGGTCGAAACCCGCGCCATGGTGTTGGGTCACATTCAGCGCAGTGGCGTGCCCACCGCTAGCGATCGCCTGTTGGCCTCCGCCTTTGGCCGCAAGGCCATCGATCTAATCGCCGAAGGCCGCTATAACCGCATGGTGGTGTGGGAGGCAGGCCGGGTGCAATCTAAGGATCTCCACCACGTCATTGCCACGGTGCGCGACTGCCACCAGCGGGGCGTCTGCCCCAGCCCGGTAGAGACCGACAGCACCATGGTAAAAGTGGCCCGATCGATGGGTATCTATATCGGCGACCCCAACACCCTGCCCAACCCCAACCCCCTAGCGGACGAAAGCAATCACCCGGCGGCTCTGCCCGTCACCCCCTGACCCCAACCTCAGCCCCAGAGGCAATGGGCCAGTCGGCAGCGGCTGCGCCCAGGTAACCTCTGAAGCAACGCATCAACAATTAGAGCGCGGCGGCAAGCTTTGAGAACTGATTTCACCCTTACAATTACGGGATAGAGTGAGCAGTAATTAGGTCATCTGGGACGGTGTTATGTCTGAGCAACCCGGCAATATTCTACTGGTAGACGATGAGCCAGGTCTGCGCGAGGCGGTGCAGGCCTACCTCGAAGACAGCGGCTTTACGGTGCGATCGGCCAGCAATGCCAAAGAAGGGTGGGATCTACTCCAGCAGGAAACGCCCGACGTGCTGATCTCCGACATCATGATGCCCCAGGTCGATGGCTACGCCTTTTTAGCCCAGGTGCGCGACGACATTCGCTTCAAAGGCCTGCCGGTGCTGTTTTTGACGGCCCGAGGCATGACCAGCGATCGCATTCAGGGCTACAACGCTGGCTGCGACGCCTACCTGTCAAAGCCCTTTGACCCCGAAGAGCTGGTCGCCGTCATCACCAACCTGATGGGGCGCCGCGCCGCCCAGACCATTGGGTCAGGTGACGTACCCGATATCGCCGTCATGGCCCGCCAGATCGAAGAAATCAAAGCCATGCTCAGTCAAAAGGGCGGCCTCGTCAAAGTCGCCTCCGACATTCGCATCGACCTTACCCCCCGCGAACAGAGCGTCCTTGACCTGGTAGCCGAAGGGCTCATGAACAAAGAAATTGCTAGTCGTCTAGAGACCAGCGTGCGCAACGTCGAGAAATACGTCAGCCGCCTGTTTAGCAAAACTGGCACCAACAGCCGCACAGAGCTGGTCCGGTTTGCCCTAGAGCATGGCATGGTGACAACCTGATAGTCGCTGAGGCATTCCCAACTTAACCTCACCCGAAGACGGCCCCGAGAGAGCCTCCCCTAGATCAGCTAAAGCTAGGGCACGGCCACCGAGATCAAGGGTCTCTCATAAAGAGCCAAGCTCAGGCAAAATGCGGATTTTCCCAATTTGCCTCCGTTTTCCTGCCAACAAAAGTTAACATAGTAGTTAACAAACCTTAGCTAAGTCCGGCCTGGCTATCTGCCTCATCGAGGCGCTTTGCCTGGGGGCTTGGCTCACTCGACCCAATCACTACCGACGCAGGAGAGCTTTATGACCGGATTCATTCGCGGATTGCTGGGCGGCAAAAAGGCAAAAAACCCTGGCGAGGCCAACCGCCCCGCGCCGCAGCAGCCCACCATTGAGCGAGCTGGGGGTGCCTTTTACCTAGATCCCGATGACGCCAAGAGCTACGGCAACATTGACTACATGCGCTCCTCTAAGACCGTGCGTCGTACCTTTGCTAAAAAAGCGGGTGAAACCGAGGAGAAGGAGAGCATTCGCCAGATTTCTGCGATGGAGGCCATTCGGCTGACCGCCGAAGGTCTGCCGGCAGAAAAAACGCCCCAGGCCGAAACCTTCTCACAGCCCGTGGTCAACAAAACGCCAAACTACGGCGGTCGCGCGGTCGATACCAACCTCGATATGTTCCGCAAGATGGCCAAGGATATGAAGAAGTAGTCTGACCTTCGTCTACGCAACCTTAAAGTAGATTGATCTTGGCAAGGGCGCAGCTTATCTGCGCCCTTTTTTGTGGGTCTATAGCCCTCGCTCTAATACCAAATCCTGCTCGCCTGCCTCCGATTCAGCAGGGCGAACAGCTGTTCGCCCCTACAGGTTGGTCGGTTGGGTATCAGGGGTATGGAATTCGGATTCGGTATAAAAGGCTTTCCTGTATACCCATATTCGCTTGAATCAAATATCGGCTGTGATCTCACCCCACCCCGTAAGGACGATCAGACTGTTTTTCCAGGAATGATTGTTTATCGAAATTGGGTTCTAAAAAAAAGAAAATCCCCAGGGGCTACCCCGAGGATTGGATGGGAGTCAGGAAGTTTGAGCGAAAGGATAGCCCCTAGGCTACCCTAGGATAGCCCCTAGAGAGCCATGCCGGGGGGCAAGATGACCTGGTCGATGGCGTGAATGACACCATTGCTAGCCTGAATATCAGGGGTAACCACCATGGCCTGGTTGACCATCACATCGCCAGTGGCCTCGTCAACCTGGAGAGCAATGGGAGCGCCAGCGGCACTCGGCACGTCACCTGTGGTCACCTCACTAGCGGGCACTTCCTGCTCAACAACGTGGTAGGTCAGCACCTGACGCAAGGTTTCCTGGTTTTCGGGCAGTAGGAGCTGATCTAAGGTACCTTCAGGCAGCGCTTCAAAGGCCGCATTGGTAGGAGCAAACAGGGTTATAGATTCACTGGTGGCTAAAACATCGCCCAGCTGAGCGGCTTCTACTGCCTGCACCAAAATGCTGAAATCGGCGTTGCTGGCGGCCACATCCACCACTGTATCTTCGTCGGTGACGACTTCGGTCGTGGCTGCTGAGTCTTGCGTCATAGCTGGGTCTTGACCGGGCACCCCATCGGCGGTGGACTCAGAGGATGGGCCACAGGCGGCCATGAGGGCGGCGGCACCAACGCTGGCAAAGCCTACCAGCCATCGTTTGGTTGTCGAGTAACGCTGAATAGCCATAGAAAATAGTCCTTACAGTCTTAACTGTGTGCACAAACGACCGGTGTCTAGAGAATCGACGCATTTGAGGCACTTAAATTAAGTTAATAAAGTTAAGGCGGGC
Source organism: Pseudanabaena sp. PCC 9330 (assembly GCF_055795045.1). Classification (NCBI taxonomy): domain Bacteria; kingdom Bacillati; phylum Cyanobacteriota; class Cyanophyceae; order Pseudanabaenales; family Pseudanabaenaceae; genus Pseudanabaena; species Pseudanabaena sp. PCC 9330. Next base: position 343,591 of record NZ_JAYFES010000117.1, on the reverse strand, counting down.
TTTCCTCCACCGGAGGTTAGAACCTCCGGGTGCCTAGGATGCCACAAAGCTCTCTCCTCCGAGCCATGCCCGTAACTCTAGATAGGCCTAGGGCTTGCTGTCTAGGCTGCCTGGTCTGTGTTCTCAGGGGTGGTCGCCAGGGCAATGACGGCAGCGGGCTGGGGCTGCACGCGAGTGTAGCGGGTGAGGTATTGGCTGAGGTGATGGTCGCCCTGGGAAATGCGATCGCCCACCATTGCCCTAAACTGATCTTCTTCTGCAACCAGTTGGTCGGCGCTAAAGAGCCCGGCAAACCGAGCCGTCCGCAGCCAGAGCAGGTAGGTATTCAGCGCATCGTACTGGCTCTGCTGCACGATCGATCGCAGATCGCCCTCCACCCACCAGGCCACCACATCGGCAGGGTCTGGGCGGCTGGGCAGCCCCATAGCCCCAACTAACTCAGACAGGGTTGGAGTGGCAATGCCCCAGCCGCCCAGGGCGTTCTTAAGGTCGATGTGGGCGTCGCCGTGACGACTAAAATAATCATTGCTCCAGCCCTGGTCGGCGCGACGGCAAAACTCTGGCGCAGCTATACCGGTAACCAAACCCCGTTGCAGCAAAATTGGCAGGTCGCTGGTCTGAGAGTTAAACCCCACCAGTTGGGGATGCTGCTGCCCCAGATAGCCCAGAAAGGTGAAGATTAACTCTCCTTCATTCATTAGCTGATCGCTTTGCCGAGGCAGGGTGGTCAGCCGCAGGTGCACGGTGCCATCGGGCAGCTGGGCACGGATGACGGCAGAGACGGCGACCACTCGGCACAGTGCTGTTTTGAGATGGGGGCGAGGTTTGTCGGCGGTGGCCCCAGCCTTGGCCCACATCACCTCAAGCACCTCAGCATCTGTCAGGTTGGCGGGCAGGCCATACAACTGCCGCCCCGAAGCCGGATCGGGCACCCACTCTAAATCAAAGGCACAGACCTGTCGACCGATCGATTTGAACATGGCTGCCCCCTGAGATGCAATAGAGAGAGTGCGCTGCGATCGCAGCGCACTCTCTCTAAGATTCCCCTCTCGGGCTAAAGAGCATCGGTTTAGGGCACCTGCCAAGCACGCTGGTGGTAGTCGTCAGGTTCTGGGAACAGGTCGATGGGTTCACCATGGTGATGCCCGTGCCCGTGCCCGTGCCCGTGCCCGTGCCCGTGCCCGTGATCGTGCCCGTGCCCGTGATCGTACCCGTGGTCGTGGGCATGGCCGTGATCGTGGCCGTGGCCGTGCTGCCCTCCCCCGGCGGCAAGGCGAAACTTGCACATTTCGCAGTTCATAGCCACCTGGCCCAGGTGAGTCTCAATCTCGCGATCGCGCAAAATCTGCATAAGCTGCGGATGACTACCCATCTCTGGCAAGTAGCTGACCAACTGCTCGGGGTGGGCAACCTGCTCTTGCTCACAGATGCCCATGATCTTTTTAATCAGCACCCCGGTAAACAGGAAGTAGGGCAGCACAATAATGCGCTTTGGCTGGTACATACGGGCACGACGAAAGCCCTCTTCTAGACGGGGATGGGTGATGCCAATAAAGCAAATTTCTACCGTCTTATAGCGGCTGCCTTCCCACACAATGCGGGCGAGCTTATAGACATCGCCATTGGCGTCGGGGTCGCTGGCCCCCCGACCCACAAACAGCAGCACGGTGTCTTCGCGGGCAATCCCATCGGGGTTAAAGCGGGGGCTGTCTAGCTCTTCGAGACGCTCTTGCCAGAGCTGAACGATCGCCGGGGTAATGCCGAAGTGGCGACCGTAGTGAAAGGTGACCTGGGGATGGCGCTGGCGGGCGCGGTCTAATTCGTTGGTGACGTCAAATTTATTGTGGCGGGCGGCAAACAGCAAAATTGGCAACACCGAGATATCGGTAAACCCCTGCTCCACACAGCGATCGACCCCGTCTTGAATGGTGGGTTCCGTCAATTCTAAAAAGCAGGGAATCACCGGGCGGGAGGTGTCTAGCGCCTGATAGGCGGCGGCAAATTCGAGCACGCGATCGCGCCCTTCGGTGTCGCGGCTGCCGTGACCCACCAGCAGCAGCGGTCGCTGGCTGGGCAGCGGCGGCCAAGTACCAGACGCACTGGGGGAAAAATCGTTGGGGGTGGTAATGATAGGTGCGATCGCCATAGGGGTTCAAACTGCCGCAGTGATACTAAATCTAACCCTCAGTCCAGCAAAAAGAAATCGCCAGCAAACTTTGGCCGATGCTGCCTCAGTCAGCGCACAGACGCTACCCTAGACCCAGGTTCAAGCGCCGAGTCAACTCCAAACCTACGGGTACAGCTCTATCTAGGAAAAACTCTAGATCTTGAACGGACTTGGCCGAGCCGCTGGCTCAATCTAGTGCTAGACCCAAAACAACTAAAAAATCGCAGCCAGATAAAAATCAGGTTGCCTGGTTATCTTAGCCCAGGGCAGACCGTAGAACCATCCTGGGGGTGGGCATAGACACGATGGAAGAGTCAGTAGAACTAAAACCACAGGTTGAGGGCAAGGGTCAAAGCCTCGCGCTACGCGATCGCCTGCGCGGTTACCTAGACACCACCGATACCCTGGTGGGGCAGATGGTCAACGGGGCGATCGTGCTACTGATCTTTCTCTCCGCCGCCATTTTTGTCGTCAAAACCTACCCTATTTCCCCCACCCTCGACACCTGGCTTAGCGCCCTTGACTGGCTGATTGTGCTGGCCTTTACTCTAGAGTACGGCCTGCGGCTCTGGGTCGCCCAGCGCCCCTGGCGCTATGCCCTCAGCCTCTACGGGCTGATCGACTTCATCGCCCTATTGCCATCGTGGGTCGGTGTTTTCGACGTGCGCTTTTTGCGCTTTTTTCGATCGCTGCGCATTTTGCGCCTGGTGCGAATTTTTAATAATCGGCTCTGGTTTGGTCAAGTGACCAGTACTGACAGCCTAATTTTGATTCGCATTTTATTCACCCTAGGGGCCATCATTTTCATCTACTCCGGCCTAATTTTTCAGGTCGAGCACCCCCACAACCCTGAAAACTTCGCCACTTTTCTCGATGCCCTCTATTTTGCGGTGGTCACTATGACCACCGTCGGCTATGGCGACGTCACCCCCATCTCAGAAGCCGGTCGCGGCCTCACCGTCATGATGATTCTCACCGGCATCGCCCTCATCCCAACCCAAATCAGCAGCCTCATTCGCCAGCTCAACAAGGTGGCCCAGCCGCAGCACCTGCCCTGCCCTAGCTGCGGCCTCGCCTTTCACGACGATGACGCCCAGTTTTGCAAGCGCTGCGGCACCCAGCTAGAGGGCTAAGCGATCGCAACAGCCGGGCCTTGCAACAAACATAAAGATTATTGAAAAAGCAAATATCCCTTTTGCCGTCCCCATTGTTTCCGGTACAATGGCCTCCCAAAAGCCACGCTTGCTCTTTCTCCGCTTTTGGCGGCGCGGCGCTTGTGTCGAGACCAGGCTCATCCCCAAGCCTGGTCAACCCATCTACAGTTAGGACGTTCCATGACCTCTGTGCTCCACCGCCCCACTGACGATGCCAAGCTAGCCGGCCTTCCAGAAGAGGTCAGAACCCGACTACAAGACCGTTTCAAGCTCGTGGTTCCCGCCCGTTCTGCCGCCGACCCATCCCCAGCCCCCCAGCTTGACAAAGCCCCTCCCAGCGACCCCAACGTTCAGCCCATCGTCTCTCTTGCCAACGTAGAGAAGGTCTATGGCAACGGCAGCAAAGCTCTAACCGGGGTCAATCTCACCGTCAACCCCGGTGATTTTCTCTTTGTCACCGGCCCCTCAGGCTCGGGCAAATCGACCCTGCTCAAGCTGCTCTACGGCCACGAGCGCCCCACCAGCGGCAATATTTTGGTCGGCGACGAGCCCATTGCCGATTTGCGCGGCAACCGCCTCGCTATGATGCGCCGCCGCATTGGCGTTGTCTTCCAAGATTACAAGCTCATCCCCAAGCGCACCGTGGCTGAGAACGTGGCCTTTGTGCTTTGGGCCCAGGGCTTCACCCGCAAAGAAATTCACCGTCGCCTCTGGCCCACCCTCAAAATGGTGGGTCTCCAGGGCAAAGCCCAGTGCTTTCCTGACGAGCTCTCTGGCGGTGAGCAGCAGCGGGTGAGCATTGCTCGGGCCGTGGTCAACACCCCACCCCTGCTGCTGGCCGACGAGCCCACTGGCAACCTCGATGCCGACAACTCCCTCCAGGTGATCAAAATTCTCAAAAAGCTCAACTCTATCGGCATTACCGTCATCGTCACCACCCACGACGAGCACCTGGTGCGCATTTCCAACCACCCGGTGGTGCAAATTAAGAACGGTCGATTGCACCACCTACGTCGCTAAACGGACAACCTTTACATTCCTCAACATCAACAGGTGTGCTTCATCCAATCGATAGGATAATGATCAGAGCTAACCCCCGGTGGTTTGGGTTATACCCGCCGGGTGCTTTTGGTCTTTGAGAGGAACCTGCCTTGGTCAGTACAGCCCCATTTAAAACGGCAAAATCACAAGAAATTTTTTCCGCCGCCCAAAACCTCATGCCCGGCGGTGTCAGTTCTCCGGTACGCGCCTTTAAGTCGGTGGGTGGTCAGCCCATCGTGTTTGACCATGTCAAAGGTGCCTACATCTGGGATGTAGATGGCAACAAATACATTGACTACGTCGGCACCTGGGGGCCTGCCATCTGCGGTCACGCTCACCCCGAAGTGCTAGCCGCCCTGTCAGCCGCTCTCGAAAAAGGCACTAGCTTCGGTGCCCCCTGCTACCTCGAAAACGTGCTGGCTGAAATGGTTATCCAGGCCGTGCCGAGCATTGAGATGGTGCGCTTTGTGAACTCGGGTACGGAAGCCTGTATGGCCGTGCTGCGGCTCATGCGCGCTTACACAGGTCGCAATAAAATCATCAAGTTCTCGGGCTGCTACCACGGCCACGCCGACATGTTCTTGGTACAGGCCGGGTCTGGGGTGGCCACCCTAGGTCTGCCCGACTCGCCGGGGGTGCCCAAGTCCGCGACCCAAGACACCCTCACCGCCCCCTACAACGACCTCGAAGCGGTCAAGGCTCTCTTTGCCCAAAACCCTGACGAAATTGCCGGGGTGATTTTAGAACCCGTAGTGGGCAACGCCGGGTTTATTACCCCTGATGGCGGCTTTTTAGAAGGTCTGCGCGAGATCACCCGCGAAAACGATGCCCTGCTAGTGTTTGACGAAGTCATGACCGGCTTCCGCATTGCCTACGGCGGTGCCCAGGCCAAGTTTAACGTCACCCCCGACCTCACCACCCTGGGTAAGGTGATCGGCGGCGGGTTGCCCGTCGGTGCCTACGGCGGTCGCCGCGACATTATGGAAATGGTCGCTCCCTCTGGCCCGGTCTACCAGGCGGGCACCCTCTCGGGCAACCCTCTAGCCATGACCGCAGGCATCAAAACCCTAGAGCTGCTCCAGCGCCCCGGCACCTACGATGAGCTAGAGCGGCTGACCGCTAAACTCACTGAAGGGCTGTTGCAGGCGGCCCGCGATGCGGGTCATGAGGTCTGCGGTGGCCACATCAGCGCCATGTTTGGCATGTTCTTTAACCCCGGCCCGATCAGCAACTTCGAAGATGCCAAGAGTTCTGACCTGGAGAAGTTTAGCCGCTTCCACCGGGGCATGCTAGAGCGCGGCGTCTACCTGGCACCCTCACAGTACGAGGCGGGCTTTACCTCGTTGGCCCACACCGATGCGGATATTGAGGCCACCATCGCCGCCGCCCGCGACGTGCTAGCCACGCTGTAGATAGCCAAACACCCACCCAAAAAACCCCCGAGGTCTTAAAGACCTCGGGGGTTTTTTGTTTGTTAAGCGGGCGATCGCTGCAACACACCCTCTATGGGCCTAGCTTCCTGCTTGAAAAATTTGGTTGGCGGTCACGTTGAAATCTGGGAAAGCCCGTGACACAACCCGATCGCCCCCTCGAAACTGGCGCACTTGATATTCGCCATCGACCAGCGTATACAGTGCCAGACTACTCAAGCCGTTTGATCCTAGGCGTTGGATTTAAGCCCCCTCCTCGGCCTGGTGGCGAATGAGGCGCTGCACCGCCGTCAGGGCGCGGTTGAGCTCTGGCCCCCGGTAGGTGGGGTTTTGCTCAAAGGCCTGCTGCTCTTGCTCTAGCATCAGCACGTCTTCGCGCACCAGCCGCCGCAGCACAAAGCTGGCGGAGTTGGTAAAAGCTCGCTTAAAAAATCGTCGGACGGGTACCGGAGTTTTGTGCAGCTTTTGGAACCGCCCCAGGGAGGTGAAGTGCAGCAGGTAGGCGCGGGTGTGGGTCTCGCTCACCGGGCAAAACAGGCAGTAAATCACAAAATCTTCGCCCAGGGTCGATCGCCAGTGGGGGTAGTGGTAGTAGACATCCAGCGGCTCGGGGTGGAGCTGGCGTAGGGCCGGAAACACCAGCTGGCTAGCAGACCAAATCTTGTCAATGCGGTAGTAGCTCTCGGCATCGTAGTGGGCATGGACGTGGCGATCGTCGTGAGTGAGTTCGCTGAGCACCGCATTGGCCCATACCTGCGCCCCGCCGTGCAGATGCCCGTGGTACATGTCCATCAGGTTTTCAATTAAAAATGAGTAGTGGGCCTGCACATCGATGGTGGTTACAGAACCAATGAAGTTAAGGTGCTCCCACTCGGGTACGCCCATGGGGGCCACTTCGTCTGCCAGGGCTGCTTCGCCAAGGAAAAGCCAGATAAAGCCGTCTTGCTCTTTGACCGGGTAGCGGCGGAGAGCACAGTTGGGTAGCTTTTGCTGCGGCTCTAGGTAGGGAATGTGAGCGCAGGTGCCGTCGGCGGCAAACTGCCAGCCGTGGTAGGCGCAGACGATGTTGTCGCCCGCGACCGTACCCTCGCTAAGCTTGACCTGGCGATGGGGGCAGCGGTCTTCGACGGCAACGGCAGCACCACTGCTGTCGCGATACAGCACAAGGGGCTGGTGCCACAGGGTTCTGGCCAAAGGTTTATCCGTCAGTTCTACGCTCTGGGCCACCACGTACCAGTGGTTGAGGTTGATGCCTAGCTGCCGTAGAGGTTTGATTTTGGGCCGTTCTGCTGGGCTTTGCTCCCTCGCCACCGCCGCCACTGGTTGAAGGTCAATTACATCCATCGCTGGGTTCGCTTGCTAATGCTGGTTTGATAGGGGTCTCACGGGCGTGAGTCATGAACAAAGTATAGAGAAGGCAACGCACCCTGGCCCGACTACATAGCCTTGATGTCTACTTTACGGAGCAGATGTGGATTCGTAAACTGATACCAAATCTGAATTCCATACCCCCGATTTCCAACCGGCCCACCTGTAGGGGCAAACGGCTGTTCGCCCTGCTGAATCGGGGGTAGGCAAGCAGGATTGGCTCTAGAAATAGACTTTTATCGTGGGGGGTGCCGCGCCAGCGGCATGGACGATTGGTATGAGTCGGTGCTTTGAGGGCGCATTCTCCCTGTAGAGGCCGTGAGCAAAGTCTGTCCCCAAGTCTGTTTTAAGAGAGCCTATGGGGCAGACTCAGGACAGAGAATGTCTGGAACGCTCACAAACTAACCGGTTTGCCAGTCAGCCAACCAGGGTGGAAGGCTCCGTTGAGGCTAAACCCTTGAAACAGCCTACCCAGTCCGTAAAAGCCGCTAGGATTGAGCTATCGCTGTATGGGAAGTCGCCATGGTTGCTGCCTTTCACTACACCTCTCCAGAAGACTACCTAGCCGCAGAGGCTATCAGCCCCACCAAGCACGAGTACCGGGATGGAGACATTTACGCCATGGCCGGGGGCACCGATGCCCACAATCAGATTGTAGGAAATCTGTATGCGCTCCTGAGGGCGCACCTGCGTGGCAGCGGCTGTCGTAGCTATTTCGCGGATGTGAAGGCTCGTATCGAGGTCATCAATCGCTTTTACTACCCTGATGTGATGGTGACGTGCGATGAACGGGATACCACCCTCAGCACCTATAAGCAGCATCCCTGCTTGATTGTGGAGGTGCTGTCCGAGAGCACAGAGGCCCTTGACCGAGGCGATAAGTTTGCCGACTATCGCCACCTAGACAGCCTGCAAGAGTATGTGCTGATGTCTCAAACCCGACAGCAGGTGGAGGTGTTTCGCCGCAGCGCCGAGGGGCTGTGGGTGCTGCATCCCTACGGCGGAGGCGATCGGGTGTCGCTGACCAGCGTAAATTGGGAGGGAACCATGGCCGACCTCTACGAAGACGTGATCTTCGCCTAAATCTTTAGCACCCCTTCTGGGTTGACTGACAGAATGGGCCGCCGCTGCACCCCTTCGCGCTCAAAGATGGCATTGGCGGCCAGCAGACCACTGCTGACAGCTCGCTCCATGAGGCCGCAGGGGAAGGGCATACGCACCCAGTCGCCGGCAAACAGTAGGTTACCCGCCGCTGTGCTGGTCTGGGGGCGGTTGGCAAAGCTGCCGGGGGGGAATCCGGCAAAGTTTTTTTGGTTGACGAGCTGCCGGTGTAGCACCGTCGCGCCCTTGAGCGCCGGTACCACCTCGTACAGCTCGGCTTCAAAGGTGTTGAGGATGTCTGCCTGGGTGGGGAAGTCTTTCTCTTTGTAGCAGTAGGCGTGGAGCTCGACGACGCTGCCCCCGGTGCGATCGCTCCAATCGATATAGTCTTCTTGAATACGGTGGTAGAGGGTAATGCTGTCGGTGAGCTTGTAGCCCGAGAGGCTGGTAAACCAGCTATGCTCCCACTCAAAGTCGCGATCGAGCCAAAAGCGGGCCACGGCAAAGGGGTCAGCTACTTTCAGCTCATCTACTTGGGTGGCCAGGGTGGGCTCAACCGTGCCTTTAGAGAGGGCAAAGAGGGCTTTAATGCCCGGAATATCAGCGGCCATGACATAGTAGTCGGCGGTCAGATCTTGGGCAGCGGTGCTGTCTGCGGGGTTGGCGGCGATTAGCTGAATGCGATCGCCCTCCCGCTTCAACACCTTAAACGCCGCTAGATTTTCCCGAGCTGGGCCAGCCAGTACCGCGCCATCGCTGGCGTAGGCAGCCCCGTGGCAGGGGCACAGGTAGCCCTCATTATTCACCGTGACCTGGCGCTGCACACTACAGCCCTGGTGGGTGCAGGTCAGCGACAGAGCGGTCTGGGCTCCCGGCGCGACGGAGTAGACGTTGTCGCCCGCACCAAAATATTCCATGGTTTCAGAACTCAGCAGGGGATTGCGATCGACCCAGAAGGGCACCGAGTTGGTAGCGACGCTGCCCTTTTGGTAGGTGACCCCCGCCACTTGGCCGTTCTCCCACTGCACCTGGCTGACAGTAACCCCGTTGAGCACTTGGCCCCCGTTAGCCTCGATCGCCGCCACCATCGGATCGACCAGCGATCGCCCCATATCCTGGCAGGTGCCGTTAAAGGCCAACCCCTCTGGGTTGCCAAAGAAATAGAAGTGGAAAAACTGCATCAGCTCCCCAGCGCTGAGCACGTCTGGCGAATTCAAGCTGGACTTGGCAAAGGGCAAGAAGTAGAGGTCGTAGAGGCCCTTAGGGAAATCGTCGCCCACCCACTCGGCCATCGACATGTGGTCGAGCCGCTGATAGCTCTGGGGGTTGCGAAAGCCGGTAATCTCGCGAAACACCTCCAGGTGCTTCATGTGGGTGAGATTGATGCCCCATTTCAGCCGGTTCGACGACGAGATCGCCAGATCGACAATATTCCACGGAAATGCCGAGTTGCTGGGGCGAAACACTTCAGGGCTATAGCCGTCTTTATAGACCAGCGAGTAGTAGTCGAGAGACTTAAAGTTGTCGCGAATGCTGAGCTCGTTAACCAGACCAAACAGGTTGTAATACTGAGGAAAGAACCCGTGGAAGCCGTGCTCCATCATGAAGTGATCGTCGCCCACCTGGATCGGCCAGCTGGCAATCTTGCCGCCCAACTGAGGCGATCGCTCCAGCAGGGTCACCGCCACGCCGCGCTGACTTAGCTCGTAGGCTGCCGCCAGGCCAGCCAGCCCTCCGCCAATCACCACCGCTGACAGGGGGCGACCTACCGCCCTGGGCAGGGTCAGCCGATCTTGCTGAAACACCGTGGGCTGAGGCTTGCTCAGGCGTGAATAGCTCAACAGCGCCGCTATACCCCCTACTCCAAAGAGCTTGAGCACGTTGCGGCGAGCCAGGGTTTGGGCAAACAGCCCTTCTAAAGATTGACTCATCAGATGGTTCAGTCGTTGCGTAGGTCAGGCTCAGCCTCTGGGCCTAAACCCGGAGGGTGTGTGGAGAGCGACTTCGGCATTAAGTTAACACAGTCTCTCGGGGGAAGGGGTGGGCGTCTAGCACTCTCGGCCAGAGGAATAGAGCCCCTGTGTTTAACCTGCTAAAGACTGTAGTATTAACATGCCTTCACAGTCTACTCATCAGCATGAAATACGTGCGAGAAACCCTGGCGGTTGCCCAGCGCATCTTAGTTGAGCTTTGGCGGCGGCAGCGGAGCCTGATTTTTTGGGCGATTTTCCCAGTTTTGCTGATGATTCTCAACAGTTTGATCTTGCAGGAGCGGCTCCAGATTACTCTGGCCGAGGCCTATACCCAGGCGGCCCCCTCGACCCTGGTGGGGGCGGCGCTATTTTTTAGCGGGCTGGGGGGCAGCGTTGCCACGGTGGTGTCAGAGCGCGAGCAAAAGACCCTAAAGCGGCTATTTCTGTCACCCCTGAGCGGCGTGTCATATTTTTTAGGCATTTGTCTGGCCTACGGGGTGATTGGGCTGGTGCAGGCGGGGCTGGTCTATGCGATCGCCCTCTTTCAGGGGGCCACCATCGGCGGCAACCCTCTGGCCAGCTTGCTGGTAGTACTGCTCAGTATCGCTGCCTACGTGGGGGTAGGCTTTGTGCTGGGCACCCAGCTGGCCCGCCGCACCGAAGATGTCAATTCGTTAATTGCCGCCTTTGGCATTCCCCTGATGATTTTAGGGGGCACCTTTATGCCGGTCGCGCTGTTTCCCGCCTCGCTGACGCGGCTAACCCAGGTCAACCCTATCTACCACATGATCGAGGCTCTCTCTGGCATTGTTGTAGACGGTGCCACCCTGGCAGAGGTGAGCCCCCACGTGCGGTTTTTAGCGATCTTTGCCGCTGCCATGGTAGCGGCTGGCTGGCTCGCCTACCGTCGCATGGTGCAGATAGAGCGCCAGCTTTAGGCCCAGTCTGCCCAGATTTGCCCAGCACCGATTGGATCAATGCCGCTACAGTTAAAACACTGTAAGCGAGGCCGCTCTGTGGCTGACAATCACCCCGATCGCGTCATTTCTAACCTGCCCGTGCTGGTCATTGTGCATCAGCCAACCTCTAACCCAGGTCGAGTGGGAGAGGTACTGCGAAGCCTGGGTTTTGCCCTAGACCTGTGCTGCCCAGCGGTGGGGCAGCCCCTGCCTACCAGTCTCGATCGCCACAGTGCCGTGGTTGTCTTCGGTGGCCCCATGAGCGCTAACGACGACCACCAAGACTTTATCCGCCAGGAACTCGACTGGATACCCCTGGTGCTAGCCGCCCAAAAACCCTACCTGGGCATTTGCTTGGGAGCCCAGCTATTGGCTCGCACCCTAGGGGCCACCGTGGCCCCCCACCCCACCGGACAGCGCGAGATTGGCTACTACCCCATTCTGCCGACCAACCGTGGGCAGGGGTTGATACCCCACCCACTGATGGTCTATCAGTGGCATCAAGAAGGCTTTGAACTGCCCCAGGGTAGTCAGCTGCTCGCCAGGGGGCAGGCCTTTCCCCACCAGGCTTTTCGCTATGGGCAGCAGGTTTACGGGCTACAGTTTCATCCTGAAATTACGGCCACTATGGTCAACCACTGGACCACCGAAGGCGCTGACCAGCTCACCTGCCCCGGAGCACAGCCCCGGCCCTGCCACCTGAGTCAGCACCGCCTTTACAGTAGAGAGGTCGAGCGCTGGCTGCGACGATTTTTGGCCCAGTGGATTGGGGCTACCGCCAGGGCTGGGGCGGTGTGGGGACAGTGCCATACTCACCTTAGCGCCGCCGGGCCTGGTGTCATCCGGCCCCAGCGAGAGGCCACCTTTTCTGAACTCGATCCCCCGATCGCCCGGAAGAATCGCCCGGAGAAGCTGGGGTAATTGGCACAGGGCTGCTAGATAATGCCCTGGCCCTGCGGCTAAGGAGATAAGTCGAGTCAACCAAATCTTGACTAATTATTAAGGCTTTCAACGATCCATGAAGCAATACCCGAGATATTTAGCTATAGTTGGGCATCTTTTACTACAGCTAAGGCTAGAGAGATACGGAAACTAACTCTGGCAGATTCCGTAACGGTGAGTCTATCTCCTGAAAAATCGGGATCAACCACCATCACCTAGGTCAAATGGCCTAGCCCTAGAGATGTGCTAAAAGTTCAACCGACTCCGCGAGAAATTCATGTTGCCACGGCGGCATCCTTGTGTAAAATCGTGGGCAACATCTGCAAACCCTAACGACCCCTTAAGGAGGTGAGATTCTATGACGGTGAGTGCACAGCCCAATCTGATTCAGTTTTTACAGGATGATTTGGCCATTTCGGCGGCTTCTCTCAAGGTGGCCCTGAAACATAGCGAGCAAGATCCGGGGCCTTTGCCCATGATTCTCTGGCAGTACGGTTTAGTTACCCTGGAGCAACTAGAGCAAATCTATGATTGGATGGAAGCGGCCTAGGCCAAAGGCGACCCAGCCTGAACTCTGCTGAGAGGCGTGGCATTGGCCGCGCCTCTTGTTGTTTTGACAGATGCTCTGAGCTGAGGGTGATTTTAGAATTACTCGAATACCAAGGGCCATAGGTCAGCGATCGCCATCCCCCAAAAGCATGGCCTCATCTCCCGTGCGGTACACCTCTACACAGCGGGCCTTGGGGTCAATGAGGATACCACCTGGGTGCCCAGGGCCAGAAAATCTTGAATTTTATCCCGCAGCTTAGTCAGACTATCCGTCGGAGACTTCACCTCAACCATTTCGTGAACTGTCAGCAGCATAGAGTTTCCCCCACCGCAGAGGTCTGTGTCCTGTCATAACGACCCCTCTCGACTCTCTAAAACGTTGCGTACTGCCAGGGCCGTGGCCGGGGCGAGAAGGACGCCATTGCGGTAGTGGCCGGTGGCCAGCCAGATGTTGCCATAGCCTGCCAGTTGCTGAATAACTGGGGCCGCTTGACCCTGGGGACGAGGGCGCAGGCCCGACCAGCGCTGGGTAATCTGACCTGCCGCTAGGGCTGGACAATAGGCGATCGCACCCGCTAGCACCTCATCTAACCGGTCGGCCTCGGGCTGCATAGCCAGCGCATCCTCTAGGGAAGTTTCGGGCGGAAACTCCACCGTGGCCCCGACCCAGTAGTCGCCGTTGCCCAGGGGCACCAGGTGAATGTCATTGCCATTGACCACAGGCTGAAACTCTGGATTGCCCAGCGGCTCGTCCAAATGAAGCCGGAGCGCCTGACCCAGCACCGGGCCGATGGGGGTCGGCTGGTGGAGCGCTTGGGTGAGGGGCAGAGTCCCTAACCCGGCGGAGATCACGATCGCATCTGTAGCAAAGCTTTGATTTGCCGTGTGTACAGCCGTACAGTCGCGGGCTTCCTGAGACAAAGCCTCCACGTCAGCCCCATCAAACCCTAGTACCGGCTGCCCAAAGTAAAACTCAGCCCCATTGGCCTGGGCCCCGGCCACCAGCGCCAGCGTGAGATCGGTAGGGTTGAGCTGAAAATCTTGGGGCGAGTAGATACCAGCAACGACCCCAGCGAGGCCGAGGTGAGGGCAGCGATCGCCCACCAGCCCCGGTTCCCAAATCTCTAAGCTGTAACCCTGGCCCTGGCGGATAGTCTGGAGCGATCGCCAGCGAGGCAAGTCTTCAGCCGCAAAACACAGACTGAGAATGCCCTGGGCATTGTGCTGAATCGCTCGCCCCGTAAGCATTTCTAGCTCTGGAATCAGCGTTTGATAGCGATTGAGGCTGCGCTCCCTGAGCCGCCAGTTGCGACCTTTGACCTTGTGGCTGATCACCGCCATGCCAACTCCTAGGGCGGCAGCGGTCGAGCCCTGGGCCGGAGAGGTTTGATCAATCACCACCACCTGATATTTGTCACTGAGGCTCAACTCGTAGGCGATCGCCGCCCCCACCACACCACAGCCCACTACTACCACTCGCTGCAATCAACCGTACCTCTAAGCGATTTTGGATCTGCGATTTTGAGCTTAGCTTTCCATCGCTTTAAAGCTGGATAGCCAGCGACCGCACCGCTGCTTGGCCACTGGCTAAACCATAGGATGAGTACTGCCCACTGTAAACCCTGATCAGGGCTAGGGCTGGGGTGGGGCGATCGCGATCATGACCCAGCCAAACCCACTAAACCGCAGGCACCAAACTCAAGAAGGCGTCAAAATCATCCAGAGCGTTGCGGTACTCTTGTCCGGCGATCACCTGCTGGTTGGCGGCCGCCGCCTCATCTAGCCGCTCCAGGTGTACAAACAGGTTCTGAGCCAGTTCTTTGGCCTGGGGCTGATCTTTGACTAGCAGCTGGTTAGCCAGGCGACCTAGCCGCGCCCGCATCTCACCCATGGGCCCATGGATAAAGCTCTGCACGTTGACCCAGTCTTTTTTCTGAATGTAGCCCTCTAGCTCGGGGAAGCGATCGCGCAGATCAGTCACAGGAGACGTATACAGCTGCACCTGCTGCAACATCGTGGGGCTATAGGTGGTGGGTATCTTTGCCGCTGGGCCACCACAGGCCACCAGGCAGGTCGCCACAATCGCCAGCACTATTCCCAAAAAAGGTCTAAAGCGTCCCATAGTTAACCTTCTGCGCTCTCTACATCAGTAATCTGTATTTTACGCCGCCATGGGGACGGCTGAAGCGTCAAGGTACCGTCGTGATGCTCTTGCTTGACGAGGTGCCAAGCTACCGCCGTACGTTAAAAATGTTTCGCCTAGGCCATATCTGGGGGAATGGGGCTGACCTGCTGAGCTTGCTGAAGCTGGGCTTGAATCAGCGCTTGCATATCCTGGCGGCGAATTTCGACACCCTGGCCTACTTTCCCTGGAGTTTCAAAAAAAATCAGGCTATCGATGGGCTGCATAGCGAGCAGCTGAAACAAAATCTGCACCACGGGTACCGGTAGCGCCATCACCTGAGGGTCTTTAATTGTGGCCTGGCTGGTAGCAGCATCCTGGAGAGTTGGGTAGGCGTAGACAATATTCTTTTGGGTATTGGGTTGGGTGCGGTTGCTGAGGGTGGTCATCATCCAGCCCTGTTCGAGGGTTTGCAGCACGTAGTACTGGGGGTGCTTGAGCTGACCTGCGATCGCCTTCAGCGTTGGTGCAATAGTTGTTATCGCGCTGGCTGTGACCCCGTCATTGGGAGCATTTTGCTTCAGGTCAGCAATTTGGGCATCGAGATCTATAGCATCCATAGCAAGGTTACCGAAAGATTTAGGGCTAGCAGTCAAGCCTAGTTTAGAAGTACCAGAACAAAAAGTGCAGCGATCGATGTTTGAATACGAACCTACCGCAGCAATCTTGCTCACACCTCAATCCTGATCTGGCTTGATTCCGGTAGGTCTTTGCCAGTAGACCTTGGGCTGACAGGGTATGCCAAGCCCTACTAGAGCTTAGGTCGGCCCCCTCCGGCTACTCCCCGCCCCCCGGCTGTCGAAACCGATAGATATCCTCCAACGCTCTCACCCAGCCTTTTACCAGAGAGTCTAGAAGCTGCTCTCCCTTTGCCACTGTCGCCACCGTCGGATCGCCGAGTACGCCGCTGGCGCTGAGGTCGCGGGTCACCCAGGCAAAGGGCAGCGCCCCTTCCATCGTCAGCCAGCTATCGGTGGGCAGATCTTGGGGAAATTCAGTCTTAGCTAAATCCATCCGCACTTGATCGGGCAGAATCGAAAGCATCAGACTGGTCTCGGCATCTCCAGCGTGAATGCCCAGCTCTAGCTCCTTCGGGGTCAGCAACTCTCCCGCGCAGTTGGGCACCGCCCAGACAAAGAGCGGAAACACCATAAAATCTGCGTGCGCCTGGTGTAGGTCGCGGGCGGCTATTTCTAGCACCTGGGGCTGACCGCCGTGGGCATTCAACAGTACTAGCTTACGAAATCCAGCCCGGTAGAGACTTTCAGCCACGTCGTGAACGACCCGTAGCAGAGTCTCAGCAGAGAGGGTAATAGTCCCAGGAAAGTGCCAGTGCTCGTTTGATTTGCCGTAGTACAGAGGCGGCAAACTATAGACCGCGATCGCTGGATCGATCTGTTCTAAGGCCTTACCTAGCACGGTGGTGCAAATGGTACTGTCTACGGCCAGGGGCAAATGGGGGCCGTGCTGCTCGATCGCCCCCATGGGCTGCACAATCACGACAGCCTCCTTTTGGGGCATAGCCTCGATCTCAGTCCAAGTCAGGTAGGGAAAGTAGCGGTGGGCGGGGAGAGGAGAGTGCATAGCAGCAACAGGTGAAGGACTAGGCCATTGCCAAGGATTCATGACAGGAGGTCTTGACAGAAACGGAGAGAATAGTAACAATGAATACAGAAACAAATCGTTCATCTCTCTAATCAAGAGACGGAAGTAGAGCTCCAGCTCGAAGGAACGCGCCTCTGTTTATACACCTTCACTCATTAAGGAGAGGCGAATGATGTCCTTGAAATATCGCGGCGTTAATTATGATCCTGCTACTTCCCAGGTAGCTGTATCCGAAGAGGTTATTGGTCGCTACCGGGGTGCTGTGGTAGCCCGCCACGTACCCAAGCAAGCTCAAGCAAGCCATCCCCAAGGTCTCAAGTACCGGGGTGCTGTGGTTCGGTAGTCTAGATTTGCCCGGTTAGGCCAAGGAGGGTTCCTCTGGTACTCATCGTATCGTTGGTGGCCCTCTTTTGATTTTGGTTTTGCCTACTACGGTTGGGCAGGTAGTTTTTTGAATTGTCACTAATTTAATGCAGCACCCTAACAAGGGTGCTTTTTTGTACGATAGGCTTGGACAGAGCAAATTTACTCCGTCTAGGACTATCGTTGGTTATTGCTGCATATCTATTGGGGTTGGCTACGGGAGCGCTGCTGTTGATCTGGCAGCGCAAAAAGCACTGGCGTCGTGAGCAACGGCTGATTGGCATGCTCCAGACCAGTGATTGGCCAACGGCCCTAGGCCAGGTCGAACGCCTAGTGAAAAAGCAGCCCCAGCAGCAGCAGCAGCTGCGATCGCTCGGCACCAGCCGTGACACCCTAGAGCGCATTCTCCAGACTGCCCCCATCGGCTACCTCCAAGTCGATGAAGAAAATCAGCTCGTTTGGTGTAACGACCAGGCCAATCGGCTGCTCAAGATGAACCAGCCCCTCACTGGCTCAGTGCAGCGTCGTCGACTGCTGCTCGAAGTCGCTCGATCTTACGAGCTAGACGCCCTGATCGAAGAAACCCGAGAAAAGCAGACCTGCTGTCGGCGCGAGTGGATGCTCTATCAAATTTCCCCAGATCCGCTGCACCCTAAAGAAGAGCCCACCTATCCTCTACGGGGCTACGCTATTCCCCTCGGTGAGGGCGAAGTGGGTGTTTTTTTAGAAAATCGTCAGGAGGCGGCCCTGCTGGTGCAACAGCGCGATCGCTGGACCTCCGACGTCGCCCACGAGCTCAAAACCCCGCTGACCTCCATCCGCCTAGTGGCCGAGACCCTGCAACCCCGAGTAGCCGAGAACCAGCGTCGATGGCTCGATCGCCTGGTCAACGAGACCATTCGCCTTAGCAACCTAGTCGAAGACCTGCTCAATCTCAGTCGCCTCCAGGGCGATCAGTCCCAGGGGTTAGCACTCAAACCGGTCGATCTGCCCCAGCTCATTCAGCGGGCCTGGCTCAGTCTCGAGCCCTTGGCCCAGGTCAAACACCTAGAGCTAGAGTACGAAGGACCACAACAGTACCTCGCTACCCTTGACGAAACGCTCTTTCACCGGGTGCTGCTCAACTTGATCGACAACGCCATCAAGCACAGCCCTGGCTATGCCAAGGTCTACGTGCGCCTGACCCCACCCACTGACAGGGAGAATACTGCCTTATTCTCCGCTGACGTTGATCTACCCGCCCTCACGCTAGAGGTGATGGATCGGGGGCCTGGCTTTAGCGCCAAAGATCTGCCCCACATTTTTGATCGCTTTTACCGCGCTGACCCAGCCCGCAGTCGTAGCAGTGGCACCCTGGGCAGCGAGACAGCGCTCTCGACCGTGGCCAGTGAGGTCAACCGAGGCACTGGGCTCGGGTTGGCTATTGTCTATCAAATTGTCGAAGCCCACGGCGGTACGATTACTGCCAGTAATCATCCTGACTCAGGGGGCGCTTGGCTGACCCTCAGACTGCCCCTCATCGCCCCCATAGAATACGCTTAGACTCATAGCAGGCGGTGAGCTCAATCCCTGTCTAGAAATGACGTTTTCCCCAGTCAAAACTCTGCTTCTGGGGTTGGTATAGTGAGGACTTATACTCAGAGACCATCAATAGCTGTCATAATCGTAAAGCAGGGTCAGCGGCTATCCGTCTACTCCAGCCTATTTGCTAACATACTCCCCCGCTATGGCAGCACGCCTTCAAAAAATTCTCTCCCAGTATGGAGTTGCCTCCCGTCGTCAGGCCGAGCATATGATCGAAACGGGGCAGGTGTGCGTCAATGGTGCTGTGGCGGTTTTGGGGCAGCAGGCTGACCCACTGTGCGATCGCATCGAAGTCAACGGCATTTCCCTACAGGCGCACCAGCGACCCGACCATCATTACCTGTTGCTGCACAAGCCCCTAGGCATGGTGTCTACCTGTGACGACCCCGAGGGGCGACCCACCGTACTCGAGGCTCTGCCCCAGAGCTTGCACGGGCTAGGCATTCACCCCGTGGGGCGACTCGATGCCTACTCTACCGGCGCACTGCTGCTGACTAACGACGGCGATTTTACCTTTCGCCTTACCCACCCGCGCCACGATGTGGCCAAAACCTACCGCGTCAGCCTAGAAGGGCCAGTAGCCCCGGAGACCCTAGACCAATGGCGTCAGGGCATTTTTCTCGATGGGGTTACCACCCGGTCAGCCCGGGTTGAGGTACTTCGCCGCAGCCCCACTGAAACCCTCCTAGAAGTTGTGCTGTGGGAAGGGCGCAATCGCCAGATTCGCCGAGTGGCCAAGGTGCTAGGACACCGGGTTTTGGCCCTGAATCGAGTAGCGGTAGGCTCTGTCTCCCTGGGTAATCTAAAACCAGGGGCCCACAGGACTTTATCATCGGCCGAAATTGAGGCATTATTAGCTGAGTCATCAGACCAACCAGCGACCTCAGCAAAACTGTCCCAGGCCTCAGCCAATAGTTTGCCGTCTTAAGCTTAAGTTCTCCCTGTATGAAGACAAAAAAGTTGGTTGATCCTAACGCCGTCTACCGTGAGCAGCTCCTAGACCTAGGAGCACTGCTGGCTGATAGCCGCCAGCAGCAGGGCTACACACTGGCAGCCATGGCAGACAAAACCCTGATTCGACCAAGAATTTTGGAGGCCATCGAGCGAGGCGACCTCGAGGCGCTGCCCGAGCCGGTCTATATCCGTGGGTTAATTCGCACCTACGGCGATGCCCTGCGCTTAGACGGCGAAACCCTAGCTAGCCAGTTTTTCACCCCGCCCTCGGTGCAGCGCCAGTCTTGGCAAGAGTCGCCAGCGGCCCAGCTCCGCCCCCTACACCTCTACGCGGCTTACTTTGCCCTGCTGGTAGCTGCCGTGAGTGGGCTATCCTACGTGCTGCGTCAGACAGCTCCAGAGGCTACCATGCTGCCCCCTCTGGCTCCGCTGAGCGAGCTTGAGACCGAAATTACTAGCACTGCGGGCAGTGATTCTACGGCTCAAGCACCAGTAGAAGACGAGCCCCAGGCCCCGATTAAAGTCAAAATGACCCTCACCGGGCAGTCATGGCTGCGCATTACCTCCGACGGCAAAACCGAATTTGAAGGCATTCTTCAGCCGGGGGATACTCGCCTCTTGCTGGCGGATCAGGCTCTGACCATTCGGGCAGGCAACGCTGGCGGCGTCATGGTCAGCTACAACGATCGCCAGGCCGAGGCCCTAGGCCAGCCGGGCATGGTGCGAGAGGTCACCTACTCCCCCGGCGAATCTATCAGCCTGGCCTGGTAGATCAACGGGTAGCCACGAGCGATCGCCACCGGAAACCATGCAACTGGTCCCCGGTGGTCTATGTTTCCTGATTACAACTTGCGAACGCTGGCTTGGCCGTCTTTGACCTCGCCCACTAGCACCTCGGTGGCGACGCCCACAAACAGGCCATTGTCGAGCACGCCGGGAATGTTGTTGATGGTTTTCTCTAGCCCGGCAGGGTCATCGATCGCCGCAAATTTGACATCCAAAATCATGTTGCCCTGGTCGGTGATGACGGGGCCGTCTTTTTTAATGCCCATGCGCAGCTCCGGCTGGCCACCGAGAGCCTCTAGCGCTTTGGTGACAGGGGTAACCGCCAGGGGCATCACTTCTACCGGTAGGGCAAAGGTGGTGCCCAGCTTGTCTACCAGCTTTGAGCTATCCACCACCACGATAAATTCTTTGGCCAGAGAATCGACAATTTTTTCGCGGGTGTGAGCTGCGCCACCCCCTTTCACCAGATTCATTTGGGGATCGACTTCGTCGGCCCCGTCAATGGCCAGGGCGATCTCATCACCTTCATCGAGCGTGGTGAGGGGAATGCCATACTGCTTGGCCAGCACCGATGCCTGAAAGGAGGTAGGCACGCCCTTGATGTTGCTGATTTCGCCCTTGGCCAGGCGATCGCCAATGAACTGGATAGCATAGGCAGTGGTTGACCCGGTGCCCAAACCCACCACAGTGTTAGACTGCACCCGCGCCGCCGCTTGGCGACCCACTTCCTGCTTCATCAGCTTAACGGGATCCATTTCAGCCATAGATTTTATTCCTCTGCAACGACTGCGTCTTCGGTTTCTAGCATGACCCAAAGCGGTACGGCTGCATAGATCGCCGGCTCTGCCCCAGCCACCGCTTCAAGTCAACCCAAGGGAGCCACCACAGCCCCTATGGGCTGCGTCCAGTACTAGACTGGCTTCTAGGTGAGGGGGCAATGTATCGAGCGGGCTAACGGCTGCCTTTGAAGTCTTGCTCGATCAGGTGAATGGCGAGGAGCAGTTCAGCCAGGGTTCGCTGGGCAGCATAGTACCAGCCACGCCAGCCGTCGAGCAGGCCACCTTTGAGAATCAGGCAATACACCAGAATGACGAAGGGAGCCAGCACCTTTGTCTTGCGGATTTTGTCGGCTAGGCTAAGCTCGGTAGCGGGAGTAGCGAGTAACTTTTGGACTTCGAGCTGGGCATAGCGGTCTTGGGCCCAGAGCCAGTGGCGGAGGGACTTGCGATCGTCGTGCAGTAGGGGGCTGGTCAGGCTGGCGGAGTCGCCCTTGACCTGAAGCAGCTGAGTATGGCCGTCATCAATGTAGTGGGCGCGATCGCAACGAAACAGCGCCTGACGCGGCGGCAGAATTGTCCCCCGCAGCGGCTGGCCAAAGACACAGTAGCGAAAGGGAATCAAATAGCCGTCAACAGTAGCGCTGGGCTGAAGCTGCTGGAACTCTGCTACCAGAGCTGCCGTTACATAGTAGTCGGCGTCTAAGGACAGACACCAGGGCGTTTCCACCTGGGCAAGGCCAAAATTCCACTGGGTGGCGTGGGTATCGAAGGGACGGGTGAAAAGTTTAACGCTGGGGTAGCGGTTAAGGATTGCTAGGGTGGCATCGGTGCTGATGCTGTCGACTACCACGATCTGCCTAGCCCAGCTGAGGGCGGTAAGGGCGCGATCGATGTTGGCAGCTTCGTTGTAGGTGAGAATGAGCGGCGTAATGTGGTCGAGCTGCATAGCGCCTGCGGTGATTGGGCTTAAATCTATAAACGAAGGCTGATGCTAGGGTTGCCCGGCGCGCTCAAACCCCAGCTGAATCAGCGTATCCACTAGCTCTGGAAAAGAGATGCCGCTGGCCTGCCACATCATCGGGTACATGCTGGTGGCGGTAAAGCCGGGCAGGGTGTTAATTTCGTTGATCAGCAATTCACCGGTCGCTTCGACATAGAAAAAATCGACCCGAGAAAGCCCAGCGGCGTCTACTGCCTGAAAGGCCGTGATGGCCATCTCCTGAATGCGGCGGGCGACATCGGCGGGCACCTGGGCCGGGATAGTGTGCTGCGACTGGCCAGCGGTGTACTTGGTCTCGTAGTCGTAAAAGTCGCTCTGAAAGCTGATTTCGCCCAAGACCGAGGCTTTGGGGTTGTCGTTGCCCAGGATGGCGCACTCTACCTCGCGGGCGACAACGCCAGCCTCGACAATGATGCGGCGATCGTAGCTGGCGGCACTGTCGAGGGCTGCTTCGAGTTCTTTGCGGCTGGTGGCTTTGGCGATGCCCACCGAAGAGCCCAGGTTGGCGGGTTTGACAAAGCAGGGGTAGCCCAGCTCGGTCTCAATGCGATCGCACAGTTTGGGAAATATGCAGGGGTTTGACCAGACCTCAGCCCGACTCACCGCCAAATACTGCACCTGAGGCAACCCCACCTGGGCAAGGGCCATTTTCATGGCGATTTTATCCATCCCCAGGGCTGAGCCGAGTACTCCAGAACCCACAAAGGGTCGCCGCATCAGGGTGAGCAGGCCCTGCACCGTGCCGTCTTCGCCGTTGGGGCCGTGGAGCACCGGAAACCAAATATCGACGCTGTCGATTTGATCAAACTGGGGCAGCCGCTGGCGAGGAGTAGTGGCCGTAGTCTCGGCCACCGCCTGGGGTGGAACGCCAGCAGTCAGAATCGCTGCTGCCTCAGCATTGGCCAGCCAAACCCCGTCTTTGCGAATGTAGATGGGCAAAACGGTGTACTTTTCGGTGTTGGTACCGGTGGCTAGGGCTTGGGCGATCGCCTGGGCCGAGCGAATCGAGACCTCGTGCTCTCCTGAGCAGCCGCCAAACAACAACCCTACTGTTACCCTTGCCATGGTCGCTCTACCTTTGCGTCAATTGCGCATAGGGTATCACAGGAGCGGGCCATCGCCAGGGGCAATCAAAAAGCAGCCGAGCTTGGGACGGAGTAGATGATTAAAGGTTTGACTGTTGGCAGGTTTGACGATTATCTAGGCTCACCCGCCTAGCTGCCTAGGCAAAAAAAAGCTCTGGGATCCCTCCAGGCATCTCAGAGCTAACAATCAGGGTGCATCTACCTTTCTTTATTACGCAGGGGGCTAGCGCTATCCGGACAGTTATCTAAAATTTCTAAAGCAGGGAGTCTGGTTCAACCTTGGATCAATTCTGGGGCAATATTCCACGGATTTCAGAGATTTCAGGGCCGGGGCTGCGGCCAATCGTTCAGGACGGTGCATAATGCCATTGAACACGGTGTGGCAGAGTGAGCGGTGAAATATTTTTTTCTTTCCGATGGTTGGGTAACGGGGCGAGTGTGGGAATTTGGCGGTCTGTGGAACGAGCTAGGCTGGCAGCGCAAGCCCCACATTCGCCGCCTCAATCTATCGATTCAAGACCAGGGCGAAACCCTGTGGCTATACCAGGTTGAAGAGACCGTGCTGATGGTAGAAGTAAAGCCCGAAAGTGCCACCAGTGGCACCATTGGTCAGGTGGTGCTCAAACGCCTAATCACCGCTGACCAGGTGATCGAGCGGCTCTGTGCGACGGCTGACGGACGATCCAAACAGGGTTTAGCATAAATTGCCATACAAGTTTGGCGCGGCATCTCAAGCTTCCCCAGACAGAACTCCACGTCTGGACTGAGAAGAGGTTTAAACTCGTGCTTACCCTCGTGCACCGATCCCCCTAGACTGGTATTGGCTGAGTTGTGCGACTGGGCTCTGAGCCCAGGTGACAGCGTTTTCCGCAGCCTCCACACACCACATTTAAGGACAGAACGTTGGCAGGTCTATTGATTGTGCTGCTGCTGGCGGCGGCGTATCTCCTCGGTTCGTTGCCTACGGGCTATCTGATCGCCAAGTGGGTCAAAGGTATCGATATTCGGCAGTATGGCTCTGGGGGCACCGGGGCTACTAATGTGCTGAGAACGGTGGGCAAAGAGGCGGCGATCGCCGTGTTAGCCATCGACCTGCTCAAGGGACTGCTGGCGGTGCTATTGGTGAGGGTAGCCTGGCCCCAGGTTGCCGCCTTGACCACCGAGCCCCTTGACGCCTTTGGCCCCTGGGTCATGATGTTGGCCGGGCTCTTGGCCATTATGGGCCATAGCAAGTCGGTGTGGATTGGGTTTACCGGCGGCAAGTCAGCGGCGTCGGGGCTGGGGGTGTTGTTGGGCTTGGCCTGGCCGGTGGCCCTGGGGGCCGCAGCGGCCTTTGGCTTGACTCTAGCCCTGAGCCGCATTGTCTCGTTAAGCTCCATGGCGGCAGCCCTGGCGACGATGATTCTCATGGTGGCTACAGGGCAGCCCTTGCCCTACGTGGTACTGGGTAGCCTGGGCGCAGGCTATGTCATTCTGCGCCACCGCAGCAACATTGAACGTCTGCTAGCAGGTACTGAGCCTCGCCTCGGTCAGCAACCCTCTAATCCTGGTAGCTAGGAGCTGAGGATAATTCTGACTAAGAAAATACCCGAGGATTTTGCTTCCTCCCCAGGGCGCAGGGCCTGCGCCCCTGCATCGGGGTATCTTCTTTTCCAGAGATCTCTGACTAGGGCTGAGCTACCCGAGATGGCTCCAGGGCATTGGTGCTAAACAGCGTCGCCGCTTCCTGCTGGATCGCCCCGTACTGGTCGATCACCGGCTGCACCGCCGCCGCCTCGCGCTCTACATAGTCATAGAACTGGGTGAAGATGCGCTCCACCTCTTCATAGATGATGCCCAGCTTTTCGTTGAGGCGGCTGGCGATTTCTTCCTGAAAACGGTCTTTTTCGCCATCGAGAGCCTGCTCAAACTTGGCAATGATGCGGTTGCGCTGCCAGAGAATGCCGATCGCCAGCACAATCACCCCCACTCCGGCAAAGGCGATGCCGATCGCCCCCAAGATCGCCTCCGCCACCGCAAACTCAACGATGTGCAAAATGGTGCCCGCCACCGCCATGATCGCGCCGCCAACGATTTCGTTGGCCATATCCCCCGCCTGGGTGACCAGCATGTCGCCAAAGCCGTGGTCGGCCATCAGGCTGTTGACCTTGGCCCGCACGCTGTCGATCACCTCCTGGCGGCGCTCCAGCACCTTGAGGGAAATATGGCTGCTCTCGATGCGGTGGCTCTTAACGCTGTCCAGGTCTTGATTTAACCCGTCGAAGAGCTGGCGAATGCCATCGACAAAGTGCTGCGCCCCCTCCTGGGAAACCTCTTCGAGGGAGGCACGCAGGTCGCGGGCGCAGCGCTCCTGAAACTCGTCGACCCAGGCCTGCATTGACTCGTCCTGGTTAAACAGGCCCACGAAGGAGCGGCGCATTACCATCATCACCGACAGGCTCTCGCGAAAGTCGCGCTTGATGCGGGCGGAGATCACCTCGTAGCGGGCGGCCAGGCGATCGGCCAGGGTGTTGACCTCATAGCGCGATCGCGCCCGGCCTGCGTCAATTTTGCTGCGAATGCTGGCGGCGGTGGTGCGATCGATCGCCAGCTGCTGATTCAGCGCCTCCACATCGCTACTCAACAGGTCGATGATCTGCTGAGTGGTCTGACTCACCGATCGCAGCTTAATTTTGTAGCTCTCCCCCGACGACACCATAGCGCGGATGTACTGCCGCACCGGCTCAAAGCCGCTGGCTGCATCCCCCTCCTGCTCCAGCGCCGCCGAAGTGGGGAAGATCATCGGCGCTTTGATCTGCTTTTGGTAGGCGAGTTCTTTGACCCGCTCGATGTTGGTCTCCAGGTCGGCGGGGCGCAGCAGATCGGCCTGCTGCAAAATGAACACCACCTTTTTGCGCCACTCGGCGCTGACAAAATCGAGAAAGTCCCAGGCGCTCTTTTGATAGGGGTTTTTGGCAAACAGCACAAAAAAGGTCAGGTCACTGTTGGGAATGTAGCGCTCGGTGATGATTTGGTGCTCGGCCACCACCGTATTGGTGCCCGGCGTATCGACAATGGAAATGTCTCGCAAAATGGGGATCGGGCGGCCAATTTTCCGCAGGCTGGGCTCCACCTGCTCGACAAATTCAGCCTCGGCGTAGACAATCTGCTGAATTGAGTCGGTGCAGGGCTCGATGTCGGTGGCGCACACCTCCGCCTCTAGCAGGGCGTTGACAAAGCTGCTCTTGCCCGCCTTGACTTCCCCTACCACCACAAATAGAAAAGGCTCATTGATGTTGCGCCGCAGGCTGTGGGTGGTGCGCTGCAAGTTGGGGTTGTTGATGTCGGTGGCCAGGGTTTGCACACGACTCAGCAGCGCATCTAGCTGATCTCGATAGGCGTGGAGCGCTGGGTTGATAATTTGACTGGCCACGGCAATGTCTCCCTAAACCTCATTAGGCCGCGCTGGCCTGACTCTCAGTATCGCACGGTCAGAATTTTGGGCTGTCTTCCGTTCGGGTAACCTTTGACCTCTGGAGCGTCGGGCGAGGCCAGGTTGAGCAAGGGTGACGTGTTACTGACGACGGGCATATTCCATATCTTCTTCAAGTTCAGTTTCAGAATAGTGGCGGGGGATCTGGCGATCGCCTAAAAGCTGGCTAAATTGCCAGTGGTCTAGGTTGGCTAGCTCGCGGGCTTTGCCAAAGGATAGTAGTTCTTGGGCGTAGAGGGCGATGGCTAGTTCTTTTAGCAGCTCTGCTTCCGTACGGCTCTCAGGTAGCCGTATGGATTGAATGATGGATTCAGGAATAGAGAGTTGCACGATTCTAGCCTGGCGAGATGTGCCGCAGCCATCATAGGTTGGGTGAAACCCAACAGCTATAGAGGTTTAACTAATGTCTACCCTATCGATTTGCAAGATTGAGAAATTCTGAAGAGGCGGGTTGGATATCCAACCAAGCGAGATCCTTCATCTCCTCGGAAACACGCCATCTGACGCACAAATTCCCAGATGTCTCCATGATTAGTTGGCGACTCCCGAATACGATTAGCCGCGAATCACCTGTCTGGCGCGCCTCAGTAAGCTAAGGATCTGCTCCTGCTCTGGGTAATCAAAATTCCCGATCGCAGGCTCGTCACCCACTGGCTCCCTCGTACGTTTTGCGGCTAGTCCTTAAAAATGGCGGTCTCAAGCTGCTGGAGAGCGACTTCTAGATCGTCGTTGACGATTTGTTCATCAAATTCTGAGGCAGCCTCAATCTCGACCTGGGCGCGCCGCAGCCGCCGCTCGATCGCATCATTGGCGTCAGTGCCGCGCAGGCGAATCCTGCTTTCGAGCTCTTCCAGGGAGGGGGGCAACACAAACAATTGCAGCGCATCGGGAAACGTGGCCCGTACCTGGCGAGCGCCCTCTAGCTCAATTTCTAAAATCACCCAGTGGCCTGCCTCAGTGGCCTCGGCAATGGCCGCCTTAGGGGTGCCGTAGAAGTTGCCGGCAAACTCGGCCCACTCCAGCAGTTCGCTGCGATCGATCATGGCTTGAAACGCGTCGCGGCTGACAAAAAAATAGTCTTGGCCATCGACCTCGCCAGGGCGGGGAAGTCGCGTGGTGGCCGACACCGACAGCTGAAGGGCTGGGTAACGGTGGCGCAGCGCCCGCAACAGAGTGCCTTTGCCCACTCCGCTGGGGCCAGTAAAGACAATCAATCGCCCTCGCCGGGGCACCGCCGCCGCATCTAGAGCTTGGTCAGCGGCTTCAGCCTCCAGGGTGAGCATGTCTAGCGGAGCGGGAGAACTGACAGTCATGGCGGCGGGTGTGTACAACTAAAGATTTCTTATTGTAGTTAACCCTGGTAATTCACTGTGATCAATTCTTTAGAAATTAAGCCTCGGGCAAATCAAACAAAACCGTGGTCATATAGCGATCGGCCCATTCATTGCCAAAGGCTTTTTCGAGCACCCGGCGGGTCTTGTCGTTTTTTTGCTGCTGCTCACAGTAGTGGCGCTGGCCAGCCATGATCTGGTCTCGCTGGGCGGCGGTGGCGGCGGTGGCGATCGCCTGCTGGCAGTGCAGTTCCAGGTAGGCGACAATGCGATCGACAAACGCTGCCTCTTCCTCGGGGCTGGTGGGGCGAATAAACCGGCAGTAGGGCGAAAAAATCGTTCCCCAGCCCGGCAGATCGCGCTCCTCAGCAAAGCTTTGGATCGGCAGTGACTCTAGGGCGGTAATGTAGCCTGCCGGTAGCGTTTCGCCCACAGGAGACAGATCGATAATGGCCGCGCTAATCTGCCCCCGCCCGCCCACCAGGTCGCAGCCAAACATGGGCAGCGCATACTCAGGCCGAGGAAACATGACGCAGTGCAGAATATCTAAATTGGCACCCACCCGCGCCAGCTCCAGGTGCAGCTTGCGAAACTGGGGGGTCTGATAGCACTGGTTTTCGATGGTGAGCCGTTCACCCTCCAGGCGGCCTTCGATGTAGCCCAGGTCATCGGGCAGCTGATAGGGCGACAGGTCGAGGTGCTGCCGCCAGGTGGCCTCAATGCGATCGGCCAAGGCCCGAATCATCGGGTGTTGCTGGCTACGGAGAGAGGTGGGGACTGGAGCGACCATAGTAGTTGAATAATATGCGGCGGAAACCCTCAGCATAGCAGCGAGGGGGCGATGCCAAGGCCCAGGGCGCACTGGGTGCAATGCAGCGTTACACTAGCCACCGGGCGATTTTTGAGAACTCATCCATGGGCCAGACTAACGATGCGGGTGCAGCGACAGCGATGCGGGTGCAGACCCTCAGGTCGCAGCTACAAGCCGCCAGCTACGCCTACTACGTGCTCGACGCCCCCGACCTGCCCGACGAGGTTTACGATCGCCTCTACCGCGAGCTGCAAGACCTCGAAGCCGCCCACCCCGATCTCATCACCCCCGACAGCCCCACCCAGCGCGTCGGCGAAAAGCCCGCCACCCAGTTCACCTCCGTTCGCCACAACATCCCCCTCTACAGCCTAGAGAACGCCTTCGACCTGGCCGAGTTTCGCGCCTGGGAAGACCGCTGGCGTCGCCAGGCCCCTGAGGTGGGCAAGGTGGAATACGTGACAGAACTCAAGATCGACGGCAACGCTCTGGCCCTCACCTACGAAAACGGAGTGCTGGTGCGAGGCGTTACCCGGGGCGACGGCACCGCTGGCGAAGACATCACCCCCAACGTCCGCACCATCCGCTCTGTGCCCCTGCGGCTGGCCATCGAGAATCCGCCCGCCGTGGTCGAAGTGCGCGGCGAAGCCTTCCTGCCTTTGGACGTGTTTGAGACCATCAACGCAGAACGCACCGCCAAGGGCGAAGCTCTCTTTGCCAACCCCCGCAACGCCGCCGCTGGCACCCTACGTCAGCTCGACTCTCGCATCGTCGCCGCCCGCAAGCTCGACTTCTTTGCCTACACCGTGCATTTGAGCGATGGGGAGATGGGCGGATGGGGTGATGGGGAGAATGACACCTCAAACCTCAAACCTCAAACCTTACAACTCCCTACTTCCCAATGGGCCGCCCTCGAATTCCTCAAAATTCTGGGCTTTCGGGTTAACCCCAACCGCCAGCTCTGTCAGTCAGAGACCGAGGTACAGGCCTACTTCAATGAGTGGGCCACCCGGCGCACCCAGCTCAAATACCTCACCGACGGCGTGGTGGTCAAGCTCAACACCTTTGCATTGCAACAACGCCTCGGTTTCACCCAAAAATTTCCCCGTTGGGCAGTGGCGCTCAAGTACCCCGCTGAAGAGGTGCCGACCATTCTCGAAGCCGTCAGCTTTCAGGTGGGGCGCACCGGGGCGGTGACCCCTGTGGCCGAGCTGCGTCCTGTGCAGCTCGCAGGCACCACCGTCGCCCGTGCTACTCTCCACAACGCCGATCGCCTGGCCGAACTCGACATTCACCAGGGCGACACGGTGATTGTCCGCAAAGCCGGGGAGATCATCCCCGAAGTGGTCAAGGTTTTGGCCGACCTGCGGCCTGAAAATGCCCTGAAAGTGGCGATGCCCACCCACTGCCCCCAGTGCGCCAGCGCCCTGGTCAAGCCCGACGATGGGGCCGTCACCCGCTGCATCAATATCTCCTGCCCGGCGATCGTGCAGGGGGCGATCATCCACTGGGCACGACGCGATGCTCTCGATATTGAGGGCCTGGGCGAAAAGTGGGTGAAGCAGCTGGTGGAGCAGGGGCTGGTGCAATCCGTCGCTGACCTCTACGGGCTGACCGTAGAGGATCTGCTGCCGCTCGATCGCATGGGGCAGAAGTCGGCGCAAAATCTGGTGGCTGCGATCGCCGCTTCCAAAGCCCGCCCCTGGGCCTCGGTGCTCTACGCCCTGGGCATTCGCCATGTGGGCACCGTCAACGCCAAAACCCTGGCCCAGCAGTTTCCTAGCGCCAATGCGATCGCCGCCGCCAGTCCCGAAGACATCGAAACCGTCCACACCATCGGCCCTGAAATTGCCCAATCCGTATGTCAGTGGTTTCAGGTGCCCGCCAACCAAACCCTGATCGATCGTCTTCAGCAGGCGGGGCTACAGCTCGCCGCCACCGACACCAAACAGCCCCAGCCCGCTGGCCCCCTGGCGGGCAAAACCTTCGTCCTCACTGGCACCCTGCCCACCCTCACTCGTCCCGAGGCGGCAGAAATGATTGAAGCGGCCGGGGGCAAAGTCACTAGCAGCGTCAGCAAAGCTACTGACTACCTGGTGGCAGGCGAAAAGGCTGGGTCAAAATTGACCAAGGCCGAAGGGCTAGGCATCGCCATCCTCACGGAGGCTGAACTATTAGCTTGGGTGGAAGAGGGTTAGGCCATTACTCTCATGCTTTATTCATGCTCTCGGCAGGCAGGGTAAGCCGCTTACTTAAGCAAATTTTCGCCTGGGTTCAACCACATTTCTCTCCATGTGTATAAATTAGGCATCATGAGGTATGCCGATAATACGGACAGATACAGCCAGCGAGTTCCTGTTTCCACTCAGAAGACTGCTTTAGGGTGATGAGTTTTTGGGGTACATCTGAATGGAAAGACAATCGACGCCTGACTCGAAGGCTAGCAAGCTGTCTTTGATCCCCCCTATCTTTTTGTCGGCATCTAGTCTAGGGAATGGATCGATTGACGATGTCGTCCTAGACGCCCTGTGTGCCATTCGTCTGCACCTTGATATGGAAGTGGCCTTCGTCTCCGAATTTGTCAGCGGCAGACGACACTTTCGCTATGTGGAGGCGGCCCCAGAGAAGTCGCCCATTGCTGTAGGCGACTCAGACCCCCTCGATCAGTCTTACTGTCAACGGGTGGTAGATGGCCGACTGCCAGAACTGATTCAAGATGCTGCTTTGTTTCCGGCTGCCCTAGAACTGTCGGCTACGACCGCTATCCCCATCGGGGCTCACCTCAGCATTCCTATTCGCCTGAGCGATGGCCAGATCTACGGCACTTTCTGCTGTTTTAGCAGGCGGCCAAACTTTACCCTGGGCGAACGCGATCTGGCCATCATGCGGCTGTTTGCAGACTTCACTGCTCGCCAGATTGGCCGCGACCTTGACGCTGACCGGTTGCATCGAGAGATGACTGAGCGAGTTACTACGATACTCAGCTCTGAGGCATTTACCGTGGTTTACCAGCCCATTGTTCACCTCACAGACAATAAAATTGTGGGTTTTGAGGCCCTCACCCGGTTTTGGCTGAGGCCAATTCGAAGCCCTGGCGTCTGGTTTGCCGAAGCTGCTGAGGTCGGTCTCGGCGAAGATCTGGAGATGGCGGCGATCGCCAAAGCGTTGGTCGGGCTTGATCAAATTCCCGACGGTATCTATCTCTCAATCAACGTATCGCCCGCAAATATTCTCAATGGTGCCATTCATCGAGTGCTCCAGGGTACCCCGATCGATCGCCTTATGCTTGAGGTCACCGAGCATGCGGCGATCGCTGACTACACACAGTTTGGAGAACTGTTGAAGCCCTTGCGCGATCGCGGCATGGGGCTAGCGGTTGACGATGCTGGGGCAGGCTACGCGAGTTTTCGCCATATTCTTCAGCTCAACCCTGATGTGATTAAGCTCGATATTGGGCTCATCCGCGATATCGATACCGATATAACCCGTCGCGCTCTGACCGCAGCGCTGGTCGGGTTTGCTCAAGCAACGGGCAGCAATATCTTAGCTGAGGGGGTAGAGACAGTCTCAGAACTCAAGGTGCTACAAAAGCTGTGCGTCAACAAAGTGCAGGGGTATCTATTGGGGCATCCCTTACCGCTTCATGAAGCCATAGCGCTCCTTAAGTCATAATGGCACCGCCCATCAGCTTCTCATAGCGGCGCTGCAGCTCCTTAGCCAGCTTGGGCCAGCGGGCGAGCTGTGGGTCTTCTGTCAGCAAGGCTTCGGCGGCCTCGCGGGCGATCATCAGCACATCTTGATCCTCGATTAAACTAGCCAGGGCAAAGTCGGGCAGGCCCGACTGCCGGGTTCCTAGCACCTCCCCAGGGCCACGAAAGCGCAGATCCATCTCGGCGATAAAGAAGCCATCCTGAGACTGCTCCAGCACCTTGAGCCGTTGCAGCGCCGTCTCGCTGCGACTGCCGCTGAGCAGTAAGCAAAAGGATTGTGCCGCCCCCCGCCCCACCCGACCCCGCAGCTGGTGCAGCTGGGAGAGGCCAAACCGCTCGGCATGCTCAATCAGCATCACCGAGGCGTTGGGTACATCCACTCCCACTTCTACCACCGTGGTAGACACCAAAATGTGAGACTCATACTTGCGAAAGGCGGTAATCGCCGCATCCTTTTCGGCAGACGACATGCGCCCGTGGAGCAGGCCGACGGTGAACTCAGGAAAGATCACGTCTGCCAGCCGCTGGTGCTCCTCCACCGCCGATTTCAGATCGAGCTTTTCAGACTCTTCCACCAAGGGCAGCACCACGTAGATCTGCCGCCCCTGGGCAATCTCGCGGCGCATCAAGTCGTAGGCGTGGGTGCGCTCTTTGCCAGTGAGAATCGTGGTTTGAATGGCCTTGCGCCCCGGTGGCAGTTCGTCAATCTGGCTGACATCGAGATCGCCGTGCATGGTCAGCGTTAGGGTTCTAGGAATCGGGGTGGCGGTGAGGGTAAGCACGTGGGGGTTGGCCCCTTTTTGGGTGAGCCTGGCTCGCTGCTGCACGCCAAAGCGGTGCTGCTCGTCGATCACCACCAGGCCCAAATCGCGGAATTGCACCGGGTCTTCGATCAGCGCGTGGGTGCCGACGAGGATGGGCAGTTCGCCCGTGGCCAGTTCCCCCAGCAGTTTGCGGCGCTTGGCGGCGCGGGTAGAGCCGGTGAGCAACTCCACCGGCAGGTGCAGCTGGTTAAACCATTCCACCAGCTTGCGGTAGTGCTGCTCGGCCAGCACCTCGGTGGGGGCCATGATCGCCGCCTGGTAGCCTGCCTGAATAGCGGCGAGGGTGGCCACCACGGCCACCACGGTTTTGCCAGAGCCCACATCGCCCTGCACCAGACGGTTCATGGGCACGGGCTTTTGCAGGTCAGCCAGAATGTCGTTGACCACCCGCTGCTGAGCCCCGGTCAGACTGAAGGGAATCACGCCGTAGAATTGATCGATCAATTTCCCGGTAGGGGCGAGGGTGATGGCGGTTTGCTGGGCCTGCTGCTGCTGGCGGCGGCGCAACAGACCCAGCTGGAGATAGAGAAATTCGTCGAAGATCAGGCGGCGGCGGGCCTTGGCCAAGTGCTCTTCGCTATCGGGGAAGTGGATTTGGGCGATCGCATCCCCCACTCCGATCAAGTCATATTTTTGCCGCAGATCCACCGGCAGCGGGTCTGGCAGCTCTGGCACCGCTGGCAGAGAGGCCGCCACCGCCTTGCGAACCAGATCCGCCGGGACGCCCTCCGTCAGCGAGTACACCGGCACCATGCGGCCAATGGTGAGCGATTCGATGCGATCGCTCAAACTGTCCAGCACCTCCAGGTGTGGATCCTCCAGCGTCACCCCAAATTTGCCGTCCTTTACCAGGCCCGAGGCCGCCACGATCGCCCCCTGGGGATACTGGCGTTTTTGCTGCTGCTGCCAGCTGGGGGTAGCGTAGCGGTTGCCGGGGTAGAAACGGTTGAGCTTGAGGGTGCCGCTGCCGTCAGACAGCTGCAGTTCAAAGATAGTGAGCTTTTTGTTGCGAGGGCTAGTGAAGCAGTTGATCCGTTTAACGGTGCCGACGATGGTGACGGTTTCGCCCGGTGTCAAATCGCGAATTTTGACCTGCTGGGCGTAGTTGATGTGGTCACGGGGGTAGTAGTAGAGCACATCCCGAACGGTCAGCAGGCCCAGCTTGGCCAGCCGTTCACTATTTTTGGGCCCAATGCCCTTCAGGTAGGTGACGGGCTGATCGAGACCAAAGCGAACGCTGCCGACTGCCTCTGCGAGCTGCGTGGTCTTAGGCGCAGTTTTGGGCTTGCGGGATGTCTTAGCAGACTTAGATCCTCCATTGTCTGGGGCAGCACTTTCTCGGGTACGGAGAGATTTAGTCTCGGCAAATTTCTCCAGCAGGCGCTGGGTACCGTGGAGAAAGCGGCGGGTTTCGGCTACCAGGTGCTGGCGCTGGGCAAAGCTGAGGTCGATGTAGCGGTCATATTTTTGGGCCAGACCTTGCCAGGATTGCTGCTGGTCAACGGGAAGCACCGTCGGGGGCTGTTGCAAACTATCGCGCAAAAATTCGCTAAAGCTCTGCTGTTTACCCACCAGATTGTTGAAGCCGGTTTCGGCCTCGACTGAGAGGGCTCGCTGGAGCCGCACCCAGTCGGGCAAGGGTTGTGCGTCTGCCATAGGCCCTATCGCGATGGCTCGTCTGCATCGGTGTACCACACCGATCGCCAGGCTTGCTCGGCCTGGGCGATCGCCATCTCGCGCTCAGCCTGCTGGTACTGCTTGCCCAACTGGCGCAATCGCCCTACCGACGTACGCAGCTTGCTGCGCCAGAGTGCCGCCTGCACATCGCCAAACTCGAGGTCTGACAGCCGCAGATGCACAGCGGCCAACTGGGTCATGTTGGCCGTCATGGCCTCGTCGCTGTCCTCACTGTCCTCGGGCTCGTCATCGTCTTCGTCCGCTTCGCGCGGGTCAAAGTCCTCTACCCCATCCCCAGACATAGCCACCATCACATTCAGCACATTCGGCGTCGAGCGCCCCTTGGGTATACCGACCTCGGCCTCAGCGGCCATCTCTATCAGTGCCTCAGGCAGGTCGGGCAAAATGTTGGCCTTGCGCAGCAGACGGTTGGTGTGGCGAGACACGCGCTGTAAGACTTCGCGCAGCATACGCTCTAAAATCAGATGGTGTTTGGCCACCAGGGTTGGCGTCAGCGGGTCGCCGATAAAGGGCCGACCGCCGATGGTCTCCTCCACTTCGCTGGCCATGGCCGCCATAATCACAGACTGAATCAGCTGCTTGGGGTCAAGCTCTGAGACGACAGCCACCGACGGCGCTTCGGGGGACAATGAATCAACGCCACTCCCTGCGGCCAAAGGCCCAGCGACATCGTCAATCTCGAGGTCTTCAATGACAGTCTGCTCTGGCTCCGACGCTTGAATGGCTTGACCTTCAGAAGTTTCAGAATCTTCGACACCGGCAACGTTATGGGGCTCAGGAGTCGCATCAGCTCCCCCCTCAGGCTGAGCCAGGGCCACCAGGGCGGCTTCTAGTCGATTCAAATGGCCGCGATCTGCGGGGTCAGAGGGGTCAGGTTGCTCTTCAATAGACTCAGGCTCCATGAGCTGAAGCAGCCAGCCCTGACCTCTGCGCCCAAGATTTTGAATATCTTGCTGAAGGCGGGCGCGATCGCTCACCGACAGCGCCAGAAATTTCTCGGGATAGACCTGGGTACAAAGATGATAAGTGGCCATAATCGCCTGACGGCGTTGAGTATGGCCCAATGCCGTCAGATAGCCAGCATAAATTTGGCTAAACTCCTGGGCTAGGGCAGCCGTTGCCTCCCCTAACTTATCGAGATCTTTTCGAATAGTCTCCGTCGGCCTAACCATGCCCTCTGCCCATGACCTACCTGATTATAGAAAAAACTAAGGCGGGGGCACGATGACAGCACCCCCGCCTTAGCTCACTGGCGGGCGATCGCTCGCCCAGCACAGCCCTACTACTTTTTCTTCTTACCCTTCTTGGCTTCAGCAGAAGACTTGTCTGCCGGCTCTGCAGCGGCAGGAGCTTTCTCCTCAGTGACCTTCATACCGGCTTGGGCGGCTACCTCTGCGGCAAAGTCCACCTCTTCTTTTTCAATGCCTTCACCCAAAACAAATCGAGAGAAACGGCGTACCTGGATGTTTTCACCCAGCTTAGAAACCGCCTGCTTAATCAGCTCTTCTACAGAGATATTCTGATCTTTGATGAAGGGTTGGTCGATTAGAGAAAGCTCTTTCAGACGCTTTTGAATGCGGCCCTCAACAATTTTCTCCTGCATGGCAGCGGGCTTGTTGGCGATATCATCGCGGCCCATCTCGATCGATTTTTCCTTCGCGGCCACATCGGCAGGAATATCGGCTACGCGCACATACTCCACATTGGGGCAGGCCGCAATCTGCATGGCAATGTCGCGCACCAGGGTCTTAAACTCATCGCGGCGGGCGACAAAATCAGTTTCACAATTGACCTCTACCAACACACCGACCCGGCCACCCGTGTGAATGTAGCTGTCAACCAGCCCCTCAGCCGCAATCCGGCCCTCTTTCTTAGAGGCCGAAGCAATGCCCTTCTGACGCAGCCATTCGATCGACTTTTCAATGTCGCCGTCGTTTTCTTTGAGGGCTTTCTTACAGTCCATCATGCCTGCGCCAGTCTTGTCGCGCAGGTCTTTAACGAGCTTTGCAGAAATTTCTGCCATGATAATTTACTGTCCTAACGCGCTATCGTCGAACCCAATACAAACTTAAAAGAGGCCAACCAAAAGAACTGCCCTAACTCAGCTTAAACCCCTACCGCCAACTTCTTCGGTTAACGCTGGGCCAAACTCAGAAACCCTAGCTTGACCATCAGACCTCCTCTCCCTGAGGAGAGGAGGAGGAGTGAGGGCTAAGGCCTAGTTATCGCCGTCAGCCGCAGGAGCCTCAAAGCCATAGTCGTCGTCTTCGGCGCCGTCATAGTCTTCGTAGTCATCATCATTGCCACGAGCCTTGGCCCCATTCGACCCCTCATAGATGGCGTCGGCCAGCTTGCCCAAAATCAGCTTAATTGAGCGAATGGCATCGTCGTTACCCGGAATGGGCACATCTACCACATCGGGATCGCAGTTGGTGTCTAACAGAGAAATAATCGGAATGCCTAGCTTCTGGCACTCAGACACCGCGTTGTATTCCCGCTTGATGTCGACAATGATGGCCACATCGGGCACCTTGCGCATGGTCTTAATGCCGCCCAGGTACTTTTGCAGCTTCTCTAGCTCGCGCCGTAGCACAGCCGCTTCCTTCTTGGGCCGAAGATCGATGGCACCCATCTCTTCCATGCGCTCCAGTTCTTTGAGCCGGTTGGCGCGTGACTTAATGGTTTCCCAGTTCGTCAGCATGCCCCCCAGCCATCGCTGGTTGACATAGTGCGATCCGCAGCGGGCAGACTCTTGGGCGACAATGCCAGCCGCCTGGCGCTTAGTACCAATAAACAGAAATTTTTGGCCCTGTTCAGCGGCGTTGCGCACAAAGACGTAGGCCTCCTCCATTAACTTGGCAGTTTGCACCAGGTCAATAATGTGGACCCCATTGCGGGAGGTAAAGATGTACTGGTCCATCTTTGGGTTCCAGCGGCGGGTTTGGTGGCCGAAGTGAACCCCAGACTCAAGTAACTCGGGTAAGGTGATAACGGGCATTTATTTGACTCCTTTCGGGTTAATCCTCCATTCGAACGTGCTCTTCCGTAGAAGAGACCCGAAAATTCGAATGTGCGAGATTTTGACAACTTTACTAGGGTAGCACAGCGAAAACCTCTTACATGAGATTCTTGCAGCGATCGCCTTCACAGCTGGGTCGCGCCCAATGCCCCACTGCAGTGCGCTGCCTGCTACCGGTTTAGACGACCCTGTGCCCTCAGTGGCTAGCGGTTGCCAAGCGGTGAGGGTGACGATGTCAACGTCAACGATGAGTTCTCTAGGTCGATACCGACTCAGCTACAATTCTCCTACGAGCTGACTCCACTGTTTCAAGGCAGAATCGTAGTGAAGCTAACCGAATGGATTAACCTGGTCGCCCTAGGTATTGCCCTTGTCATTTTGTGGCAGTTTCGTCAGATTGTACTGCTGATCTTTGCAGCGGTAGTCATCACCATTGCCCTCAATAGTCTAGTGAGACTTTTTTCTCAGGCTTACGGGTGGCCTCGCGATCGCGCCGTACTGGTAACTGGTGCCTTGGTACTGCTGGGAGGGGTGATTTTTTTAGGCCTAGTGCTTCCTCTATTTATCAATCAGTTTCAAGAACTGCTGCTGCTCACTCCCAAGGGCTTTGACAAGCTCGGTGAGTGGTTTGATGCGGTTCAAGCCTCTCCGCCCGCCTGGTTTCCAGAGCAAGATTTTTGGTTTTTCCCGGGGTTACCCGATGTACTACGGCAGCTGACTTCGATCAGTTCCACCGTATTTGGTAACTTTCTGACCTTTTTCTCTAGTTCGGTGGCGATCCTGCTGCAACTGCTGTTGCTGATGGTACTCACACTCATGATGCTGGCCAACCCACCAGCCTACCGCCAGCTCTTACTGAGACTGTTTCCATCGGGGTATCGCCGACGAGCGGATGAAATATTGACTAAATGTGAGAAATCACTCATGTTTTGGCTGGGTGGAGTGGCCCTTAGCTCTATGTTTGTGGCTACGATAAGTTTCACCGGGTTGGTACTGCTGGGAGTGCCCTACGCCTTTGCCCATGCAGTGCTCGCCGGTTTGTTTAATTTCATTCCCAATCTTGGCCCGACATTGAGTGCCATTTTCCCAGTCTTTGTGGCTCTGCTACAGTCTCCCGGCACCGCCCTGGCCGTGATTGTTCTCTATGTACTGATTCAAAACGTCGAGAGCTACTGGTTTTCGCCTATGGTGATGCAAAAGCAGTTGTCTTTGCTGCCCGCTGCTACACTCATCTCCCAAATCTTTTTTGCCACATTTTTGGGGCCTTTAGGGCTTATTCTCGCTCTGCCCCTAGCAGTAATCTGCAAAACCTGGATCGAAGAGGCCTGGATCATCGATGTCCTGGAGCAGCCTGCGGAACCAGTCTCCGAAGAATTTTGATGCCGACTGAGCCATGATTAGGCTTCAGCGGTTATTTACTGGCCTGCCCCCTCCTCTGTAAAGTTTTCGTAAAAATACAGAGATTCTTCTGGGCACTTCGGCCCGCCGAATCTAAGGTTTACGGGTAGATTGTGAAGACGTCATATTCTGTCCGGAGGAGTAACTACAGTGCTTGTCGATTGAAGATCCCACCGAGCACCTCCCCAGATACGGCCCTTTCGTCTTTCCTGGGCTACTTTGAGACTACAGGTTAAGGTCAGCAGCTTACGTAAAGGAATTTGAATGCCATGGCACGTTGTCCAGTTGTGATCATTGGTGCTGGCCCTGCTGGATTAACCGCTGGCTATGAGTTAATGAAGTCCGGCATTCAATCTGTCCTTCTAGAAAAGGCCGATAAAGTTGGCGGCATCTCACGCACAGAGGTCTACAAAGGCTATCGGTTTGACATTGGCGGCCACCGTTTTTTTACCAAGGTTGACGAAGTCAAGGAAATATGGTTTGAAATTCTAGGATCTGATTTTATTCAGGTGCCTAGGCTATCGCGAATATATTACCAGGGAAAATTCTACGACTATCCGCTATCTTTACTCAAAACCTTAGAGAATTTGGGCCTTGTCTCTAGCCTGCTGATGGTTAGCAGCTATCTCAAGGCTAAGCTTAAGAAACAGCTCAATCCTAAGTTTGAAGCTGAAACTTTTGAAGAGTGGGTGACCGACTGTTTTGGCGAGAGGCTATACAAAACTTTCTTCAAGACCTATACCGAGAAAGTCTGGGGTATACCCTGTAGTCAAATCAGAGCCGATTGGGCGGCCCAGCGCATTCAAAATATGTCCCTTAAGCGGGTGCTGATCAATGCCCTGGTTGGAGGGCAAGAGGCTAAAAGTCTGATTAAAACCTTTGACTATCCTCGCCTTGGCCCCGGCATGATGTGGGAACGCTGCCAGGACTTGCTAGAGGATGGTGGGTCGTCGGTGCAGCTAGATACCGAAATTATGAGGGTAGAGCATCAGGCTAATCAGGTAACTAAGGTGATTGCAAAACAGGGCGATCGCGTATTTGAGATCATCGGCGACCATTTCATTAATTCGATGCCTGTATCTGCGCTAGTGCGTCGCCTTGATCCACTGCCACCTGACTATGTCTTAAAAGCTGCCGATGGGCTAAAGTATCGAGATTTTTTAATCGTCTCATTAATCATTAACAAGCCAGATCTTTTCCCTGACAACTGGCTCTATATTCATAGTCCTGAGTACCAAGTAGGGCGAATTCAAAACTTCAAAAACTGGAGTCCTGAGATGGTTCCCGATCTCCACAAAACCTGTCTAGGCATGGAGTACTTTTGCAGTGAGGGCGACGACATCTGGGAAATGTCCGACTCAGATCTAACCGAGCTAGCTGGCCAAGAAATTGTACGCCTCAACTTAGGTGTGCAGAGTAGTGATATAGAAGATGGCTGCGTTATCCGTCAGCGTAAGGCTTATCCCGTCTACGATGGCGAATACCGCCAGCACCTAGCTGTTCTGCAAGAGTATATCCAGCAATTTTCAAACCTTCAAACCGTCGGTCGTAATGGCATGCATCGCTACAACAACCAAGACCACTCTATGTTGACGGCCTTGCTGGCGGCAAAAAATATACTCGGCGAAGATCACAACCTTTGGGATGTGAATGTGGAGCGCTCATACCACGAAAACTTTACTGATGAGGAGTGGCCAAAAACAGAAGGAAAGTCTAGCAATCTCAGCACTAATACTAGGCCCCTAACCCCAGCTGCTTAGCAAGTGCGACACCCGGATGAAATCTTAGGGGCTAAATTGTCTGGTCAGAGCCTTCCTTACTTTGCCTAGGGACGGCAACGGCTGGCTCAGAATCATTAGGAATACATCGGTTATCTCTTCCTATGACAATTCAACTAACTCGACCTCAGCAAAAGTTTCTATTTTTACTAGGAATAACAACTATATATTTGCTCATAATTACCTACCTCGATTTTTTGAGGGGGCCTTACTGGTGGGACGAAAGACAGTTCTGGAGCACTAGCCTAGGTTTCAGCAAAAGAATTATTCCGAGTCTTCAAGACATCAGAAACTACGAAGAATTAAATACGCCCCTGCCATTTATTGTTTTTGGAATCTTAGAAAACCTATTTGGTCAGGGTATTGTGGCTGGCCGGCTGTTAAGCCTGCTGTTGTCACTGGCAATGGTCTTTATTATTGGCTGGCCCACTAAAGAAAAAGGGACTAAGGCGATCGTATGTCTTATAGGCTTACTGCTCTGCCCTTACTACCTATGGCTCAGTGGGCGACTCTATACCGAAATGATCGCTTGCTTTTTAGTGCTGATGGGGCTCATCACCTATGTCCGCAAGCATTATCTATTGAGCTGTCTTGCATTTATCTTAGCAATTTCGGCCCGTCAGTACATGCTAGCCTTCCCCGCTGCGATCGCCACGTACGAGTTTATCGTAGCGGTTCTCACTATCTGGCAGACGGGTTCTATCGACTGGAAGGCTCAGCGCCGATGGATTTTGCCTTCCTTAGCGGCGGGTTCAATTCTTCTATGGTTTTATCTGTTTCAGGGGCTCGCCCCCGAACAGGCCTACGAGGCGAGGATCCCCCCCGATGTGCAAAAAACTGCCTGGAGTTTTGAACTAGGGGGAGCTATTCACTATCTGGCGTTTGTTGGTCTGTACATTGTCATCCCAGAGTTTTTGTTGTTTAACCCCCGCGCTAAGCTGCAATACCTCCGAGATAACTGGAAAGAACAGCAGGTTAGAGCCGGGCTGATTGCCCTAGGGTTACTGCTGTTCATGCTGATTGCTCCGCCCCAGGAGTTTGGTAACGGCAATGTTGTGAAGATGGCGAATCTGCTTCCCCATAGATTACTGGACTTGGGGATGTATTATTTACTGGCTCTTTTAGCCTGTCTAAGATTTGTCCGGCCCAACTTGATGGCTCTCTTTGTTCTCTTTAATGCGGCGATTATGGTCAAGGCCTTTCCATGGGATCGATACGTGCTGCCCATGGTTGTGGCTTTTTGGTATCTTAAGTCGGTGGGTTTGGCCGATGCCTATAGGTTTTTGCCAAATCAAAGAGAAGCCAAGGGCACCACAGCCGATTTTTCCGATTCGGAATCGTCCTAGCTCTGTTTCAAAGCACAAGGGGATAGCGTAGGTCTACGCTATCCCCTTGTGCTTTGCTTAACTAAGTCGAAGTATCCTAGGCATCATCCAAAGCGGCAATACCAGGCAGCTCCTTGCCTTCGAGCAGCTCTAGGCTAGCACCGCCGCCAGTAGAGATGTGGCTCATTTTCTCGGCTACACCCACCTTTTCAACCGCCGCCACTGAGTCGCCGCCGCCGATAATAGTGGTGACGCCAGTGCCGGTTAGCTCGGCTAGGGTGTGGGCGATCGCCTCGGTGCCCGCCGCAAACTTGTCAAACTCAAACACGCCCATGGGGCCGTTCCAGATCACTGACTTGCACTGTTTCAGGGCGTCTTGGAACACCTTGATCGAGTCAGGGCCAATGTCGAGCCCCATCCAGCCATCGGGAATAGCCTCAATGCTGACGGTTTGGCTGTTGGCGTCGGGGGCAAAGTTGTCGGCTAGCACCACGTCGGTGGGCAGCAGCAGGTCAACGCCTTTTTCCTTGGCTTTGGCTTCGAGGGCTTTGGCCAGCTCTAGCTTGTCTTCTTCGACCAGCGACTTGCCCA
The DNA here is from genome assembly GCF_055795045.1 of Pseudanabaena sp. PCC 9330. Classification (NCBI taxonomy): domain Bacteria; kingdom Bacillati; phylum Cyanobacteriota; class Cyanophyceae; order Pseudanabaenales; family Pseudanabaenaceae; genus Pseudanabaena; species Pseudanabaena sp. PCC 9330. Next base: position 300,615 of record NZ_JAYFES010000117.1, on the reverse strand, counting down.
CGTTGAGGCCGCGAGCTTTGTAGAAGGTGAAGATCATGCCGCCACCGATCAGCAGCTTGTCGACCTTGTCGAGCAGGGTCTCGATCACGCCGATCTTGCTGGAAACCTTAGAGCCACCGATGATTGCCGCCAGGGGCCGCTGGGGGTTTTCGATCGCCGCCTGCAAATACTGCAACTCTTTCTCAATCAGGTAGCCTGCCACCGAGGGGCTGAGGTATTTGGTCACGCCCTCGGTAGAAGCGTGGGCACGGTGGGCGGTGCCAAAGGCGTCGTTGACGTAGAGGTCGGCGTTGGCGGCCAGGGCCTTGGCAAACTCGGGGTCGTTGGCCTCTTCGCCCGCATAAAAGCGCACGTTTTCGAGCAGCGCCACCTGGCCATTAGACATTCCACCGATCGCCGCAGCGACCTCGTCACCGATGCAGTCGTCACACTTGATCACCTCTTGCCCTAGCAGCTCGCTGAGGCGCACCGCCACGGGGGTGAGGCGCATGCTCTCGACCACCTGGGCCTTGGGCCGACCAAAGTGGCTGGTGAGAATGACTTTAGCCCCTTTGCCGGTGAGGTCTTGGATAGTGGGCAAGGCAGCCCGAATGCGAGTGTCGTCAGTAATGGCACCCTGGTCATCAAGGGGCACATTGAAGTCGGCCCGCACCAGCACCCGCTTGCCCGAGAGGTCGGCTGCCGTCAGGCTTGCCACCGATTTTTTAGCCACTGCGATATACCTCCTAAAAATGGTTTGAGTCTCTGTATTTATTACGTTATGCAGCGCGCCGATGGCAGCGGCCCCAACCTTGACTAAGGTAGATTTGAGGGAGCAGCGTGGCCCCACCTGGGCACTGTGTCTGTCGTAATATTTACCTATTGCCGCCCTCATTTTACCGGAGTGTGAGTTCTCTTCGATACGCCATGTTCAAGACGGTTTTATTTCCCATCGATATGAGTTCTGAGGCGCAGCAGGCGGCGCCTAAGGTGGCTGAGTTGGTCAAAACTCACCAAAGCCGCCTGATCTTGCTGTCGGTCGTAGAGCTGAAGGATGAGGCTACCCAGCCTTCGGCCCAGTCATCGCCTGAGGCGGTGGCTAAGCTGCTGGGGCAGGCCAAGGCTCTGTTCTCAGCCCAAAGCATCGATACCGAAGTGATTGAGCGAGAGGGACAGCCCGCTTTTGTGATCTGCGATGTGGCCGACGAGCTCAACGCCGATTTGATTGTGATGGGCTGTCGCGGTGTCGGCCTGATCGAAGAGGTGCAAGACGAAAGCGTAACCATGCGGGTGATCAACCTATCGCCCTGCCCAGTGCTGATTATTCCCTAGTAAAGCAGTGGATGGGTGGGTAGCCCGTAGGATAGGCATTATCCACCAAAATCACTGGCTTCACTCAGATCACGCTGGCCTACCTATGGCCACAGAATCTAGACGGAGATTTTAGAAAAATTCCCCCAACCCTAGCTCCTGGCGAACGATCGCCACTCCGAGTTGAGTGAGGGCGGGTAGGCGATCGCCGCCCTACCCTTTATCCCCATGCGAAAGCCCCGCACCATCGCCCACAGCAGCGGCACCTTACCTCATATAGCCCAGGAATTAAAAACCCCACCCTTAAGGGGCAACGCAGCCACAGCCTAGATTTTCATAGCCTCCCCGTCCTCACCGCTACCCCGACTCCACCCATGTCCACCCCCGAAATCCACTGGTACCCTGGCCACATCGCCAAGGCCGAAAAAGCCCTGGTCGATCAGCTCAACCGCGTGGATGTGGTGCTAGAGGTGCGCGATGCCCGCATTCCTCTCTCGACGCGGCACCCCAAGGTCGATATCTGGGTGGGCGAGAAGCCCAGGGTGCTGGTGATCAACCGGGTCGATATGATTTCGAGCGAGGCCCGCACCGCGTGGGAAACCTGGTTTCGCCAGCAGGGGGAGGTGCCCTACTTTACCGATGGCCAGCAGGGTAAGGGCGTGAAGGCGATCGCCAAGGCTGCCCAAACCGCAGGCGATGCGGTGAACCAGCGCCGCCAGGCCCGAGGCATGAAGCCCCGCCCGATTCGCGCCGTGGTGATTGGCTTTCCCAACGTGGGCAAGTCGGCCTTGATCAACCGCCTGCTCAACCGCAAGGTGGTGGCCAGCGCCCGCAAGGCCGGAGTCACCCGCCAGCTGCGGTGGATTCGCCTATCGGGCGATCTCGACCTGCTCGATGCCCCCGGCGTGATTCCCTCTCGGATGGATAACCAAGCGGCAGCGTTGAAACTGGCCATCTGCGACGACATTGGCGAGGCCTCCTACGACACCCAGCGCACCGCCGCCATCTTTTTAGACGTGCTTAAAACCCTTCAGCAGGCGGGTTCTGCCGACGACTACGAAGACATTCTTGCGGCCCGCTACGGTGTGGCGCTGAGCGACTACAGCGGCGAGAGTTATGTTGCCCAAGTGGCGACGCAGAAGTTTCAGGGCAATACCGAACGCACCGCCAAACGCATTCTCAACGACTTTCGTACCGGGCGGCTGGGCCAGTGGGTGCTGGAGTGGCCCCAGGGGTAACGGTTTGCCAGGGGGTTGAGGGGCCGTCATTGGCGCTGGGCTGACATAAGGGTATGCCTCGATCAGGTAGGTCATTGGCCCATGGCTTCTTCGCCGCGCCCCCGCTACCAAGGACTGCCCACCATCGTAAAAGCCGCCCAGTAAAACGGATGGCTGAGGTCTTGGCGACCATCGAACACCAGCTCGGGGGGCAGGGTGAGAGCACCGCCAGGCCAGATCAGCTGGCCGCTCTCGGTAAAGACCTCGCCGCGAATCATGGATAGCTGGGCATTCCGCAGAGCTTCGGCCTTAATCGCTGCCGCGTCAAGATTTTGGTAAAACGTGATCATCAGCCCAGCGGTGGCTTCGTCGCTGACTTTCCACAGGCTGGCCAGGGCCGACTTGGCCCCTGCCATCAGGGCAAACCCGGCAAAGCCTAGCTCGGCGTCGGTGTTGCCCATGGCGGTTTGGCAGGCGCTGAGGGTAACTAGCTCCACCTGGGGGTCAAACCAGCCCAGCTCGGGCACCTGGTTGAGACGCAGGCGGCTGTCAAAAAACTGGAGATAAGAGTTGCTGGGCGCGCCGCGCAAAAACTGGGCATGGGTGGCCATATGAATAATCTGGGCCTGGCGGCGATCGCGCTGGAGATTGCGGACGGTAAAGCTGGTTTCAGCCACTTTGGTACTGGGCCAAAGGGTTTGCAGGGTCCGCATTTCTACCTCGGCAGCCAGCAGCGGTGGCTGATTGATAAACTGCGACGCCCCCGACACCAGCAGTGCTGAATTTTGTCGGTTGAGGGCCACATAGGTCGGGTCGATCAGCCCCAGACTGGGAATCAGGCCGACGCTGTAGTCTTCGATTAAAAACCGCTCCCCACTGTGGAGCGCCGCCAGGGGCAGGGTGCGCAGGCCCGCATCTAAAATGAAACCGATGTTGGTGACCCCAGCGGCTTTGAGTTCGGCTTCGATAGGGGCGATCAGCCAGCCGTAGAGCTGCTGGGCCGATGTCAGGTAGGCGGTGTTGTCGGTGAGGCCGGGGTTGGTAATCTGCCGCCGCAGCTGCTCCTGGGCTTTGAGCACATCTTCGGCAGTGGTGTTGAGCACCCTGACCCGAGTGGGGTCGCCCTCAGCGGTAATCAGCAGCAGCTCCACTCCCCCTTCGCCAGCTTTTTCGCTACGGTTGAGCCGCATGTACATCAGCGCAGGCACCTCGCCGGTCTGGGCGGCAATGTCTTGCAGGGTGGCCTGGGCCTGGGCCAGGTTGACCGATCGCGGCGATTTAATCAAATCGCCAAAATAACCCGCAAAGTCGCTATTGGCCGAGTCTTCGGCCTCGCTAAACTGCTCTTGCCCCACAATATCTCCGGCACTGGTCAAAAATACCGGGCTATCTTCATTGAGGCTCTCTAGCGATCGCTGAGAGTCAGGAACTGGGTCAATGTCGTCGGGTGGTGGCTCAACCTCGATGGGAATGTCGCCAAAGGAAATGAACTGCACCTGACCGGGCAGACTGCGGCCAAAAATGCGACTGCCCAAAATGGGGTTGGCCACATCGGGCAGCAGGGTGACATCGCCCGTGGTAATCGCCCCTAGGGTGCCGTTGATGCTGGGGTCGCCCAGGGTAAAGGTAGACAATCCGTAGCCCAGAATGACGGCCCCGCCTCGGCTGCCCCCCACGGTAGAGAGACTGGCGGCGATGCCGTTTTGGTCGACAAAACTGCCCAGGGCTTGGAATGTGCTGGAGGTCAGGGCGGTAATTGGCCCGCCGTTGATGGTGCCCTGGGCGTTGATGCTGTTGACCTGAATGCGGCCCCCCTGCAAGCTCACCGCGCCGCCACTGCTGCCGCTGCTGTCGAGGTTGCCGGTGGTCAGCGCCCCACCCGATTGGAGATCGATGGGTGCCCCAGCGGTGTTGATATCGAAGGTGGTGAGGTTGCCCCCGGCGCTCACCTGTAAGCTCCCTGAAAACACCAGATTGTTAAGCTGAAGGTCGTTGCGATCGCTCAGCACGACATTCTGACCTGCCGATACCGTCACCGTATTAAAGTCGTTGTTGCCCCCCAGACCGATATTGCCAGTGGCAAATAGGTTAGTATTTCCCCCCACGGTGACCTGTCCGCCGGTTTGGGCAATGGTGCCAGCAGAAATAGCTAAATCGCCGGTGGTGGTGACATTGGCGTTGAGGGTGACATCGGGGCTACCCAAAATCGTCAGGCGATCGCCCCCAATCACCTCCAGATCCAGCGGCACCCCCTGAAGCTCAACCGTGTCGTTGCCGGTGCCTGTAGCCAGTCTCTCAACATTGGTAAAGCTAATATCTGGCAGAAAGTCAGAGCTCCGGCTGAAGCCACCACTGCTGCTGGTCACCACAAAGTTGTTGTTGGCCCCGGTTCCGGCCACGGTGTCAAAGCCCGCGCCCCCGTCAAAGGCGTTGACGTTTGAGAAGGTGACCGATCCAAACAGTCCAGCACCATCGCCAACAATGGTGAAAGTGTCGTTGCCAGCGCTGCCCAGCACGGTATTGGTAGCACTATCATCGCCGACGATTGCGGTGGGGTTGAGCAGCCGCAGGGGGGCACCAAAGCCGCCGATCTCCAGACTGCCATCGGGGGCAAAGGCAAAGGTAGTGTCTTGACTTGGCCCCGTCAGCACGCCGCCTGCAATGGTGAGCGGGCTAGCCAAGGCAAAGGGTTCCAGGGTAATGGCTCCTGTATTGCCCACCTGCCCAATGGTGCGACTGCTAAAGCCGTTGCCCAACTGGTTGATCTCGTCTTGGTTTATGAAGGTAATGGCGGGGTCACCTGTACCGCCCAGGGTAATTGGCAGGGATGACGTGAGGGGCTGAATTTGTAGACCGCCACTGCCGCTAATCGATGCTCCTTGCAACACAGGATTATCGGTGGTTAGGGTAACGTTGCCCGTCCCAGCCATAACCGTTACGTTGGGAAATGTGGCGATACCAGCGCTGGCTCCGCTGCCAGTCAGAGTAATGTCGCCACCGGCAGAATCTACTGAGATGTTCACCAGACTAACTCCTCTGGCGGTTACTCCAGTGGCATTACTGGTGCCATTAAAGGTAATATCGCCCCCGCCGGAGGTAATTGGACCATCAAAGCTAATGATGCCATCGGCATTGGCACTGGTTCCAGTGAGGCTAATATTTCCCCCCTGGCTGTCAATGGCCGAATTATTGCCGATTCCCCGAGCAAAAACCGGATCAGGGGCGGTAGAGCTGCCAGTAATAGCAATATCTCCCCCCTGGCTATTCAGAGCTGCCGGTTGATCAATAAAGACGCCCCAGTCAGAAAGACTAGCTCCGTTACTTGCTCCGGTGAGAGTAATGTCACCACTGCCAGTGGTGATCGGTCCATAGAGCACCAAACTACCGTTGCCATTGCCGTCAAGATCACCATTGATGACGACGGCACCCCCAGCAGTGGTAATTTCGCCAGTCGTTACTCCTGCCCCGGCCAATAAGCTAAAGCTAGCATTGTCGGTGCCAATCAGGTTCCATCTGGTGACAAAAGTGCTGGTTTCAATTGTCCCCTGAGTACGAAAGACCACAGGATCACTGAAAGTAACATCACCTGCCAACGAAATCGGCCCAGTGCCCGGACTAAACTGGCTTCCAAACCTAATGGTGCTAAAGCCATTGGCCAGGGCCGCTAAGTCGGCAGCTGTAAAATCTAGTGTTCCAGCGCCACTGTCGGCAGCGCCACCGAGGGCGATCGACTGGGCCGGGGTAGCCGTTTGAATCAGCAATTCGCCTGGGGCCTGTACTGTACCGGCTCCCCCGACTAGATTGATTTCATCGGCCTGAAGGTCGATGCTGAGGCCAAACACCCCTGGCCCGGCGGCGATCGCCCCGGTGGTCAGGCTGCCGCCCACTCCGGTAATGGCAATGACTTGATTGCCCGCCGAGAGATTGTTGGTGGTGATAGTGCCACCAATCCCAGCGCGTAAGTCGACAGATGCACCAGCGGTGGCATTGCCAATATCGATATTAATGCCAGCACCAGTAGTACCTACCGCAATGGTGCCAGTGGTTGCCGATAGATTACCCGTGGTCAGGCTACCGGCTGGCTTGGCTAGAAAAATTGAATTGGTGACAGAGATGTCACCGAAGTTAAAGGGCATTGCCCCATTGGAAAAAGCGAACACTGAGCCTGCGACAATATTGCCCGCCGAGATCCCTCCGGCGTTGATCGCTGTGAGGTCAACTTCTCCCGCTGCGCCCCCCGACGAAGTGGTATTGATCGCCCCGGTGGTAATGTTCACAGCGGTAATGCTTATATCCCTGCCGTCTGCCCCAGCCGTGCCCAGGGCATTGATAGCCTGGGTCGGATCCATGGTGAAGTCTCCAGTCCCGTCAATATTGGTATCGGCGGTAAAGGTGATCGTCCCACCGGGCACAAAGTTTAGCGACAGGCCAGGGGCGATGGTGATGTTGTCGGTGGCCTCTAAAATAATGTTGCCGATCTGGTTTTCTAGGGTAGTGGCGTTGATGGTCACATCCCCAGGCAAATCTGCCGCCAGAATGTCGGGCAGACCACCGGGGTCTTCAACTCCGGGGCTGCTGGGGTCAGCGCTGATGGTGATGTTGGTGGGGTCGAGCAGCAGGGTGCCCCACTCCCCCTGGGCAGCGCTGACATCTACCCTGCCGTTAAAGGCCAGAGTATTGCGGCCCGAGACCTCCACAAAGCCGCCGTCGCCCGCCGCTGCCCCACCCCGCGCGGTAATGGTGCCGTCAAACCGGGTGCCTTGGTCGGCCCAGAGAATTACTTCGCCGCCGTGGCCGCTCTCTACAGCATCGGCAGTGAGAGTGGAATTGGCGTCGACGTAGGTGCGATCGCTCGTCGGCGTCGTGCCCCCGCCCTGGTACTCACCACCAATGAGAATCTGACCGCCGCCCTGGGTGCCCGAGGCGTCGATGGTGGCCGCTGTGACTGCAATGCGATCGCCCAACACCTGCACCCTACCGCCAGTCTCCCCCGCCATATCTAGCACTCCTGAAATCAGAGCCGTGCCAGGGGTCGTCGGTAGAGTCGCCGAGGCACCAGCCAGGCTCACGGTGCCGTCGGGGTTGACGACAATGCCCGTGGCCACCTCTGGCTCCCCGGCCCGCAGCAGCGAAGGAATATCCAACGGCGAAAACGGCAGCGATGCCGTGGGCAACTCTCCCTCCGGCAATGTGGCCAGCTCCAAGCTGAGAATCGCTCCCTCAGGGCGAATGCTGACCCGGTTTTCCCCCGGTACCGCCAGAACGATGATTTGCCCACCGGGGGCATTCAGAGTGCCCAGGTTGATCACCGCGCCGCTGGCCAGGGTGATCACCTCGCCGGGGTCTACCGCCAGGGTGCCCAGGTTGACCAGGGCACCGGGCTCACCCCCAAAGGCAAAGCCGGTGGGGTTGCCGGTTAGCGCGGCATAGTCAGTATCGCCAATGGCCTGGAGCCAATTTTCACCAAAGCTCACGCCGCTGGCGGTGGTGGCCGTAAACGAGCCCTCCAAATTCAGCGCTGAGTTGGGGCCAAACAAAATGCCCGCCGGGTTGAGCAGAAAGAGGTTGGCGCTGCTGCCGCTGACCTGAAGTAGGCCGTTAATCACCGAGGCATTGCCGCCCACGACTCGGCCCAAAATATTCTGCACGCTGGGGTCGGCCAAAAAGTTAGCCACCTCTGCCGCCGTCAGGCCAAACTGCTCAAAACTGTGGAACAGGTTGGCCCCATCCCTCGACAGGGTGCCGCCGGTAATCTGGTAGGTCGAGCCATCGGGCAGCACCAGGGTACCAGTGCCATCGGCGGCAGGGATGATGGACTGGGCAAGGGCTGGGGCGGTAAAGAAGGTGGCGCAGAGGAGAGTGGGGAGGAGGGGGCGCATGGGGGTAGATAGGTTGGGGGTTGAGTTTTGGGTTATCAGGGGTGGGTTCAGGGAGGGGCAGGGGTGGGTTCAGAGGAATGGGAGGGGCAGACCCAGGTGTCTACCCTCCCCCAGTCAGGTGGGGATGGCGATTTACCCGGCGATCGAGTCGCAGATCTCGGGGTCGTCGGTGGGGGCCATGCCGAGCTGCTGGGCTTTTTCGAGCAGATCGATGCGGCGGCTGACCTGGTTGGCTTTGATGGTGTTATTGGCCAGGGCATAGCGAAACTGGGCCTGGCGCAGGGGCGGCAGGGCAGCCTCAATGTCGTTTTGCATGACGGCGACTTCGCCCTGGCCTTCTAGGGCGATCGCCTGCCAAAGCGCGTCGTCACCAGCCAGTTCCAAGGCCAGGGTATATTGCTCGGCGGCCAGGGCGTTGAGCCCGGCAAAGCTGTAGAGATCGCCCAGGGCCAGGGCCAGGGCAGCGGTGGGGGCGATCGCCGCCTGGCTGACCAGACTGTCAATAGCAGCGTCTAGCATTTGGTAGGCCAGGTAGATTTGGGCTGTGCCTAGGGCTAACTCTGCCGGGGAGAGGGTGGTGCGGTCGAGACTGGCGAGATCGGCCTGAAGGCGCGATCGCGTCTCGGGGAACAGCACGGCAAACCCGGCGATCGCGCAGCCCGCATCGAGATCCGACGACACCCCCTGGTCGGTAATCACCTCCACCGAGTAAAACAGCTCTGGCCGCAGGGGCGGATCGCCTCCGTAGATCACCGAAGCTTCAGGCGTAGTGGTTTCCCACACCACCTGCTGCCGCCCGCCGTTGGCGTCTTGCCACTGCCACAGCCGCACAGTGTAGGTCTCCGCCACCGCCACCGGATGCCAGCGAATGGTGAACTGGTCGCTGGTTTGAAAGGTATTGCGAGGAGTAATGATGTAAGGCAGCGTCGCGTCAAACCCACCCGCCAGCCGCCCGGCCCGCACGCCGCCCCCCTGCTGCCGGTTCGGGGCCCGCCCCCCCCGATTCTCTCGCCCGCCCACCAAAAAATCAAACACTCCAGCCTGGGCTGGCGGTGCAGTGGGCAACAGCAGCACCAGACCCAGCAGCCCGGCCAGCAGCAGACAGGGGCGGCGAGGAGATGGGTAGAGACGGTTCAGGACAAAAGCCATGGTTAGATGCAGTACGTGACGATTTAGAAGGAAGGGATGGGGGTGTTTGGTTATGAGTTGTGAGTTGTGAGCCTGGATCTTCAGCTCAAAACTAAACATTCAAAACTTAATTTACTCACTACGGATTTCGAACTCGACGACTCAGATACTCCACCAGCCCTGCCGTACCAAACCCCGCCACCAGGGCTGGAACCAGGGGTAGCCAGCCACCTGCGATCGCCAAGGCTCCGTAGCTGATGAGTACCAACAGGGTCACCGCCACCGCCGCCGCCAGGGAGAGCTGCCAGGGCCGCACAGTCTGGCGGGCAAACAGCCCCCCGATCAAGGCCCAGAGACCAATCCACAGGGTTTCGGCCCAGACCGGCCACCACCACAGCAGCTTGCGATCTTCCATGGCGGCATTCACCAGCTGGCTAATCATTTGGCCATGCACCACGACCCCCGTCAGTTCGCCGAGGGGAGTGTTGTACGAGTCGGCATTGCGATCGGTGAGGTCTTTATAGCCAATTAGCACCATGCGCCCCGTCACCAGGGCTGGGTCAAACTGCCCGGTCATCACCTGCTGGAGGGTGATCTGGGGGGCAAACTGGTTGGGGTCGCCCGCGTGGGTGCGATAATTCACCATCGTCTGGTAGCCGTTGAAATTATCCTGTCGCAGGGGGCTGTAGCCGCCGGTCTGGCTGGTGAGAATGCCGCCTGCCCACAGTTGAGGTACGCGCACCGAGCCCACAGCCATATCTTGAATGCCGCCATCGGGCAGGAATGGGTCGGTGTAGTCAATGCCCTGAGCCGCCAGATAGTGCTGGGCCAGGCGCAGGCTAAAGGCATCGGGGGTGTCACAGGTGGGCGGGTCGGCCTCATGTTTGAGGTAGTGGCGGCGGGTGAAGTTGTTGGCATCGACGGCAAAGTCGTTGAAACCAACCTGGTCACTGGGCAGTTCGGGGGGTTGTTCGACCCCGGTGTCGTTGTAGGTGGCCTTGCAGATGCCAAAAAAAGTATTGCTCTGGCGCAGGCGATCGGCCAGGGCCGGGGCGGCGGCAAAATCGCGGTAGAAATCGAGGCCAATGGCTGCCGGGTTATGGGCCGAGAGGGTAGCCAATACCTCCTCTAGCGCCCCATCGGGAATGGTACCCAGCCCCGGCTGGTAACGGCCCTGCTTGACCTGCTCCCGCAGCCAGGCACCACTGGCCTCATCCACCGCCACAATCAGCAGGTGCGAGTCTTGGGGTTCACTGGGGCGGCGGCGCAGCAGAGCATCATAGGTGGCGAGTTCGAGGGGCTGTAGTGCTCCGCCCAGGCGGAGGGCAAAGACCCCCAGGGTCACGGCTAGGCTGGCCAGACCTAAAGAGCGCAGCTTCACCTTGCGCAAGGGGAGCTGGCGGCTGGCAACCAGGTAGTCGAGCTGAACCTGGCTGGGAGTGGGCACTTTGCCGGTGGCCTGGGTCAGCCAGGCGTCGGCTTGGTCGAGGGCTTTGCCCCGCAATAACAGGCTAGATTCGCGTCCGGCGTTCTCCCACTCTAGAGCCCTCACCAGCAGACGGGTGTGGCGATCGACATGGGCCGCGTCGCTCTCTAAAATGCGGTACAGCTCGCCAAAGTTAGAGGAGTAGTCGCCCTCGTGGTCTTGAAAGTTGACCACGGGGCACTGGGTCAGGGCTGGCGGCAATTGACCGCGCGGCACCGGCCCATCAGACACGGCAATAATTCGCTTTTTAAGGGTCTGAGCATAGCCCAGATCAGCCAGGCAGCTCGGATTTTCTAGGCATTGGGGAGAGACTACCACCAGGCAGTTTTGGGCATTTTCTAAGGCCTCATCGACCATGGCTGGCCCATGGCCGACGACCACCCGAGTAGATTGCTCAAACCAAGTGCTTTTGCTCTGGAGTTGCAGGGTGGAGTTGAGGCGGCGGGCAAAGTCTAGATCGGCGGGGTCGGCAATCAAAAATACGTCAAGGGTCTGGCTGGCGGGTTGGGTCAGACTCTCGGCCACAAACTGATTCTGGATCTCGACTGGGGCGTAGCGGGGCCTGGTTTGGGCGGCCTTGAGCCAGTCTTGGGCCTGGCGCAGTTCTCCACCCCGCAGCAGCACGCTGGGGTTGCGGCGCTGCCGTTCCCATTTGAGGGCCGCCACCAGCAGCAGCTTGTGGGTGCGCAGGTAGACGGCATCTTGCCGCAGGGTAGCGATCAGCTGGCGGCTACCGGCTTGGGGAGCTAGCGACTCCTCAGCGCTGATATTTAGCAGTTGCACGTTCTGCAGCTGCGTGGGCATCGCGTCGATATCTAGGTTCTCGGTTAGCACCGGAATCACCCGTTTATTGAGGGCGATTGCGTAGTTTAGCTCGTCGAGACAGCGCGCTGAATGGGCTGACTCTGCTGACAGCAAAAATACAACGTTGTCGGCCCCTTCTATGCCCTGGGCAATGGCGGTCTGAATGCGATCGCCCATGGCTAAATCCTGCTGCCAATCCCACACGGTAAACCCAGAGCGCATGAGATAGTACCGCAGTCGGCTGCTGAGCCGGGTCGACGGGGCTGGCAGATAGGGGGCATCGCCAGAGTGGGTCAGGGTATTTTGATCGTCACTGTCGATTTCGTCGTAGCAGAGAAAGACCTGAGCTAGGCGACCGTCGGCATGTTTAGTGCTGCTGGTAATGAACTCGCCATGGAGATGGGTGGCCTGGCAAAAGGGTGGGTTGTCTTCAAAGGCCTGTTTGAGCCAGGCTTCGGCGGCCTCGCGGGTAGCCCCAGTGAGCAAGTAGCGCGTCTGCCGCTGGTTTTGCAGCCAGGTCAGCCCCTGGACCAGATATTCGGTGTGCCGATGCACAAAGTCTTTGCGATCGTCTAGGGTTTGCACCAGCTGGGCCAGGTACTGGTCAGGGTGATCAATGCCATCGCGGCAGCTGATGCGGTTGAGCTTGGCAATGCCGGGGTGAATGTTGCGGCTGGCGGAATGCAGCCCCTTGGCCTGGTACTCGGCCCAGTCGACCTCCGTACCCTTTGGGTTTCGCTGCTGCCAGGTGGCGTAGGCAATCTGCCCCACGTGCATCAGTGGAATAATCCGCTTGTGGTAGCGCAGGGCCTGTTCCAGCTCTTCGGTGCAGTAAGGCGAGTTGACCGAGTGGGGGCTGATGATAAAAATCAGGTTGTGGCATTTTTCGATGCTGCGATCGATGTGAGTCTGGTAGTTGACCGCAAAGGGAATGTCGGTCTGGTCGAGCCAGACGCTGTAGCCCAGCTCCGTCAGCCGCTGGTGCAGGGCCACAGCAAAGTCTGTGCTGTCGATTCGCCCGTAGGAAATAAACGCATCTTGCAGCTGCATGGCTAAAACCGATAGCGGAGATCAAAGTAAACCCGCAGGCCTGAGGGGCGATCGCTAACCAGCTCATCCAGCGCAATCAGGGGCAACCCAAAATCGACTCGGGCATCGAGGTCGTCAAGGGGCGACATCGCCACCCCCAGCCCCGTGCCCAGCAAAAAGTTTTGGCTAGTGGCCTGAAAGTCGGGGTTGCTGGCCCACACGTAGCCCAGATCTAAAAACGGGCTGAGGCTGAGCAGGGGAGCATTATTCTCATCGCGCAGCAGGGTGATTTGGTCTTCGACCGAGAGGCGCAGGCCGTTGTCGCCAAACCGGCCATTTTGGTAATAGCCCCGCACCGACTGGGCGCCGCCAATAAAAAACTGCTCTGACCCCAGCAGACTGCCCGAGGCCAGCTGCACACTTCCCCGCAGCAGCAGCTGGTGATTTGGCCCCAGCACCTGCAAGCGCTGCACCTGGCCCTGCCAGCTAAAAAACTCCCCACTGGGTAGAGGGTCTGACTGCACGGTGGCATCGAACAGCCCCGTACCCAGGCGAAACTGAGACTGCACGCCCCAGGCCCCGCTGCCGTCGCGGCGCAGGTAGTCTTGGCCAAAGCTAAACACGCTAGTCACCGTGGGCGGGGTAATCAAGCCCCCCAGTAGGGTGGTGCCGTTGCGATAGCGAAACCCTGCCGAGAGCGCCAGCTCTTCTAGCAAAGTGCGAATCAGGGGCTGGCGATATTGGATCTCGTAGCTATCGGTGGAACCCCGCAGCCCCAAGGCAAAGGTGGGCTCTGCAGGGTCGGTAATGGTATAGCTGCTGGGGGTAGCCCGCAGCAGCAGAGTGCCCTCCCTGGGGTTGAGCGGTACCAGGTAAGCCAGTTCGTAGGCGTAAGCGCCCCCAGTGGTAGAGCGGTAGACCGAGGCCAGCAGGCGATCGCCCCACCCCGCCAGATTGTTATATTGCAGCGTGCCCCCAGTGCGAAACTCGCCCACGCTGCGGGGCGACAGAGTATCGAGGCCGAGGCTGCCGCTCAGGGCCGGTGCCTCTGTGACCTGCACCGTCAAAATGCTGTTGCCCGCCGTCTGTCCCTGGCGCAGACTGGCTTCAATGTTGTCAAACAGTGGGTCGCGCTTGAGCAGCTGAAGCTGGCTTTCGAGCCGGTTTTGGTTGAGCGGGCGGGTGCCCCCTAGGGCAAGGCGCTGCTGCACGTAGGTCGTCAGGCGATCGCTGCCCACCACGCGAATCGCCTCTAGGCCTCCCTCTACGACCTGGAGCTTGACCACCCCGGCCTCCGCCTGGGGCGACAGCACCGCATTGGAGGTAATGTACCCAGCATTTAGATACAGCTGGGTGACAGCATTGGCCGCGCCCTGGAGTTCTACAAAGGTGAGGGCACGCCCTTCAAAGGGCGCCACGGTCTGGGCTAGCACCGCTGGGTCAAAAACAGTGCTGCCCTCCACCACAATGGTTTGCACGTGAATCACAGCGTCGGGCAGAGGATTAGACCCGGGGACGGCGATCGCCGGAGCGGAGTCAAACTCAGCGGCCTCTGGCGGATCTGTCCCCTCGGCTAGCATCAGCACCTCAGCGGCTGACCCTGGCTGTGAAGCCGCGGTGGAGTAGGGCACCTCCTGGGCTACCCCGTTTTTTGGCATACCCTGAATCAACCCGATTAAAGCGGCAGCACCCAAGCATTGAAACCACATAGCAGGTCATTGATTCATTGGTAGATGAGCTATATTCCCACGGGAAAATTAGCTCACCACCAAAGGTTAAGGATTATTTTCATCGCTGGGGTGAACCCGCCATAGCCCCACTGCCTAAAAAAAAAGCCCATTAAAAATGGCAGAGGACGTTTACATCTCTGCCATGACACATCGCTATCGAATTAGGGAACTGGTGACCTACCAGCGGGAAAACTCGCGGTTGCCGCCGTCTCTATCGCCGCCACCAAAGTTGCCGCGCGAGCCACCGCCACTGGGTCGCTTCTCTTTGGGGCGAGCCTTGTTAACGCGCAGCTCGCGACCCATCCACTCGGCACCGTCGAGGGCCTCGATCGCTGCATCTTCGTCAGCTTCTTTTTCCATCTCGACAAAGGCAAAGCCTCGGGGGCGTCCGGTTTCGCGATCGGTGGGCACTGTTACGCGGCTAACGGCCCCGTACTCGGAGAAGACTTCGGTAATGTCTCCCTCCGTAGCAGTGTAGGCGAGGTTTCCTACATAAATCGACATGGCACAACTCCAAATTAGACGTGAAATGTAGACAAGTTCGATTCGGAGTGGTACACGTCGATTACCCGAAAACTGAGATCAGACTGTGATTGACCAGCCTACCGAAAACAAAACATGTTACTCGCCTACTCTAGCATAAGGTTTCTGGAGATCAATCGTTCTGCAACACTGTGACAGCAGGCTTTACAAGCCCTTAGCCAAAATTGTTTTTAGCGCCGACTATAGAACGAAACTTCGACATCGGCGCACCATCCAGCGGCCAAATTTTCATACAAAAACACCCGCTCTACCAGGTAGTACACCCCGTCTCTAAACACGCAGTCACCAGTACGGGGAATGACGGGATAAGTGGCAAACCAGAGGGCATCTTTGAGCGGGGCCTTGGGGCTACTGCTGCGGGCCGCCAGATAAAATACCTGCACCTTAAACCCTCCACCCGCGCTAGAAGGGGCAGAGAGGGGGCCATCGCTGGGCTTGCCGCTGCTTTTGCCGGTCGTTTTTTTGATGGCCACAGGGGTGATGACTCAAACAAGACTTAGCGCTCACCATCCAGCGCCTACCCGTAGTCTATCAAGCTTGACGTTTAGGAATCGGGGTTTTGCAATTTGGGTTTGGCCTCAGACCTAGCGGTTTGAATTGGCCTAAGCTGCTTGGGGAGTCTCTTGCCAAAGCTGGGTGGTCTGGCGCAGGCTGCGGTAGTCGCCGTTGCCAATGATCAGATGATCGAGCACCGGCACGGCGAGAATTTGCGCCCCCTGCAAGAGCTGCCGGGTAAGGGTGAGGTCATCGGGTGACGGGTCAAGGTTGCCTGACGGTTAGTTGAGAGTGAGCACATGCCCAGCTCAAAACGTCCTCCAGGAAGGTTTTGAGCACATGCGATCGCCTGTCTGCCCTTGGGTGTCCTGTTATCCCTGTGGCCCCGGCGCAAGACCCACGACTGCCTTACTGCCATCACCAGATCTTTATTACAGTTCGATTTAAGCCCAGCACACTGCACCCTGAAATCCAGGGTGATCATTGCCGCATTAGCTTTACCAAGGTTGGCGACGGGCGGGCACCAGTTAAGGGCGACTACTGCCGGTTAGATGAAAATCTGAATCCGATAGCACGGTTCACTGGCAAAAACCCGTCATGGCTCGATGAGCGCGGGCGAGCTCGTTCCTTAAACCACAAGGTATTTCAGAACAGGCTGCCCACCGAGGCAGAATGGCGGCGCTGGTTGTCCAACCCTGCCAATGGTATCGGCACCCTTGGGGGGCACAACGGTATCGACTGGCTAGACTTCGATGCTAAAAACTACCCATCACAAGAGGCATGCGATCGCGACGTAGAACTCATTCGCCAACGCATTGGGGCGACATGGGTAGAGCAGACCGGGTCAGGTGGCTGGCGGATAGCGGTTAGGCCACGGCAGCAACCTACCTTTACCAACTTCACCACCTCCCCCGATGGCGTTGGCCATATTGGCGAGGCGCTTTGGTCGGGGCGTTTTACGGTGCTGGCCCCAACAATTCACCCTAACGGCACCCCTTACCGGTTGGTTGAGTTGGCCCCAGTGGCAGAAGTTGAGTCGCTAGAGGCGATCGGCATCTATCCCACCAAAGACGAACAGGCCAACCAACAGCGCAAAGCAAAGCAGTCTGGCAGTACGGCCATAGTGTCGGCACCCAGCGACCCCAGCAGCAACCCCTGGGATATGCGGAACCTGTCCGACTACTTAGAGGGCACCCACGAACGCGGCAACTTTATCCGCTGCAAATGCCCGGCTCATGATGGCGTTAGCGACGATTCACTATTTATCAACCGAGACACCGGTGCCTTTAAATGCTGGTCAGGGTGTGACGGGGCGCGGATCCTGGCTGAGGCAAAGCGAATCGCGATCGCTGGTAGGTACAGCCCAAAGCCAGCCCCTAGGCCAAGAGCGGCTGCGGCAGGCCGGGGGGGTGCCAACGACCATCCTTTGGGGAATGACTTTGCTCGCAAGCTGGAAGCGCTGCTCAGGCACACGCCTTCCTTAGATCGAAGCGTCAAGCCAGCGAGGGCAGCGGCGTTAACGGCGGTGGATGCTGGCTCTACAGTGGTCTACACCCCTGGATGCTTGCCCCAATACCAGCCAGGAGGGCAGAAGCCTGCCTACACGGTTGAGCCCGACCAGATGAAGGAATTTATCATTGAGGCTGTGGCGAAAGGGTGGAACGTCCACGACAGACGGGATACCGGCGCGGGCAAGTCTTACCTCTTTGGGACGCTCAACGAAAGTGACTTTTCTCGGAACGAAGATGATCACGTGAAGCTGTACTACCTGGATACCAACCACAGAAACCCCAGCACGGCACCAATTGAGGAACGATTCACCGACATGCCAACCCGGCATAACGGGCTAGTTGTAGACGAAAGCCGTCACACAGCAATGGGCAAGCCTTTTTTGCGGAGGCCTGGGGCGGGCGATGAGGTAGACCGAAATACTGGTAACTGCATTCGGACAAAGGAATTTGCGATCGCACGCAGCAAGCGCTTACCTTGGGCCGACAGTGCCTCAAAGGACAATCCCCTTTGTCGACGGTGCCCGTTCTACGGAACGTGCGGACAGAGTGAGAGCATCGGCAAGTCCGGGCAAGGGTTTCGTGCGATGCGCCGGGAGGCACTTAAACACAGCCGCCTGCGCATGACACCGGAGCAGGCACCTAGCCCCGAGAAATTTTCCTACAGCGACGTGATTGTCGGATGGGAAGAAGCTGCAACTCTCCTTACTGCGGAGGCGGTGCAGGTCAGTGCCGATGACATAAACCGGCAATTCAGTCTGATTGCCAGCCGTGACCCTGAACTTTACGAGCGGCTGACTCCTGCCTACTTGGCCCTTTCACGGCTGCTCAATACCAAGCCAGGGCCACACGGGCTAGACCCTGAGCCGTGCATGGAGATTTTAGGGCAGCCCCCAAAATGGCTAGATGCGTCCGTCATCCGGCAAGTGCAGGCCGCTGGGGGAGAGGACATCAACTCTTTGCTGGGCGAAATTGACCGAGGCGACACAGACCCACTGACAAAAGAAATTACCAGCCTAAAGGGCAAAATTGACCGGCGGCAGCAGTGGCTGGCAGAGGTGCATCGCCGGTTCGATCTGGATCAAGAAGTTTCTCAAAACGATCTATTCTCTAGCCCAGAACCGATCCACGAATCAGAAGTCCAGCGGGAAACCCTAACCGGTGTAGCAGCGCTCGAAATGCGGCAGCAGATCTCTGATAAGACAGAGCAAATCGCCATCCTGCAAGATGAGCTGACGGAGAAATTAAGTCTGCGTGCTGCTTTACGAGCTGCAAATAGCAAACAGCGACGGGACGATAGGCGGCAACACGTCGATCGCTTGCTGTCAGCCCCAGTACAAGGGCTAGCTGATGTGCTCAGCATTTGGGCCGGACTAACCCCAGGCGGATCAATCGGGGCTAACTATAACGGACTGGTGTTATGCAGCCCTAACCAGCACTCTAAGGCGATCGCGCAGTCTGCCAGAGCCAATGTCTTCATTGACGCTACCGCAGATACCCTAGGGCTTGCCTTAGCGGCTGGTGTGCCCGTAGACAAGGTGCTGGTGGCGATCGCAGATACCCCAGCACCCAACAACATTCAGCGCATTCAAATTCCTAGCTATGGTCGAGCAGCTAAGAGCCGTGTAGAGAGCACGGACGAGCTGATCAATGCCCTTATAGATGCAATAGCGGGGGATTCTCGCAAAGCCGTAATCGACTGGAAAGATAAAGCCGACTGCCATGAGGGGGCCTCTGTGTTCCTAGCGCATTTCAGCGGCAGCAGGGGCAGCAACGAAGCGGCGGGAGTTGAGTTCCTATTCACCGTCGGGACACCATCGCCCCACGTCGGAGCCGTAAAGCAGCAATGGCTAGCACTAGGCGGCGAAGACTATTGCGCCTTTGATGCCTACTACCAAAACCAGGTGAATGCAGCCTTTATTCAAGGGGATGGCCGTCCCCGCGCCCATCGGTACCCTGACCGGCAGTTCGTGCATGTTTACATCACAGACGCAGCGCTCCCCTGGCCCAACGTGGAGGTCAAGCAGGCGCACGAGGTGACCCTAGATGCAGCCCGCCAGGGCGATCGCACCCGGATAGAAGTTCTGCGCACCATGCGCGACGTCATGGGGCAGGGAAAGAAGGTCACTCAGCAGGTGATCGCGGCGGCGGTTGGCGTTACTCAAGGCCAGATCTCCAACATTTTCAAGGTTCTTGGGGGGTGGGCCACCTGGAAAAAAATTATTAGTGCCTCTTTAGATAGCCTATTAAGGGACGCTAATAATTTTTTGGGAACCCTGGAGGGGATTACGGATGAGGTTAGGTCGATGGCCGAAACCCTTCTCCCCTCTGTGCTTGAAGCCTTTGATGGGACAGCCGCTTCGGTGGTGGCTGTCCTACAGGGCGTTGTTGACTTGGCAACAATGCTCAGTGAAGCCGACTTTTTGAAGGCGGTGGCGATCGCTCCCTCTAAAACTAGGGCTGCAATAGTGGCTCTTGGGGAGATCGTGATGGGTCAGTCGCCCCCTGGCCCCCTTGCCTTGCCTTGCCTGACCCTCGCACCCCCTGCGCACGGGTGTGCTGAGCAATCGCTACAAGCTGCTAAAGCTGGCATTCAATCCTGACAATATTTTTGCCTCGGCACAAAACCACTATGCCTAGATCGCGGTAAATGTGGTTGCGCTCTTCCTCTCCCATGCCATCCCAGAATGTGGGCTGGGCCAGCAAGGTTACCCATTCCCTTAATTCGACACTGTGCTGCTGCTGGTGTTGGGCTTGGCTGCGCAGGTGAGCCAGCTGGGCTTGCCGCTGCTCAATATCTCGCCTTAGCCCGTCGCCTGGGTATTGGCGATAAACATCCTGAAGTTTGCCCAGCTCCGACTCTAGGCGCAAAATTTCAGGGCTGGCAGTTGCCTCGGGTGGTTCGGCTAGGCCCAGGGCGATCGCCTCAGCCTTCGAGCAAATGACCTCCAAAATAGTGGGCTCGATAACCCGGTGGGGAATGATGCCCGAGTTAGGGCACTTAATATGTTGGCTGGTCTTCCCCCTGCATCGCCAGTAATAGGTAATGCCGCTCTGAAGATGACGGCTGCTCTGCTGCAATTTGCGATTGCAGTCGATGCACCGGCAAAGCGAACTAACGGCCAGGACACGGCGATCGCGTGGGTGGCTGCGATTTTGCTCCAGGCGCTGATGAATGGCTCGGCTCTCGGCCAAGGTGATTAAGGGCTGGTGGGTGCCATAAGCGATCTCGCTTTGCTCCAGACCTTTGCCATAGCGATAGTGGATGTTACCGCGCAGCTTTTCATTATTGAGCCATTCATTTAGCCCAGGAGCGGTGAACTTGATTCGTTGGCCCTGGAGCCAGCGGGCTAGGGTGGTGAGCTGCTCCCCAGCGAGAAAGCGATCCACAATCGCCCTGGCCAGCTCCCACTGTTCCGGGTTGGGGTGCAAGGCGCTGTTGTCGGCGGCCCAACTATAGCCGAAGGGTGCCTTCCCACCGACGCGGCCACGCTTGGCCCTGATCCGCGCCATGGCCCGACGGCATTTGTCGGCAGTGTCGAGGCGCTGGTGTTCATCGACTACGGCTTTGATCTGCACCCTCAGCCGCTCGTTAGGGATGTACATTGCCAGCTCTTTACCGGCGTCGAGGTCGATGATTCTGGCCCCAGCCCCCTCCAGTTCATCAACCCGGTTTGTCAACTCGGCAACATCCCGAAAGAAGCGCCCCTGATTGCAAATGACAACCTCGACAGGTTGAGATTGCACGGCGGCTAATGCCCGCTCCCTCAATTGCTTCCACTGAGGGCGGCCCCGATCACCCCCACTGAGGCGCTCAACATAAACCTCGCTACAGCCGTACTCCCTCAGCCGTTCCTCCTGAGATTCGATAGAGCTGGTTTGCTCATCGTTGAGGGTGCTCACCCTGGCATAGCCAAGGCGCAAAGTCTCTGATTCAGTCATTAGGTGTTGCCCACTTCTGACTAAATTGGAGGTTGGCTTTGGACTACTCATGGGGCACCTCCCCCTGGGGGCGATCGTCTGTCTGGGATAGGTCGACGGCTGAGGTACTGGACAGTGTGCCAGCTTGGCCCTTGCCCAGCTCGCGGAGACGCCGGAGCAGAATTTCTCGGGAACGGGGGGAAATCCTCATTGCTCCACCTCCCCGGCTACAACCAGGAGAGCCGCCACGTCCCAAAACTCACTACTAGTGATGCCAGTTTCTGACCACCAAAGCCCGATCGCAAAGCGCTGCGTCGGTGGTGGCCACCCGCTCACCCGCTCAATAAACTCAGCGATATCCGTTAAGCAAGGAGGCGTAACGCTGGCAGAATTTTGATTTATACTAGAATCGTCGCGCATTTCAAGACTCCTTAGTCTCAGCTTGCGTCTCTGAGCGCTAGCTCATCCTTGCAAACCAAAATCTCCGCCGCCCAGCGAAAATTGGTTTAAACGACAAACCCCAGCCCCGGCATAAGCCAGGTCTGGGGTTTGTTTTTGGATGTAAGGATGAGTCAGCGCTTCAGCGCCGCAGTGGGTATTAGGATTTGATAAACAATTGGTGCGATCGCCTCTCTCAGGGCACAGCGACTCGACACTAATAGAGATAGTAGCGCGGTTCGACGGGGTGGAGAACGTTGAAACTGCGATCGCCGAAAAATCTGACAGGTGACTCTGGGTTTCGCTGAACCAGAGCCCGATTGCGGTCTTTCTGACCGACGGGCACCAGCAAGCGAATAAAGCGAGAGAAGGACTTAGTCTCATTTGGCCACGGGAAGTTGAGGCCGCGAGGTGTGCGGCCTGGTGGGGTGCGATTGTGAATGGCTTTATTTGTCCGCCGCACCGTTTTTGTCTAGGCGGGCCTTAACGGCTTCTTCGATCAGAATGGCGCACATCTGAGACAGCGATCGCCGTTCATCGTCGGCCATCGAGTCAACCTGAACTTTCAGGGCCTCATTCAGGTATACAGCTATGCGCGGGATCTTTGCGGGCACGTCAACAGGCAAGTTTGGAGTCCCCATAAGTCTATATCCAATAGCGATTGAGAGTATCTTAGTGGGCTTCCGAGGCTTTCGGTAAAACTCGGTAGCACACCGTGACATACTTATGTTATCACTATTGTAGAAACCGAACGTAACGGATCCCTATAGACCGGTTCAGGAAGTCGCTCGGTTTTGCCTCAAATCACCTCAAACCCCAGAGACGACAATGCCTTTAACCACTTCAAAGACCAAGCCAACTATTGGGGGCGCACTGCCTACCCCGTCCGTATCAGTTCCGAATAACTCCTATGCGGTCAAGGTTGCGATCGCGGTAGGAGCCGGATTTTCCAAGGCCTATGACGGGGCTAATTTCTACCGTTTGCGATCGCTGGTCACCCGTGAGATTCCCCGCACTGGGGCCGCCTCAGCGGTGCAGTTGCGGGTCAAAATCACCAATTCCACCTTTGCCGGTGAGTTCGCCGCTGGTGAAAACCTCGACAACTCCACCACGCTGCTAAGCGTGGCTGATGGGCTCAAGGGCGATTGGTACGGGCCGCTTGCCCTTGCGATGTTGGCCCAGATAGCACCTGTCAGCGTGGAGCTATTTAACGTCAGCTTGGTGTGCTCAATCCCCAGCCCCAACATGGCCGACCAGCTAAAACCCCTGGTGGGTCTGCATGACGTTGAAGTGAATGGCCGTCGCGTGACGGTGAACATTACAGCCATTCGCCCCGTGCCCGAGGGGTTGGGGACTGCCTACGCGATCGCCTCCGGGCAGTCAGTAGCGGTGCTCGATCTGGGCTACCAGAACGCGACGATCGCAGGTTTTGACCCCACCACTCAGCAAATGATTGACGTGGTGAGCCTGAATGGTGGCGTGGGAGAGCTATTTGAGGAAATCAGCCGCCTGACCAATACCACTGGCACGGCCCCCACTGCTGAAGCTATCCGGCTAGGTGTTGAGGCTCGCACCTATGAGTTTTATGGCTACAGCGGCGAAAGCTTCAAGTGGGCCTATGAGCAAGCCTTTGAGCCCTGGCTACGTGCCCGCATCCATGAGGCCAAAACCAAAGGTGCCCACATTTTTGCCCGGTGCCCGGTGAAGGTCATTGCCGGGGGCGGCTCATTGCTGCCCGGTGTCGGTGAGGTCGCCCAGGCGATCGGGGTTAGCACCTGCCCAACCCCCCAACAGACTGAGTTGAAAGGAATCTACCGGATTTAAGTCATGCCCAAGCAGCGTTTTTTCCTGCCCCGTGACTACGCCCACCTCATTGGAGAGCGGGCAGCAGCAGCAGGTGTGAGCCCCGATATCTACCTGCAAACCCTAATCACTCAGGACTACATCGGGGGCCAACAGCCTCCCCAGGCACAGCCCGCGATCGCGCCGTCACCCACTGCTGACGAGGGATTGCAGCTATCCGGGGATTGGGGCGCTTTATCCCTTTAGCCGACCCAATATACTACCCCGGTTAGCCCTGCTGGGGCTGCGATCGCATAGATATTGTCTTCAATTTAGGAAAACGCTCAATGCTTGAATTCATCCCTCGTGAGCTCCGTGTTACTGAAGTAAAAGTCCCCCTTGACCATGTTGCCTCTATTATTTCAGTCCACTTGAATGCCTTGATTCCGCTCGCATATGCGGCAAAAGACCAAAGTGAGCATCCGAATTGGAGTCGAATTTACAGGGCACTTCAAGCGGCGATCGCTATTGCCAACCTCTTGGACACCGAGGGGGCATCTGCATTGGTCAAGCTTCCTGCGGAGCCACCTATTCAGCATTTTGTAATGCACCCAGGAGGGTATTTTGCCCCGGTGAAGATGATGCCGAGTTTTCTTCCTTGGCTCAAATGCGAAGCTCTGCCATATCTAGGCCTCTTACACGTCGCTGCACATGTCTGTGCGAGTGAGTGTGAAATTGCGTTCGGCACTAGCGAGGTTTACTACTGGGACAACCTGGCGCGGCTGATTAATGAAGCGGAATCGGGCTTGGTGTTCTTTGACGCTGATTCCTTAGAGCCACATTTTTCTCCCGACACCTTCAACTAGCTCTGCTGGCCCTGGCAGTGCTGGGGCTGGCGATCGCCTTCCTGCTGTACTAACCCGGGTTAGCACATGCGAATTTCCCGACAAACCTTAGCCTTGGCCGAGCGCCTGCAAGCCAACAGCGATCGCTCTGTAGATGACCCGGTTAAAGCCCACTTCCTACTATCCTCGGTTAACACCATGATCTACCGACTCATTAACTCTCTGCCCCGCACTTGGCGCTACCGAGCACAGCGTCTATGGATGCACATCCGCAACATCTGTGATTTGTTCTGGCAGCAATCGCCGCGCCGACTTTTTGAGGGTGCTTTTGTCGTTCCTTTTGCAGGATTTCTCTTGATCGGCCTGATTAATTTGCTGGACAAGCTTAGCAACTTTTTATGGTTAGCTTTCCTGCTCTATGGTGCCGTGCTGCTGGTGCTGTCGGTGTCCAAAGCGATCGCGCTACGGCTGACCCGGTGATCAGGATGGCGGTTCCTCCCACGGAGGGCGATCGCCGCCGGAAAATCTGCACCACCACCCAAGAACCACGCAGAACCAAGCGGTTCGCCCCCCTGTGGTTCTGAACCACGCAGAACCCAGAACCCCAGAACCACTAGAACCACCCCCACCATGCTCTATGTGTTGACCCGATTTATCTTGCCCCTGGGCTTTGCCGCCGTCGGTACCGCCTGGTCATTGGGGGGCGAATGGCAAAAGTTTTTGACCCACCAAGACGGGGTATTTAGCTCCTACCAAATCACTAACTTTTGCTTTAGAGGTGCCTTTATCTTTGGTGCCCCTGGTGCTGCCGTTGGTATCTCCATTGAGCAACACCTAGCCCGCCGCGATCGCACTGCAAAGGATCGCGCCAGGCAACGACTCATTGCCCAATTAAATGCCCTGACCGGTCGCAATTTGCCCGACGAAACCCGAGGGGCGATCGCCATGATTTTGGAGGATCTATCCAATGCCGATTAAGTTTGCCAAGCCGTTAGTCTTCGGCTGCATTGTGGCCGGGTCGCTGATTGTTGTCGGGGCCGTGCGCATCGCCAGTAAGCCCACCGCTACCGAGGCCGTTGACCCTAACGCCTCTCTCCCACAGATTAACCAAGCGGTGTCTGGTGCTTTTGGCGCAGGCCATGAGGAGGGCATGAGAGAGGCCGTAGCACCGCCAACCCTACCTGCTGCATTAGCCACCCGCGCCGCAGTGTTAGAGACTGCCCTGGAGTTAGCCCAGGCTGACGTAGACAACCTGCTATGCGCCCGTAGCGCTGCGTATCTGACCGCCGCGCAGAACCGCCAGCACTCTGATTCTGTTGATGTAGAGCGCTGGCTCCTTGACCAACTGGCCCAGGAGAACCGACAGGTTAAAGAACTGATGGCATCCAACGGCAGTATGGACGGCACTGCTACTCATGCCGCCGCCCTCGACTCGCCACTTCGCAACCGGGCTGCTATCTTGCAGGCGCTGAATGCTCTCTATGTCGGGGAGAACCGTAGCTGTCGGGTCGTGGCTTTCGACAGTTCCACCCAGATTGATAGCTTCAACTTTGAGGCTATGAGGATTAAGGAAGCGCAGCGTCAGGCCGTGACGGCTCAACCAGTGGAGGTGGGCAACGATGGCTAGTGTTTCCCGAGCATTGTTCCTGTGGAGCTTGGCCCTGGGCAGTGGTGCGATCGCAGCCAAAGGCCCAGCTATCCTAACCATCCCTGCTATTACCCTGGGCAGTGCCGCCGCCATGGTGGCCTATCAGGAGAGCCGCCAGCATGGCCTAAGTGATTGGGCCTTAGAAGCCTGGGACGTTGGCCTATGCCTTGGCACCCTGACCGCCAGCGCAGCCGCAGCAACTGCTGTAGACACCCGCGCCATTGCCAACCTACCCGCGCCGGTCGCTGATTGGTTGGCCGTCTCGACCGTTGACCCTACCACCGCAGAATTCTGGACGGCAAAGCGGGCCAGGGCATCAAAGATCTATGTCGGGGCCAGGGGCAGCGGCAAGTCGGTGCTGGTGAACTTTCATTGTTCACAGATGGCTGAGGCCGGTATCGACCTCAAGATCAGCGATCGCCACTATCCCGAGTCTCAAGAATGGTTACCCGGTATCGACCGCGAGACCTTTGAGCAGCGTTACCTGCTGAGAACCGCAGATGACAGCTTTGGGGCCATCCTCCACTTGCAGCAAACCCTGCACAACCGGATCGAGGGCCTGAGCCAAGACCGCAGCCCTAAGCACCTGGTCATTGACGAATGGGGGGGATTGGTGCGCAAGTGGACACCCCAGCAGACTAAGGCCGCTGTGCAGGCGATCGCCTTCATTTTTGACGAGGGCCGTAAGTTTGGCGTTGATATTTCCCTGGTAGTTCACGGTCTCACCCGCGAGAAAACTGAGCTTGACGAGGCGATTACCGGGGCTGCTGACCTGTATTTGATGGGGGATGCTCTGAGCCAAACCACCTACACCTACCCCGCCAGCCTGGCTAGGGAGAGAGGCCGTTTGCTCGATGCCCGCCAGCAGGCGATCGCCGCAGTACAGCCACCCCAGCGAGTGCTGATTTTCAGGGATGCCCTATCAGGAGAGGCTTACCCCGTGGTTGCCCCTGACCTGGCGCAGCCTACCCGTCTGGAGGTTGGCCCAGGCGTTGAGGAATGGTTGGCGGAGAATGCCGACTCAATCCGCGAGCTGGTCAAGCGTGGTTACACCGCCCGCCAGATTACTGACCATCTCAAGGTCAAGCGCCTAAAGGACAACCCCCAATACCAAGCCCTTAAAACCTTTCTACAGGAGCTAGAAACCAATGCTTAGATCTGTCGGCGGTGCTGCCAATGCCGTGGTGATTGTTCTCTTTGTGGTGACTGTGGGGGCGTTCTCCCTGGTGAGCATTCAGGGGCAACCCATGTTTCAGATCGTGCGTAACGTCATGCTCGCGGCCTTGGGCGAAGAAACCCAGGGCATCAACATTGAGGGCAAACCCACCCAGCAGCGCCTGGAATGCGACTACAAAACCGGATTGTGTAGCTGGAAATAGCACCCCATGGAAACTCTGAAATTCTTCTGTGTTGGTCTGCTCGCGGTGCTGATACTCAAAAACCTAAACGTCATCCAATGGCACGGGGGCCGCCCATCGGTCGATTTTGAGGGCACCCGTGAGGGCCTGGTAGACACTATCCAAGGAGAGGGGCAGCCCTATGACAGCAGCAACCCCTAATAACTATGGTTGGGATGAGTCTGCGGGCCGATGGCGTCACACCTCGACGGGGCAGTTTGCCAAGGGTGACAACCAAAGCCCACTACATCCCCCAGGCGTAAATCGGGATGAGCCCACCCCACCAGCGACCAATTCCCGCGCCAAAAGCCCATCTGCCCAGCCCTATGACTTCCGCCGGATCGAGCGGCAGATTAACGCCCTGGAGAAGTCGATCAAGGCAACGCCCAAGACGACTACTTGGACAGAAGTCGGTATTCTCTGGGGGCTATACCTGGTGACTATCGCCATCCCTCCCACCATGGCCACAGTGAACCACCTCACCTACAAATGGGAGCAAATTAGCCAGAGCAGGGCCGCTCAATGGCTGGGGTTGGCTGGGGAGAGTGGGGGCGATCGCGCTGCCGATGGCCAGAGCTACGCCTCTCCCATCGTTGGAAAATCGCTGCAAGACCTGGTCAATTACAAGCCCTCACCTGGCCAATCCTTTGGCCCTGAGACTGGCAACAAGCGCAGTTACGGGCCGCACGGTGGGGTCGACTTTGATTGTCGGGTCGGGGGTTGTGCAGGTGCCGCTGTCTCCAGCCCGATCGCCGGTCGAGTCTCTGAGATTCGCAAGATTGGCACCAGCGCCAATGGGGCCAGCTCGCAGGTTCATATCGTGGGCAAGGACTGGGCCGGTGAAGTAGAGCACCAGCTGGTGCATGTCGACAGCATTATGGTGTCTGTCGGAGATACCGTGACCGCCGGTCAAGTGGTGGCCAAGGTGAGTCCCACCGACAGCGTGAGCACCGGCCCTCACCTCGATTGGAAAATCAGGCGGGATGGGCAGTGGGTCAATCCGCAGACCTGGGCCAAAGAAGCACAGGAAAAGCGCACCAGCACCAGCGGGTTCTCTGTGGAGCAGTACCGCCAGGCGATCGCCGCTAAGGAATCAGGGCACAGCTACAGCGCCATCAACCCCGACAGCGGGGCACTGGGCAAGTATCAGTTCATGCCCGCCACAATGCGATCGGTTGCCCTTAAATGCGATGGGGTAGCATTCCAGCCCAGCACCCAGGAGTTTTTGAGCCGCCCTGAGCTGCAAGACAAAATCATGGACTGCTACACCTCAGCCGCACTCCCCACGATTCAGGCGAAGTCGGCAGACCCTAAGACCCAATGCCAGATGATGGCCAGCTACCACTACAGCGGCAACCCTGACCTATGGAACAATACCAAGCCGCAGACCTATAACGGGCGCAGCTATCCGTCGATCGCTAACTACACCGCAGCTATCTGCAAGGGGTTTTGATTATGTTCTGGGCACTGATTCTAGTTACTGCGATCGCCCTGTGGCCTCAGTCAATGGTCTGGGCCTTGTCTCGTATCGGCTATCTGCTACTGGGTGGCCTGGGGCTGTGCATCGCCTGGGTTGCGTTCTTCGGATAGCGCGATCGCCTTTTTATAGTGCGCCAAAACAAAACCCCCAATGGCACGGCACCATCGGGGGAGCTAACCTTGATGAACGAGAAAAGCCCCCGTGGAAAGTTGGAGGCTGGTAGCATCTACCGCGTAAAACATACTCAGGCCCAATCTATCGTCAAGCAGCCCAAAGCAAAAACCCACCAGTGCAGCGCCGCCGGTGGGGTTTTCAGTATCAGGTTTAAACATCGCTCTCGCCGCTGCCTGCCTATTGTGCCCGGTGCCGTGGGCGATCGCAGGGGGGAAGGGTGCGATCGGCCATGTGGCTTAGTCGGTGGTCTCAACCTCACCCCTGAACGCCTTGGCCAGCACATCGAGGGATACTCCCAGCGCAGTACATAGCCGCAGCATCTGGTCTGGGTCAAGACTGGGCACCGATCGCCCGCCCTCCCAGTTGCCGATAGTCTGTACCGACACCTTCAACGAATCAGCGATTGCCCGCTGGGAAACACCAGCCCGAGAGCGGGCCAACTTGAACCATTCAGCAAAACTCAACTTCACACGCGCAGCAGTCAACGACGGGGATAGCATACGCCCTCACTTGCGATTGAACAAATTAGTTATAGCAAAATAAATTGCTAATTAGCAAATTGAATGTTGACACAGCAAATCATTTTGCTATACTGGGGATATCCCGAGGGGGGAGAAAACCCCGAGGCAGGTGGGGCAGGGCCACCGAACCGGGCAACACTCCCCGCCGCCGCTGGGATGAGACCGGGCAAGCGCAACACATTCGCCGGACGGTGTAGGCAGGGTTCGACTCCCCGCTCCGGCCTTAGCCCCACCCACTACACGGGGCTGTCGTTTTTAGGTTTTGAGCCATGACCGCATTTGAGATTTTTCTGTACGCTGCTGCCGTTCTGACCGTTCTTTGGCTGAGGGCAGAACCCACGCCCGGCCCGCCGCTGGTCGATGATGACTTGCCCTCGCTGGGTGAGCTGCTGACCGAGGCTGAGGCATTGACCGCCCGCCCGGTGCCAGCGGTGGCCGCTGCTGTCGCTGCCCCGGTTGCGATCGCACGGGTTGAGGTGCCGACCGCCGACCTGGCCGCGATGACGTCGGTGCGGCTGCGGAAGGAATGCCGCCGCCGGGGTATCGCCTAGCGAGGGGTGAGGGAGGGGCGGAAAGCACCTCACTAAGGCCCAGATGCTTGAGGCGCTGGGTGCATGACCGACGCCTGGGGAGGTGACTAACCCAGGCACAACAAACCCCCATCGGGCTTTCTCAGGGCTACCGACGGGGGCTGTAAACCAAACGTGGAGTTTGACTATGACCGCAATTCTAGTACATACCGACCGCCCCGCCCTTAACCGTGGCTCTGACCGTATCACTGCCACCCGGTGGTATCGATGCCAGGGGCTGGTCTGGGAGCTTATCACCGCCATCGATGGCACTGTTACCCAGCAGCAGGTGATCGACGGCTTTAACGCCGAAGTACCCGATACGTTCCTAGGGCTGGGCACCCGCGATCGCCTGTTTGCCGCCGCCGCCGACCGTGGCCTTGAGCTGATCGACTTCTGGCCCATCCGCCGCCCGATCGCCGAATAGACCGCCCTGGGGCTGGCCCTCGCTGGCCCCGTCCGCCACACAACCGCCGGAGACACCGCCATGCCGAAATACAAATTTGAAACCGTCACCCTGGGCCAGGTTGATACCCGCGTTATCACCGCCCGTAGTTATGAGCAGGCCGTTAACCTGCTGTACTCCACCTATCCCCAGACCGATAGCGCCACCCTCAAGGGGCAGTCGAGGTAACCATGCCAACAGCAACACTCACAACCGCCACACTAGAGACCATAGGCCGCCCCAAGCCCAGCAAATACGAGGGCAAACCCAACTACCGCCCATGTCTATTCAAGATGGGCGACGGTAGCCAGAAGTGGAAAAGTTACAGCGAGGGAGCCCCTGAGCTGACCTGGTTAAAGAAGGGGCAGACCTACCAGGCCGCGATCGCATCTGACGGAGAATTTACCCTGATCCAACCTGCCGACACCTCCGCGCAGGCCCAGCCGGTGGCCGTCGCCCCGATCGCACCTCGACCCGCGCCCGCAGCTGCACCCGCAGCTGCGGGCGCTGCCGGTGAGCTGACCCCAGAGCAGAAACGTGCGATCGCCGCCTACGTCGAGACCCGAGCCCCATTGCTCAAGTTCTGCTACCAGCAGGCCAGTGCGGCCATGCCGGAGGGCTCAGAGGTTGCGATCGCCTCTGGTGCCGCCGCCCTATTCACCCAGGCCTGTCGGAGGTTTGACCTATGACCTACCAATGCCCCTACACCCCCCTGGAGCTGGCCACACTCAACCCTCACGGGCTTGACTATGGCGATCGCGTTGTCTTGCCCGATGGTCGCACGGGCACCGTCAGCAAATGCGGCTACAAGTGGGTCAGCGTCGATGCCGATACCGCCCCGGATTGGAGGGGCAAGTTTACTGAGCTACGCCCCTACAGACCCGAGGATGCAGGCCACCCCAGAATTCAGCAACTCTCTTTGTTCTAGCGGTAACCACGCCGCCGCCTGGGGTGCAACGCCCTGGGGGAGCCTGCCCTTTGGGCAACCATCCACCTCTTTGGAGTCCCACCATGATTTATCTTGCCTATGCCTGCGATCGTGCCCAAGCCCTCCTATCCGCCGCCAGCGCCAGCCTGCACGAGCAAGGCCACCAGCGCCTGAGCTATGCCCTGGAGGTGGCGATCGCTGTCCTGGAGACCACCGCCACCCATCTAGTTTGGCTGGGTCGCCCTGCCTGCGATCGCTAACCCGGTATCTACCCCGGTTAGTACCAAGTCTCTAGCCGATTGGCTGGAGGCTTCTTTATGCCGTTTTCATGCCGCTATTCCCGGATTGCTGACCTGCGTTAGTCTTGGGGCTATGGTCCACCAGAATTTGGCCCTATGACGCCTCAGGACACTGAACGAATCGAACGCTTTGTAACCAAGTGGCAAAACTCTGGGGGCAATGAGCGGGCTAATTATCAGGGTTTCTTCTTAGACCTGTGTGAAGCGCTGGGGGTAGATGGCCCACCGCCGAAGGGCAATGTTGAAGACGACCCCTACTGCTTTGACAAAGACATCAAGGTTTATCACCCCAGCGGCAAGGTGACGCCGGGCTACATCGACTTCTACAAGGCCAACCACTTCATCATTGAGGCCAAGCAGGGCAGTGAGCAGACGGGCAAAGGTACCGCTAGGCGAGGCACCCCCTCCTATCTGAAGGCGATGGAGAAGGCGTTTGTGCAGGCGATCGCCTATACCCGCAACGTTCACACCAAGCCGCCATTCTTGCTCACCTGCGACATTGGCAGTCACTTTGAGCTGTGGATGGGCTTTAACGGTGACTACGGGGGATACGCGGCCCGCCAAGATATTGAGCTGGCGGCATTGCGGCGGGAAGAGATCTTTGACCTGTTTGTGGATATTTTCACCAACCCGGATGCTCGCAACCCGGAGAAGATTGCGGCGCGGGTAACGCGGGAGGTGGCCGCTGACTTGGCAGCACTGACAAAAACCCTGGAAGGTCAGCACGAGCCCCAGGAGGTGGCCCATTTCTTGATGCGCTGCATCTTCACCATGTTTGCGGAGGATGTAGGGCTGCTGAAGGAGTATGTCTTCACCAATGCGCTGAAGACCCGTTGGCAGGAGAACCCAAAAAGCTTTAAGCCGGAGGTGGAGACCCTGTGGCAGGCGATGAACGAGGGGGGCAGCTTTGGCTTTCATGGCCAGCTGCTGCGCTTTAACGGCGGCTTGTTTGCGGAGCCTGTCGCGTTTGACTTGGCTGCTGACCAGGTGGCGATCCTGCTGGCGGCGGCGGAACGGGACTGGCAAAATGTGGAACCTGCCATCTTTGGCACCCTGCTGGAGCGGGCGCTAGACACCAAGGAACGCAGTAAACTGGGTGCCCACTACACGCCAAGATCCTATGTAGAGCGGTTAGTGCGTCCGGTGGTGATGGAGCCGTTACAGGCCCAGTGGGTGGTGGTGCAGGGGGAGGCGAAGCAGCAGTTGGGCGACGACCCAGAGCCAAAGCCCAGCCAAAAGAAGAAGGCGATCGCAACCCTAGAAGCGTTTCTCACAGAGCTGCGGCAGACCCGCATTCTCGACCCGGCCTGCGGGACGGGCAACTTTTTGTATGTGACGCTGGACTTGATGAAGCAGCTAGAGTCGGAGGTGCTGAAGCGCCTGGAGGATGTCACCGGCCAGGCCCAGCTCCGGCTCGACATCGACCAGGTGAACCCGTCGCAGTTTTTGGGCATTGAGATCAACCCACGGGCAGCGGCGATCGCAGACTTGGTGATCTGGATTGGTTACCTGCAATGGCACTTCCGGCGCTTTGGTGACTTGCCCCCGGTAGAGCCGGTGCTGCGGGAATATCACAACATTGAATGCCGGGATGCGGTGCTGGCCTATGACGGCAAGGAACCGGATGTTGCCCCGGTGACGGGGCAGGTGAGAACACGCTGGGGTGGGCACAAGATGCGGCATCCGGTGACGGGAGAGGAAGTGCCTGATCCGAGTGACCAGATTCCGATTTATCGGTACTTGAATCCTCGGCCTGCGGAGTGGCCGGAGGCGGATTATGTGGTGTCGAATCCGCCGTTCATTGGAAATGCATGGATTCGAGAAAGACTGGGTGATGGCTACGCAGCAGCTCTGCGCCAGGTTTATTCAAGCGTTCCCGACACAGTTGATTATGTGATGTATTGGTGGCACAAATCAGCAGAACTTGTTCGCCAAAAAAGATTGATGAAATTTGGCCTCATCACCACAAACAGTATTAGTCAGGTTTTTCAAAGAAAAGTAATAGAAAAGCATTTAGAAGCCAATAACCCAATTAGACTTTCTTTCGCAATTCCTAACCATCCTTGGACAGATGAAGGAGCAGATGTAAGAATTGCAATGACTGTTGCTTCGCTTGACTTGAAAAACTTTTCAAATCAAGCGAAGCTATTGCAAGTAATATCTGAGAAGAAAGGCAGAACACCAGAAGAGTCAGCAGAAAATATAATCTTCTACACATCCAGAGGAGTAACTATTCATAGCAATCTTCAATCTGGAGCTGATGTTAGCGTTGCCACTTTACTTCAAAGCAATCGTGGCCTTTGCTGTCCAGGAGTCAAGCTGCACGGCTCAGGTTTTATTGTGAAGCCTCAGGAAGGTAAACACTTAGAAAGAGATGTTATCCATCCATATCTTAATGGTCGTGACTTACAGCAGACCTCACGCAATTTTTCGGTGATAGACTTAAGTGGCTTTAAAGAGATTGATGTTCAGGAGAAGTATCCTAACGTTTATCAATGGATTTTTGAGAGAGTAAAGCCAGAGCGAGAGCAAAACAATAGAAAGGTTTATCGCGAGAATTGGTGGATTTTCGGTGAGCCAAGAGCTAATTTCAGGCCAGCACTTCAAAAACTGCCTAGATATATGGCTACTGTGGAAACCTCTAGACACCGAACTTTTGTATTTCTAGCTAAAGAAATCGTTCCGGATAATAAATTAATTTGTATTGCACTCGAAGACGCTTTTGCCCTTGGCGTTCTCTCCAGCAAGATTCATGTATTTTGGGCTTTGTCTACAGGAAGTCGTTTAGGTATCGGTAATGACCCGGTATACGTAAAATCCCGTTGTTTTGATTGCTTCCCCTTCCCAAATCCTACTCCAGAGCAAATACAGAAAATCCGCGACATGGGCGAACGACTCGATACCCATCGTAAGCAGATTCAATCCGACCATCACGACATCACCATCACTGGCATGTACAACATGCTCGAAAAACTCCGGGCCGGGGAAGCCTTCACCGACCAAGACCGCGAGTACAATGATCGCGCCCTGGTCAGCACCCTCAAAAAAATCCACGATGAGCTAGACCTGGCCGTGCTTGATGCCTACGGCTGGCCCCACGACATCACCGACGAACAAATCCTCGAAAACCTCGTTGCCCTCAACGCTGAACGGGCCGAAGAAGAACGCAACGGCCTCATCCGCTGGCTCCGTCCTGACTACCAGGCTCCCGACGAAGTGCAGCCCACTCAACAAGTCCTAGCGGGCACCACCGCCACCGAAGAGACTGCGATCGCTCCCGTCGAGCAACAGAAATTTCCCACATCATTCAAAGAGCAGCTTGCCGCCGTGCGCGACCTACTCCGCACCCAGGGCAGTGAATGGACAGTGGCCCAGGTCACCGCTCAGTTCAAAAACGCCAGCCGCAAACAAAAAGCCATCCAAGACTGCCTCGACAGCCTCACCGAGCTGGGTGTCATTGCCGTCCACACCGAAGACGGCCCCCCCCGCTGGTACATCGCCGACCTACAGAAAGCGGCTTGAGCGGCTTGCAGATACGCGATCGCATGGGTCCACAGCTACGCATTTGCAGCATTCATGAACAGCTCACAGGGCAAGAGGCTGCGAGTATGCCAACACTTACGCTTCCTTTGCAGCAATTGGCGAAATCCTAACCCTAGTGTCTGGTCTAATCTGTTACCCACGTCGCTAATGCTGATCCATCAGGGGTAGATAGGATCAATCTTCAACAAACATTCCTGGATTTAGCCTTATAAAGGCTTGGCAAACTTCATTAATCTTGTCTTTGTCCGCAATTTCAGCATATAGAGATATCTGAAAAACATCCATTCTTATATTTTGACTATCTAGTTCCCCAGGTATAACCGTCAAGCTGCGTTTAACAATTCCAGCTGCTGCATTCACCAAAAGCGAGCGATTTTCACCAAGTCCCCAAGATTGAATTTCAAACTCATCTCCTACTTGCAAGCCTATATCGAAATGATATGTAGCGAGTTCAATGAAATATGGTGAGTCGGAATGCTTAACACTCTTAAGAGGCAAAGCCACATAGATTCTGGAACGCAGCAAAATTCAATTCCCTATTAAGAATTTTTCAAAGTATACCCAAGATGATGATGTGAACACGTCTTTTTATTTCTGCCACCTTACTGCTGGGAATAAGGCACCCAACATCGCCAGATACTGGATTACCGCCTATCAGACTCGCCGGTAAGGAATATGCAACCGCGCTACCGCATCTTGCTTAGCCCGGTCGGGCCGCCGGTCATACCGGGCCGTCGTCGTGGGCGACGAGTGCCCCGCCAGCTGCTGCACCACCGACAAGTCAGCGCCCGCGTCCAGCAGGTTGCCCACAAATGTGCGCCGGAAATCGTGAGGGCTACAGCTAGCCACCGCAGCCCCACCCCGCCGCCGGTTCACAATTACCTGAATCGCCTGGGAAGTCATCGGCTTAGCCTGGTGAATAATGCGATCGCCCTTATTCACTGGCAGGAACAACGGCCCCGCCTCACTTCCCCGCCGCCGGAGCCAATCAGCCAGCGCCGCCCGCCCGCCCTCGGGCACGTACACCACCCGCTGTTTATTGCGCTTAGCCTTTCGCACTGTCAGCTTGCCTTCATCTGGGGTGTAGTCCTCCAGCGCCAGGGTGGCCACCTCAGAGCGCCGCAGGCCCACCAGCAGCACCGCCAATACTGCCCCGTCCCGATGGTCGATGTTGCGATCGCCCGTGGTGCAGTTTCCCAGCAGCGCCGATACTTCGCCAGGGTTAATGTCGCGCCCCGCCGGTAGGGTGCTGCCCTGAATGTTACGCAGGTCAGCCGCTCGCTGGTAATCCTCCACCGTCATCAGGCCGAGCCGCCAGGATTCCTTCAGCACTCGCCGCAGCGCCGACAGCGCTTTATTTGCCGTCGCTGGAGCACAGCGTTCCTGAAGCCGGGAACGAATTGCCGCCGTGTGACTGTAGCGCAGACACCACCACGGGAACCCCAGCCCCACGGCCTGCACCTGGGGCTCGCCCACGAACACCTCAACCAGTAGATCCAGCGATCGCGCGATCGCCCGCCGTGACCCTTCCCCCAAACTCTCCAGATACACCCGTCCCGGATGAGGCACACCAGGCGGTAACACCGAGGCACCTAGCGCCATCTCCCCACCACCGACGACTAACCCCAGTTCGTAACGCTCCAAGTCTGCCACCGTGACGATCTCTAAAATAGCTTGCGAGAACTAACATTCTCATAAGCTATTCTAGGCCCATTTTTCGGTGACGACTACCCTATGGGCGTTCCCGTCATTACAATAGGCGACAGCATAGACTCATAATTAGACAAGGCAAGGAGCGATCGCCCATGGCCATGGACACTGTTCGGATTCCGCCTGAGTGGAAACAGTCAGTGATGACTTTTCGAGACGTCGTGACGCCGGAGCACGGCCAAGATGTTGTGGAGGCGATCGCCAACTTGGCCGCCACCGAAACCGGGCAAGAGTTACTGGCGCAGCTGGGGCCGTTGTCCGAGGCGCTGAAGGAAAATCCCAGGAGTACGCTGGAGGCGATCGCCGCCTTGGTCGAGGGTGAGCCCCTACCCAGCGCCGTACCAGCTGCGGGCAGTAGTGCATTACTACCCACAATGCAGGGCCGCCCGGTTCCCTACGCCC
The DNA here is from genome assembly GCF_055795045.1 of Pseudanabaena sp. PCC 9330. Taxonomy (NCBI): domain Bacteria; kingdom Bacillati; phylum Cyanobacteriota; class Cyanophyceae; order Pseudanabaenales; family Pseudanabaenaceae; genus Pseudanabaena; species Pseudanabaena sp. PCC 9330. Next base: position 263,404 of record NZ_JAYFES010000117.1, on the reverse strand, counting down.
TGGCCGGAATGGTGGGAGAGATTGTCGAGCTGCACAGCCACAACCCCGCCGCCGCCCGCAAAGTGCTCCAGGATGCTCTAGCCGCCAAGGTAGAACCGGTGGCCGCGCCGGTGGCTGGGGTGAAGTTCAAAATCACTAACGAGTTTCTGAGCGCCGATCGATTCCCCTGGCAGAATGGGCGGGATATAAAAATTCCCGTGGACCAGACCATGGGGCCATGGCCTGAGAGCGATGTTGCCAAGATAGAGGCCGCGATCGCCGCCAGACCAAAGACTCTCCCCGGTGGCCGCCCGACTGCGCAGGGGGCGACGGTGCTCGTGCGGCTCTAGGCCGCGATCGCAACCTGCCGCAGTTTATGGAGAGCTGCTTTATGGAGCTTTCGCGCCCTCTCTGTGCTCAGGCCGAGGGTGGGGGCGATCGCCGGGAACGATTTACCAGCGATCGCCCGCTGCACCAGTAAGTGCATTTCGGTGGGGCTAAGGTTGGCTCGCCCAAGGATGGTGGCTAGCTGCTGCTGCTGGGCCAAGCGCTCTAGCCCGTCATCAGCAGGCGCTGCAATCAGGTCTCCCAGGGGTGCATCTTCGCTACCCACGGGCCGGTCGAGGGAGGCTAGGTGGCCGCGCTCAAAGGTTAGTAGGCTTTGCAGCTGTTCAGGCTTCAGGCCTATGCTTTTGGCCAGGGTGCCCAGTTCTACCGACGAGGGCGATCGCCCCTGCTGCTGCTCAAACTTGCGAACTAGCGATCGCAGCTTGGAAAGCTTCTCTACGATATGCTGAGGCAGCTTGATGGGTCTGCTGTTGGTGGCCAGCGCACGGGTGACCGCCTGACGAATCCACCAGTAAGCGTAGGTGCTGAAGGTAAACCCCTTGGTGGGGTCGAACTTATCCACGGCGGTGGATAGGCCGAGGGTGCCCTCCTGAACCAGATCCAGAAATTCCATGCCCGAGCTTCTATACTTTTTGGCGATCGCTACCACCAGCCGCAGGTTAGCCTCTATCAGCTTGCGCTTTGCCCGTTGCCCGGTGGCCACCAGGGCGGGGGAGGGATTCTCAGTCGTGAGCCAGGCTTGAACCTCCTTGGCCTGCTCGATGGCTTCAGCGTGAGTAAGCAGAGGGATTCTGCCGATTTGGCGCAGGTAGTTCGTAATAGGGTCTGCTGAGGTGATTCCTTTGGGCATGGTGGGCGATCGCAGTACAGCAGCCCTATTTTGCGCGATCGGCTATGGGAGTGCGATCGGAGCGGGCACGCCTTAACTGGCAAGGTTTTCCCCTGCCCTGCCTCTAGCCCAGTCAGGCGATCGCCTATGACCTGAAGCTTTCCTTCGAGTGCGATCGCGATCGCGTCATGCTGCGGCGTAGTGGTTAGAGCTTTTTGAACGTTTTTGAACTTGCGCTCAATCTCTAGGTAGTGCAATCGCACCTGCTTGCCCTCTGGAGTCCCCGCCATCATGCAGAACTGCTTAAAGCAATCAACGGTTAAAAGGATACGCTCGGATGGGCGGCCAACATCACCGGGGTTTTTATCCGAATTGATAAAAAGGTAATCCACGCCTTCGACAAAATCGGCCTCTAGCTTCCGTTTAGCGTTGCCCTTGGAACTGTACCCAATCCAATCCCAAGCAAGGTCAAAGTCAACTGGATAGGCATCTTGAGACTGCGCGATGTGCTCAAACGCCATAGAGTAACTACCCCCATCCGTCCCTGTAGACAGCACCGTGAACGATGGAACGCCCTGCACGGTAAACGATGGGATACCCAAAGTCTCAGTTCGAGACTCGGATTGAGACTCTGAGCGAGATAAGGTTGACCACCGTACTTACCCCGGTAAGCACCAGCAACGCCGATTAGGTAAGCTATGGGGAGCGAAACCCTTGAGATTGTTAGATTTGGTAGCTTTCCGTGGCTGATCTAAGCGCCAACCAAAAACGAGCTTGCTTGGCATTGGCCCAAGGCCGAAAGGTTCAGGACGTGGCCAAAGAAGTAGGAGTGCGCCGCGAGACAGTCTCCGAGTGGAAGCGCAAGCCTGAGTTTGCCGCGCTGGTGACCGAGCTACGCCGCGATTTATGGCAAGGGGCCGTCAGCAGGGCGATCGCCATGGTGGATGATTGCATTGATACTGCCCACGCGATCGCCACCGGGAAGGACAGCACGGCGAAAGCCAGCGACAAACTAGCCGCAGCAAGAATAATCCTTGATTGTGCCGGGAAGATTGACGCAATCGATCTGGCCGATCGCGTGGCCGCCCTGGAGGCCCAGTCCGAGGCCGAGGGCTAGGGCTAGGGAGCAACTGCACGGCATTGCTGGTCATGCAGTCTGACTATCTAGGGTCATGCTTGGCATTTCCACCGCCTTAAAGCAGCTAGGGCAAAGGTCTGCATAGAGATTTTCCTGGCTCTCTGTTACCCAAGTGATGAAAAGCCGTGCATACCGCTCAGAGCAACAGGTTTGGCAGCGATCGCACGTCACGTCCCCGATGCAGGCCCCGGTGGGCGATGTTCTGCGTAGACCCTCAAACCCTGAGCGCCCTGGGTGTTCCCTCATCCATCGCTTAAACTGCTCCTGGCGGGTTGGCTCCAAAACAAACTCTATGCCCATATCACTGGAGCATTGATGGCAGATGTCGGCGGATAGCTGATCACCAATGGGTTGAGCCGTGCGCCGCTTCTTGGACTCTGTAACCAGTTGCCACCAGCCACTCAGGGTATATGTTCCCCCAGCTGCTGGAACGCCACAGCGATCGCAAACACAAACCTGGGTCATGGTTCTGACTCTCCCCTGCTGCTTGGTGGTGCCCCCATTTTGAAGCAAAACCCTAAAAACTACAGCTTATTGCTAAGCGTGATGATGGCTGCGGCGCTTCATTAGCCATCACCTAGTGCCGGGAACCATAGCCCGTGCCCGTGGGGGCCACCACAGCCGGAGGCAGCACACATCAGAAAGTCCAGCAGTTCTATCTCGTCACCTTGCCGCGATCGCTCTTCATCAACCGGGATGTTGTGGGACTGCGCCCAGGCTGTCATTTCAGCTATTCGCAGTTTGGGGCTGGTGCCGGTGATGCGGCGAGGGGGCAGAGGCACTTGCCGTAGGCTATTGAGGTCGCGCCACTTGAAGGCACAGCGGTGTTCCAGTGCAGCGGCGGACACCTGCGGGGGCTTTAGCCCCAGGTCATCGATCAACCAGCAGGCAGAGGCGATCGCTAGGGCGTGGGCCAAGGGCACCAGGCCACCGCGATGAAACTCGTACCCAGGCCAGGAGTAGAGAGCGCCTACATCTTTGCAGCACCACTGCCAGGGCCAATCAGATTCCCACTCCCGAGGGGCATCGCTGTAGAGCCACTGAACAAACCCCGCCATTGTTTTGCAGTGCTCTGGTGGGCAGAATAGCCGTCGCTTGCGATCGATTTGTTCCTGCCAGTCGGGTGTTTTGCTTCGCCACGCTTTAGATCTCCACCAATCCGGTTCTTGGTGCCGGTGCCAGAAGCTGTAGCAATCCGTCAGTCGCCACCAGCAGGCTACAGTCGCGGCCCTCCCGACGAGGAATTGCTCGAGGGCGCAATAGGGCCGCCAGCTGCGATCGGTGACCAAGGCGTAGTCTGAAAACTCATCATCCCACCAGCCAGGGCCAATGGGAGACGGTGGGGCACCGCCGCCGCCCTCAAGCTTGGCAACCTTGCGCTGGAGATTCGTTAGAGACATAGAAAAAACCCCGCTTTATGCGGGGTAGAAACGTCATGACCTCGACAAAATTAAGCCACCACGTGGGTGGGGCTGGGGTCGAACACCTCAACCCGATACTGAACATAGTCGCCCTGGCGCTTTTGGGCGGCCTGCATAGAGGCGATCGTTTCCGCCCAAATATCGCCGGGTAGAAGGTGCCAGGTATTGCAGGCGATCCTTAGCTCATGGCCATTGGGGCTGGTGAGTGTTGTGCAAACCATCGTGGTGCTGCGCAGGCAAAGCCATATTGCGCCGGGTGGGGTGGGATTCATAGCGGTTGTGGCCCTTGCTCGTGATACATCTGCTGAAGAAAGGTTGGCTCGCGGCCTGCATAGTGGTCGTGAAATTCGTCGAGCTCCAATCGCTGGTGCTCGACGAATACCCGGTTGTTGCCATCAAGCACTAGGGCCACGGGGCCGCTATCGGTGGCGATCGTAATTCGCTGTCCAGGCTCAAGGTTGTTGAGCTGCATCACCAGCGCCTGGTGGTCAATGCCGTACTGCATTAGATTTCGTCGTCCAGTCCGAGCGCCCAAAGCCCTTGCAGCGCCGAGCCGAACGAAGGCTCGCGACGGGCATAGCCCGCAGATTTCGCCATTGGGTTGCCAACCGGTTGATCGTCCATCTCGGGGGGCCGGGTCGAGGTGGCTTGGATTTTGCCGTATTGATCCAGGGTTATCTGAACACCGCCGACGGTAATGCTTTGCCCTGGTTGCATTTGAGCGATCATCTGCTGAAGCTGGACCTGGGTGATTTCCTGCAAACCGCCCGCTGTTTTTAGCAGCGCCGGGCCATCCAGACCGCCGCAATCTTCTTGAGCTGTCATCCAAGCGCGTTGTAGTCCGTTCATGGTTTTGCCTTTGGTGAGAGTGAAACAAACAGAAAAGCCCCCACGCTAGGCGGTGCAGGGGCGAGTGCTTACCGGGGTTAGTAAGCAGAAAAGATGCCTGGCCGTGATTCTGCTGGAGCAGGTTGGCGCATCCCATCACGCAGTTCTTCAACCGCTGCTGCCACGGTGGCAAGCTGATCGGATAGCTCCTTTTGGGCGGCCACCTGCAACCGCATTACTTCAGCGAGCGCGTCTCCCGAGTGCGCAGAGCGCTCCCCAAAGTCATTTTTTGCGGCTTTGTCGGCAATCCCGTGGAGGCTTGTGGCAATAATGCTCACTTGCTTTTCCACGCGATCGAGGCGTGCATCGAGGCGAGCGACAAGATCTCCTGTTTCGGCTTCGCGCTGCTGCACCCGCTGAATCAGCCCCATAATCTGGGTCGAAAATTGGGTGAGCTGCTTCTCGGAGCGCCGCCGCTCATCCACCAGCGCATGGATTTTACCCATGGCCTGCTGCCCCAGACTTTCAACCTGGTCGGTGGCGTCAATCGCCCTGCCCATTGCCAAATCGCTGGTGTGGCTCGCTGCCTTGAGAAGCTCCCACAATTCCGACGGTGGCCTGGGGGTCAGCCGCTCTGGATGAAAGATGGGCACGAGGGTGCCTCTTGAACTTTTAGGCCGCAAGGTCATGGGGGGTTCCTATCGAGGGATTTTCTCTGCACCGCCGCACCGCCGCCGCCGCCAATTCACCAAACTCAGCAGGGGAGAGGGCATAGCCCAAGCCGCTGGAGGCCTGCACCATCCACCGGGCCTCAGATTCGCTGTAGAGGCCGCCGAAGGGTTCGCCGCTATGGCGGCACCACGCAGCCAGCCAGCGCCCCGAGGGGCGAAAGGCGATCGGGCAGATATTCACGGTGGGGGAAAGCTTGCGCAGTAGACAGACTACCGCTTTTAACTATCTTAGCCCGAGCGTTCGATCAGGAACAGTTGCCCAGAACAAAACTACCTGAGGGGTGGTTGTGGGCAACAATGCAGCGCACCGCCCCATTGCGAATTACGGTTTTGAAGATCTCCCTGGGGTGGGCCAGGGTCTCGGTGGCGGTGCCAATGGTGATCACCCGGGTGCCCAGCAGCCGGTGGCGCACGTCGAGCAGCACTACTGCAAAGCGCTCCTGGGCCTGCCACATCAGCTCATGGCTGAGGGCAGCGGCGGCGATCGCCGGATCGTCAACCACTGTACTCTCAGGGGGAATGGCCTGGAGCACCCGCTTGCCCAGCTCGATCGCCGCCAGAATGGTGGTGGCTTTGGCTGGGCCAACCCCAGAGATTTGCTCCAAATCGTGGGCCGACACGTCACGAAAAGCGGTGAGCGGATCTCGCTTATGCTGCCCCATCTCTTGTAATATCAGCTGGCCAAGGCCCACCGCCGACAGCTTGCCCGGCCCCTGGCCGGTACCCAGAAGAATGGCCAACAGCTCTGCGGTTGAAAGACTTTTAGCACCGTAGGCCAGCAGTCGCTCCCGGGGGCGATCGCTGGAGGGCATGTCCATCACGCGGACATGGTAGGTCATAGTAGCACCCCTGACAGTCGGGCCAGAAGCCCATGGCGATAGCCAGCCCGGCTCGATATCAGTTGTTTTTCGACCAACTAACGGTTCACGATGGGACTTGGCTTGATGTTAGTTAGCCCAATCTGATCGCGATCGCCAACATACTGGTTGTCACATATCTTGCTCCCCTGCACCCCCGATATCAGAAAATCCTGGGTGCAGTCAACTGTCTAAGTCACCTCACTGCGTAGTTCTCTATGACCTTGTCACTGCCCACCGCCGCCGCTATTGCCACCGCCCGCCAGCGGCTGAGCCAGTTTAGCTGCCTCACCACCCCACCCCACCTCAGCGCCGCCGAAGCCGACCAAGTGCGGGCCGACCTGCGCGACTTTAATGAATGGTCTGACTACCAGACCCTGGGCATCTGTGCCAGTGACCTGAGCGAGGGCAAGCGGGCGATGGAGTCATTTTTGGCGGCCCTGGGGGTGACGGTCAGCCTCGACCTACCGGCGCGGGAGGGGCCTGTTTACCTCAAGTTCAACACCCTCAAGGGGGCCTGGTATCTAGACGACTACAGCGGCCCCTCGCGGGGTGTCTTGATCACCTTTCACACCTCAGAGCCCGAGCTGGCAGAGCTATCGGGTACCTATGGGCCTTTTCCCTTTGGTCTGTTTGAGTAGCTCAGGTTAGCTACCAGCCGCCCACACCCCACTCCTGGCTGTACTCAGACGCTGCCGCGATCGGAATGGCCCGAGGCACATCTTGAAGCACCTGCACCTGGATGATCTGGTTGGGCTCAACCACAATGTGCTGGGGCGACGTACCCACGACAGTAGTCGCCCCGATCAGGGCACCGCCCAAGAGGCCCACGCCGCTAAAGCTGGTGAGCACCATCAGCGCCAGCGCCCCAATTCCAACCCCAGCGGCCAGGCGGGGAGTACTGACTTCAGGACTGCCGACCAGGTAGTCGGTGGTGGTGGCAAAGGTCACCTGCTGCCCACTGGGGGAGATCAGCTGTTTGCTCACCCAGCGCTGGCCGTGGCCTGCGGGGCTGGGCTCAAACTGCCCAATTAGCTGACTGCCAGCAGGGGCGACGATGCCGTTGGTAATGGGGTCGCGAATATCGTGGGCTAGCAGCAGCACCTGGTTTTGGGTGGAGTTGATGTTGAGGTCGAGGGGTTGATCGCCGACGTAGCGCAGCTCTAGCACGGTACCGGCAGCCACCAGGGTGTCTGGAGAGAGCGGCCGCTCGGCAGGGATCGGATCAACCGCACCGGGGTAGGCCGCCTGGCGGTTACTGCTGGGCAAGGGGCTGCCAAAGAGAATGGGGTCTCCTGCCGCCGCCAGCACTACCGGATCGGCAGGGGGAATGACCGTACCCTGGGTTCTGGTGGTGGGGGCAGTGGGCACCGCCAGCAAGTTGGGGTCTGCGGCCACGGGCACAGTGGCGATCGCAGGCGGCTCTTGCACGATCGCATCGGCCAGGTCAGGGCTGGGGGCAGCGGCTGCGGCAGGCGGCTCAACGGCGATCGCCGCCGAATCAACGGCCGGAATCGCCGGTTCAGGGACCGCCGGGACTGCTGGCAATGGTGCTGCCCAGGCTGGGGCGGCGGTGGGGGCGATCGCGGGTGCCCCGGTCTCTGGGGTAACAGCTACCTCTGGAGTGACCACCACCTCTGGAGTGACCGCCACCTCTGGGGGCGGCATTACGACGATGGGCTGACCGCTGGTTTCACCATCAATGGGGGCAACAGGGGGTGCTGAATTCATGGCGACCGCCGATGGATTGTCGATCGCTGCGGGTTCTCCAGAGACCGCAGCAGGGCCAGGTGAGATGATCCTAGACGGCAGCGGCGGGGGTTCGAGGGCGATTACCGCACCATTGACAGGAGAGATTGAGGGTACAGCCTCCAGGGCCATGTCTGGCACCGCCGCTGCCCCCTGGGGTACTGTGGCCACAGGCCCGACCTCCGCGTCTAGCTCGGCCAGACTGGGCACCGACACCTGCTCTCCTGGCAGCCCCAGATTAAAGGGGTCTACGGGTAGGGTGTCGGGCAAGTTCGTGAGGTTGTTAATGTCGCTGGGCAGCATCAGGTTGGCGGCAGAGGTGCTCAAGCGCCCGGTGCCCGCCGCCGGAAAGCCCAGCCTGGGGTCATTACCGGGGATCACCGGCAGCTCTACAATCATGCCAGCAGAGGGCAGACCAGGGGCGGTGGCCAGGGAGGGGGCACCGCCGGGAGTAACCAGCGCCGTGAGCATCCAGCGGGTTTGGTCGCCTGCGGCGATCGCCACCAGACTAGCCCCTTCAGCGGCCAGCTCTGCGCCGGGAGCGAGGTCGAGCACCACCACCGTGTCGCCATTGACCTGGCTGAGGCTGACCTGGCTGACGGCACCACCGTAGCGCTCTGCTGTTGCCACCGCCCCCATCTGGGTCTGGGGAATGGTCAGCACCAGACGATCTGGATTCTGCTCTACGGCGTATCGGGGCGTAATGCCGGTGGGCAGCGTGAAGGTGAGCTGCTGAGTATTGGGGTTAAACTGCCAGGCGGTAAGGCTATCGGCTTGGGCAGCGGGGCAGAGTAGCAACAGGGTCGACGCCATCAGCCCGGCCCCGGCCCAGCCCCCTAACCGCAGGGAACCATGGCTCATTTCAGAATTGCCCAGATGACTGGAGTGCGATCGCCCAGACAGACGAGAGGAGCGTGGGCGGCCAGAAGATGAGTGGTCGGAGTATGCCATAGGACTGTTTCTCTGTGGTGCGGTGTGAGGAAGACTGCGGGTCACCATTTCAACAAACGCTAAATGCAGCGTCAAGCTGGTATAGATCTGACCTAGATGCAGCGTTGACCCCAAAGCCTAACTAAGGATACGCAGATTCTTAAAATTTGCAAGGGGGATGGAAATGTTTCTCAGGGGAACTGGGAAAGCAGGAATTGCGTCGCGAGGACAAGGGGTTCTCAGGGGTTAGCCAATAAGGCTTAGGTTACGTACCGTTGCACTCTTGGGAGAATTGCAACCGCTGGGGCACCCTGGGGCTACCACGCACTCACACTCGCTTGTCTTTGGAGGCACCGCACCATGGTTTGTTCTACAACCGCCCCTCGCACGACGTTACTGATTAGTGGACTGGCGGCCCTCATGCTGATGCCCATGGTGGGGCCAGCTGCTGTGGCGCAGACCTCGACCCCGACCCCAGCAGAGACCCCAGAAAATACACCTACTCCTGGGGAAGCTGAGGCTGACCTGGGGCCTCGCTTTACCTGCCAGATGCACAATGGGCAGTACACCGTGATGTATGCCCCCACCAGCCAGCCGGGGCAGGCCTATCCCTGGGCGGTGCCTCAGGATATGGGCAGCGCCTGGCCCGCCGATCGCCGCTGTGCCGAAATTAGCGCCCGCCTAGAGCGCTATCGCCCCGATGGCCTGCTGGCCCTCGAAACCTCGGTCGAGAATGGCTACAACACGGTCTGTGTCACGACCGAGGCCACCTCAGGCTGTCGCATTGTGTTTACGGTGCCCCCTGGGCAAGATGCGACCCTAACCCGCGATCGCGTCTTTGACAACCTGGCCGTCGCCGACCGGGGCGACCAAACCCAGGGGGTGACCACCTTTGCCGGGGGCAATAACAATGATGTGCTGGGGCAAATCGGCAATATTCTAGGGCTGCCTAGCACCTCTATGCCGACCCGCACCAGCCCCCAAGGCATCAACCTCAAGCCCTTTTTAGACCCTGCCGATGGGGGCACGGGTACCCGCTTGAGCGGTGGTCAACCGTCGGGTCGCCCCCTCAACCCCGATGCCTTTCGCTAAAGGCATGTCGGGGCGCTGATGGGCAAAGGGGAGCCTTTCGTGGTACTCAGAAGGCAGTAACGGCGTGGCTCCCATGTTTATCCCTCCCGGTTTTATTCAGCGTTCGGTGGTTCTCGGCCTGGGTACGGTAGCTTACGTTGAGGCCAATCCAGCCTTTTGGTCTGCCCCCCCGACAAACGCTCAACCGCTGGTATTTGTTCACGGGTTTGGGGGTGGGTCGTCAAGCTACGAGTGGTCTAAGGTGTACCCGGCCTTTGCCGCCGACTATCCGGTGCTGGCCCCTGATTTGATGGGCTGGGGCCAGTCTGACCACCCCGATCGCCCCCTCACCACCGCCCACTACGAGACCCTGCTGGTCGATTTTTTGCAATCCCGCTGCCCCGAGCCACCCATCGTGGTGGCCTCTTCCCTTAGCGCGGCGATGCTGGTACGGGTGGCCGTTGCCCAGCCCGACCTGGTGCAAGGATTAATTTTAGTGGCTCCGGCGGGGCTGGCCGACTTTGGCCAAGACCCCAGTGGCTCAGTGGTCAACCAGATTGTGCAGCTGCCCCTGGTCGATCAGCTGCTGTACCGAGGGGCGATCGCCACCGCCGAAGGCATTCGCCTGTTTTTGGCCCAGCGCCAGTTTGCCGATGCCAGCAAAATCTCTGAAGAAATGGTGGCCGCTTATCTGGCCTCTGCCCAGCAGCCCCATGCCGATGTGGCGGCTCTGGCCTTTGTGCGGGGCGACCTGAGCTTTGACCTCGCCAAAGCTTTACCCCAGCTCACCACACCCACGGTAATAATCTGGGGCGAGGCGTCGCAGCTCACCCCCATTGAGACGGGCCGCCGCCTGGCCACACTCAACCCCACTGCGATTCGCCGTTTTGAGGGGCTGCCGGGGGTTGGTCTCACCCCCCACCTAGAGCAGCCAGGGCTGACTATTGGCCTCATTCAGCAGTACCTAGCTGATGAATTGACCTAGTACCTACTCCAGGGATTCTCGGTAGCGGGCCAGCAGGGGCTGTAAAAAGTCGTAGCCGTCGACGCCAATCACCGCTAAAAACTGGCGACGGTGGTCGTTGAGAATACCATCAAAGGTCTCAGGGCCGATCTGACCATAGAGAATACTGAGCAGGGCGGCGGGCTGTCGCCATTCGGGGGAGTCGATCTGATGCAGCAGGTACATGCCCAGGCAGCCGGTGAGAACGGCCTGCTCAAGGTTGCCATCGCCCTCGTGGGCCGCAGCTAAGTTGGCAAAATTAGAGGCCATCAGAAAGCGATCGCCGATTGCCTGGGCCACCTGTAGCCCGGTTTGGAGCGACTCGATCGCCCCCTTATACTGTCCCAGCTTGAGCTGGGCAATGCCGAGGCTGTTGGCGCAGAGGGCCTGGCTGGGGCGATCGCCCACCTGGGCTGACAGGGCCAGTCCCTGTTCTAGGTAGCTAAGTACGGTCTCATACTGTTCGGTCTCTAGCAGCTGCGATTTGCCCTGGGCCACCTGGCTATAGCCGAGGTTGGCCAGAGCGTTGGCTTGACCGATGCGATCGCCCCCCTGACGCGCCAAGATCAGCGCTCGCTGGCTGTGGGCCTGGGCAGCGTCAAAGTCTTCTTGGGCCACACAGGTGCGGCTGAGGTGGTTGAGGCTTGCGATCTCACAGGGCATATCTTGGGCGTCACGGGCCACCTCTAGCGCCTGCTGGTGAAAGCGCTGGGCCTGGCCGTAGTTGCCCAAGGCCCGCTGAGAATAGCCCAGCAGGGTGAGAATGCGGGCTTTCACCGCCGTGTTGGGGACGGCCTGGAGGGGCCGATCGAGGTAGTCGAGCAGCGCCCGCAGAGGCTCGCCCGAGAGGGCCGTAAAGAGACCGCCGTAGAGGGGGAAGTAGCTCTGGTTGGCAAACTGGCGCAGCCCCTGCACTGCCAGTTGAAACGATCCCATGGCCAAGGTGCGCTGGCCCTGCCCCTCCAGACGGTTTGCGATTTGCCCCCACACCACCGCAAAGGTGAGAAAGGTAGCGATGGAGAGGCGTTTACCCGCCTGAGGATCGTAGGGCTGGCGGTCAAACCAGTTCACCAGCGCTAGCTGTAGACGCGGCAAGACCACGCTCCAGACGACCCAATCGGTGACAGCAAGGGGGGCGGCAATGCCAGCAGCAGTCACCGTTTGGTGCTGGGCCAGATCTTCAAACAGGCGTTTGAGGGCCGGATGGCTCACCACGCGACCCCAGTGCTGCCACGGCCCACTGCGATCGCCCGGCCCACTAAACCCCATCTGCTGCCCCTGGGCATAGATCCACCCCACCACCTCACCTTCGAGCTGCTGCCAGGCGGCAATGCCCTGATCGAGACCAGTGGCCAAGGTAGTGAGGGCAGGGGCAGCCTCGGTGGCGGGGGTGTCAGGGGCGTCAGCGGCCTGGTAAAGAGCCTTGGCCAACTGCCCCAGCTGATCGCGCGAGAGGGCTGGGTCGCGGTTCGGGTCAAGGATTGTCATCAGCTCAGACAGGCGCTGATCGGGCGGTGCGCCAACGATCTCAGCCTCAGCCCCGGCCATTGCCGCCGTGGCCTGATTGTCGGCCTGCCACCGCTGCCACTCGCCTTGGATGGTGAGCAGAGCCCGGTGCCGCCGCACAGCCTTGGCATGTTTGAATTCGTCATCGCCGGGAGCCAGTTCAGGCTCTAGGGCGGCCATGGTGGCGGCTAGGGCACGCTCAAACAGTTCACCGCCGCCGGGCTCTATGCCCCCTTGCAGCATGCGGTAGACCTGCTGCTTCGACTGAATCTTGCCCTTGAGGGTGGCGGCAACAATTTCATCGATGAGGGTTTGGTAGGGCTGAGCCATGGGTCAGGGAAAAATCCTAATAAGCGAAAGGGCCACCGCTTTAACTATAGCCATCGCCAGAACCGTTAGGACATGACCTTAGCCCCTTAGCACAGGGTGTATGCCCTTGTGCTGTCCCAGCTCTCGCTCGGGGGAGGGGCAAAGCGTGACACCAAATCCGAATCCCACGCCCCCGATTTCTAAAAGGCCAACCTGTAGGGGCGCACCGCTGTACGTTCTGCGGGATCAGGGGTAGCCAACAGCGCTGTAAGATGCCTAGCCGGTTACAAATGACACATTCAACGATCTATAAAGACCTGAGCTGCTAACCGCCCGATCGCCCGAAACCGCCTCAGTGGGATAGTCTGGATGGGCTGCATTCTCAGGTGTCATCTATGGGTGGGCCACCCTGGAGCATCACCCACGCGACCGTGCATCGGCTGCTACGCCAGCGCCCTCTGATGCCCCCCGCAGCCGCTGTTTTAGTGGCAGTGTCGGGGGGGCAAGACTCGGTGTGTCTGCTCAAACTGCTGGTAGACCTGCGGCCCAAGTGGGGCTGGCAACTGCGCGTGGTGCACTGCGATCACCGCTGGCGATCAGACTCTGCTGCCAATGCTGAGTTTGTGCAGAGACTGGGCGATCGCTGGGCGATTCCCTGCCACATTGCCGTTGCCGATGCCCTCTACCCCACCGAAGCCGCCGCCCGTGAGTGGCGCTACCGGGTCTTTGCCGACCTGGCCCTTCAGCAAAACTGCACCTGCGTGGCCACGGGGCATACAGCCAGCGATCGCGCCGAAACCCTGCTCTACAACCTGCTGCGCGGCAGCGGCACCGACGGCCTGCAAGCCCTAGCCTGGCAGCGCCCGATCGCCCCTGGGCAAGCCATCACCGTCGTGCGTCCCCTGCTCGATCTCACCCGCCAGCAGACTGCCGATTTTTGCCGCCAGTACGACCTGCCCATCTGGGAAGACGCCACCAACCGCGACACCAGCTACGCCCGCAACCGCATTCGCCTAGAGCTGCTGCCCTACCTACAGCAGCACTTTAACCCTGGGGTAGAAGCCACCCTGGCCCACACCGCTGAACTGCTGACCGCCGAGGTGGAGCTGCTGGAGTCGCTGGCCGATGAACTCTACAGGGCTGCGATCGCCAGCCCAGCGATGGCTGGGCAATCCTGGAAAATTGTGCGATCGCCCCTTACCGCCGCCCCCCTCGCTCTACAGCGACGGGTGCTCTACCGGTTCCTGCAACAGACCACCTCAGCGCAAGTCAGCTTTGACCACGTAGAGAAATTGCGATATTTGCTCAGTGCTCCCAACCGTAGCCAGAGCGATCCATTTCCCGGTGGGGCGATCGCAATCGTCAACGGTGAATACCTAGAGCTCTGCCCCTAGCCCCTAGTCAGCGTTGGACTCGGGGTAGGGGTCGCTCAGCTGCTCGGTCTCGGGGCAATCGTCAGAGACATTAATTTCCACATCGCCTCGGGGCACAGCGGCCAAGCGCTTGGTTACCGCGCCGATACTCTCCAGACGCACCATCTCTTCCCAAGAGCAAATTTCGTCGTCTTCCTCGGTTTCGTAGCGAAACGTGACTAACTCGCCTTCAATGTCTAAAATCTTCGCCCGCTCAATCCAACGCTGTTGATCCCGAAGAAAAATCCACACGTCTTGACCATCACAACAGAGTTGATAGATCTTGCGGTGTAGCATAATCGCGGCTCCTTCACAGGTAACATCAACGCTCGTTCGCTTAGCGATTGCCGGGGGCGTTATCCCGATGAGTCTAGGCAAGGGGGGCTGGGCTAACTGGTTTAACCAAACCTTGGGAACTGCTGCTCCTTTCATTTTTACTGCTCTTCGCCTGTCATGGCGCAGGCTAGGCAGATTGCCATCATAATCACAGTCCAATAGGCACTAATGAACTAATTTTAGCTAATCGTGGAACTCTACCGATGATTCTCTGGCATCCACCCTTCTCTTACCAACGAAGCTGGTCTTGCAGTGTAGCAAGTCATACCATCGGTTGCCCACGTGGCTCAGTAGCCGATCTAGACTAGAGAACACATTACCCAGGGGTGCACCCTGCCTCAAGGACAGCCAGGCCAAACGCTATAGTGAGGCTCTGCCCCTGTTCCCTGATCTGCCCTATGTTGCTGCATCTCTGCACCTGGCCCGAAGTCGAGACCTATCTGACTCAGTCGACGGGCATTATTCTCCCCATTGGCTCAACCGAGCAGCACGGCCCCACGGGGCTGATCGGCACCGACGCCATCTGCGCGGAGGTCATTGCCAAGGGCGTGGGCGAGGCGGCCAATGCCCTCGTGGGCCCCACCATTAACGTGGGCATGGCCCTGCACCACACCGGTTTTCCGGGCACCATGACCCTGCGCCCCAGCACTCTAATTGCGTTGATTCAAGACTATCTTGCGCCCCTGGTGCGCCACGGGTTTACCCGCTTCTTTTTTGTCAACGGCCACGGTGGCAACATCGCTACCCTCAAGGCGGCTTTTGCCGAGGTCTATACAGCCCTGGCTACCGACCAGATTCCCAATGCCGAGCGGGTACGCTGCAAGACCGCCAACTGGTTTATGGCCCGGTCAGTCTACACCCTGGCCAAAGAGCTTTACGGCGATCAAGAGGGTTCTCACGCGACCCCCAGCGAGGTGGCTTTGACCCAGTACGCCTACCCCGACTTTATCAAGCAGGCGACCCTCGACCCGCAGGTGGCACCCTCAGGCCACGCCATCTACAGCCCCACCGACTTTCGCCTGCGCTACCCCGATGGCCGCATGGGATCTAACCCCGCCCTGGCCACCCCCGAGCACGGCCAGCAGCTCTACGAAGCAGCAGTAAAAGAGATCACCAGTGACTACCTGGCGTTTTTGGCCGCTGACTAATACCAATCGGCTCTGTTGCATGAATCGTTCAAGGGTCACCATTTCTCTGATAGGGGCCGTGATCTAAGCTTCAACCGGATATCTCTGGGGCTTAGCCAACTGAATTCATGCCCTTCAGCGCAGCACATGGCCAGAATAACTCGACGGCTTGATGTCGCCACCGTCGCAATGACGACGTCACTGTGTGTCTGAGAGGATCCTCCTGGTCACGTCCATGTTGTCACCAGCCGGTCCGCTCAACCATACGGTGAGACGTCCTCGCGGCTTCAGGCCAGCGTTATACTCAGACCAGTTACAGATTCGGTACTGCATCGGCGTCAGGTTTTCGGTGATGCTTAAACCTTAGGCCTTTACCCCATCCGTAACACCCCTTTCATGCAACAACGCCCTGTGAAACTCTTGCCGTCATGGGTTCTGCCAGGGGCGACTTGAGCCTATGATGCATAGGGATGCCGATGCGATCTATTTAGCCACTGTCCACTTTGACCTACCAGCACACTAGCCAAATAGAGACACAAACCGATCCCAGTGAGCTTAAGTCGGTGCTGTCCTGGTTTGATCAATTCCAGGCATCGCCCATTCCCCACAACATTTGGCTCCAGTGTCAGCTAGCCCTGATCGAGGGATTTACCAATGCTGTGCGCCACGCCCATGCCGGGCTGCCAGCCACTACCCCCATAGGCATTGAGGTGGTCGTCAGCGATCGCACCGTCGACATTCGCATTTGGGATCGCGGGCCTGGCTTTGACTTAGCTACCGTGCTGCGTCATAAGATTTCAGTTAATAACCCCGACTCTGAGGGCGGCAGGGGGCTCAAGATCATGTATCTAGTGGCTGACCGGCTCACCTATGAGCCCAGCCCAGGCTCGGGCAACTGCTTGCATTTGCATAAGGCTTTTGCTCTCTAGAAAACTGGTCTATGGCCCGTCCGATCGCCCACGAGGTAATCCCATGATTTTTCCCACCATGCCTGTGACGACTGCTTGGGAGAGCTGGCTGCTGGGGGCTGTTCTTAACGGGCTGCTGCTGGCGATCGCCTGGCGTCTGCCCAAAAAGTTGCTCACTCCGGCGGGCTACCTCCACGCCTGGGGGCTGGGGGTACTGATCTGGGGCTGCCTGGGTTGGCGAGGCTACGCCGTGATAATGACCTATTTTTTGGCAGGCTCGGCAGTGACCCGACTGGGCAAAGCCCGCAAAGAGGCCGCTGGCATTGCTGAGGGGCGATCGGGGGCGCGGGGGCCAGAAAACGTCTGGGGGTCAGCCCTGGCGGCGGCAGTTTGTGGAGTGGCGATCGCCCTGGTCAGCAGCTTGGCCAGCCCGGCCCAGTCAGACCTGTGGTTGCCACCCCTAGCCCTGGCCTACGTCAGCAGCCTAGCCACTAAGCTCTCCGACACCACGGCCAGCGAGGTGGGCAAAGCCTACGGTCAGCGTACCTTTTTGATCACCTCCCTCAAGCCAGTACCCCCCGGTACCGAAGGCGCAGTTAGCCTAGAGGGCACCCTCGCCGGGGTTGCCGGATCATTAGTCATAGCCCTGGGGGGCTGGGCCGTGGGGTTAGTGAGTCCCTGGGGCATCTTGCTTTGCCTGGTGGTAGCCTCGATCGCCACCACCGTTGAAAGCCTGATTGGGGCCACCCTACAAACCCAGATTGCCTGGCTGACCAACGAGCTGGTCAATGGCATCAACACCACTCTCGGAGCATTGTTAGGGCTTCTGCTTGGCCTTTGGTTTCAGAGCCTGGGCCTCGGCTAGATCTGGGAAATTGGCCCTATCGTCATCGTCACCTCGGCTAGGGCAAAGCAAAGTTGTAAAGGGCCGACCGACGGAGTTCCGTAGAGGCACGGATGATTTGCTCCAGGGCTTGAACCCAGCATCGAATGGGTTAAGCCTACGTTCAACCTTCCCGGACGAACTCTGAAATATTTCAGGAAAGTTTACACAAACCTCATAGAGGTTATCCGGATGTACCGATCAATCCGTGGAATTCCCTAGGCTTAAGTTCCGTAGGTCTGCTGTCGATGGTTGAGGTTCGAGTCAGCCTTAATGGATATAGGCTTTGCTGATGTTAGCCGCAATCTACATCTCCCTCTAAGGGTAAAGCAAGGGTCGTCAATGTTGTTTAGGGAGCGTCTACCCTCAGGCTTAACTCGGTTAATTCTGAGGCAACAGCGGTAAATCAGGATGTACAATCAGCTCGAACAAAAGTCCCGGTCCTATTATTCGTTTATAGCCATTGGATCGCTATCGCTATTAGTCTTAGTCTTCATTCAGGCCTTTGGGCTAATTGGGGCTGCCAGTGCCAACAGCCGCGATGAATTTCCGGGTCGCCGCCAGGGTGGGGGCACTCACTGGGTAGCTCCCTCGCCGTCTCTGACAGAATAGTTTCCCATAGCCATGGTCAGCACGGTGAGGAAATTCCATACCCTTTCGCAACGATGGCTATAGGTCGTTGGCACGGCCTCAGTTTTTGTCATCAGAGACGTGCAAAAATTTGATTGAGCTCACAAACAAAACCCGCGCATGCGCGGGTTTTGTTTGCGTAACTGCGGTATTCATGTTTAGGGAGAAGATCTGCTAAGTCATTAGCCTTCAGCTCCATTGCCGAGGCTAGGGCCACTGACCGGTGTTGGCCGGAACAGCGCTGCGCTGCTTAGCCTGGCGGCGCTGGCTAGTCACCCGTTCTAGGCTGAGAGAGATAACGCCCAGGGTGACTAAAACCACTCCCATCCATTGAATAAACAGCAGCGCTGACTTTTCTCCAGGGGTGATTAAAAAGGCCAGAATAGCCGTAACTACCGGGCCACTGGCAGCGACAATCGATGCCTGGGCAGCCCCCAGTAGCTTCACTCCATAGTTATTAAACAAGTACCCCAGCAAGGTGAGCAGGCCTAACATCCCAGCGCTGACATAGAGCCCCAGGGAGCTGGCTGGTGCTCCTGGAGAGAGGCCAACTAGGGAACCAACGATTAAAATCAGGCTGGTCAAGATGAAAATGGTGCTGAACTGAAATAGGCTGACCGAGACCGGATGTAGCCGTCGAAAGCATAGCTGCATGGCGATCAAAAACAGGGCAAAGGCGACGCTGGCCAAGAGGGCTGCTGCTACTCCCCAGAGCGATACCCCGTTGCCGCTGAGGTCACTGTAGATGCGGGGCAGGGCCGTGAACACGATGCCCATGCTGATAGCAAACATCACCACCAGCCGCAGGGGGGTGGGCCGATCGCCAAACAGAAACCAGGCCAAGGGCACTGTAATTAACGGATACATAAACAGTAGCGTTACCGCTACCCCTGGCCCTACGTCAGCTATGGCCTTGTAGATTAAAATTTGCGATAAAAACAAAAAACCACCGCTGGCAATCACCTGGATTAGCGGTCGCCGGTAGTCACGGCTAAACATCTGTCGTAAATCACGGCCTACGGTAGGGTGCAGCCGAGGGGCTATCAGAGCCAGCAGCGGTACCACCACCACCATTCGCAGCCACAGTAACAGCAGTGAGTTAGGAATGGTCAGCGGCAGCACAGCTTCGATCGGTACGCGCCCGAAAATCTGCCCCCCGTAGCCGATGACTCCTACAAGGACGTTGTGCAGCGACAGTGCCAGGGTAGACAGCACAACGACGATAATTCCCATCTGAGGATTTATGGTCAGAGCGCGATCGCCGCGCTCCGCTGGGGCTTGATGGCTCACCTGAGGTTGATGGCCAGGGGGCACAGCTACGCCTGGGGAGTCCGTATATTCGCCGCTACTGCCGTTGGGGGCTGGGTTGGCCTGGGGGCTGCGGTAAGTTTTTCTCAGCGGTAGAGCTGGCCCCGACAGCGGCGAACGATGGTCGGGGCCAGCGGTCGGGTAAACCTGAGCGGTGGAATCAGGGGGCGAGGCGGGGGGGCGATCGTATTCACCCCAACCGCTTGTCCTCAGATCTCCGACTGCCACCCCATTCCCCGTAGGACTGGGGGGCAGAGGGTAGCTGTTTGGGTTGCTGTGACCATTGCGGCTAGCAGATATCATCTGGCTCTGCAACTGCTGGCCGAGGCGGGCTACCAGTGCTTCGAGAATGGCTTCTCCCTGCTGCTCTACATTTTGCATGCGGCTGATCTGCTGGGAAATACTGCTGTGGTAGCTAGTCAAGTCTTGCTGGAGAGAGGCCAGGGTGGTTTGCAGAGTGGCATCAAGGGCGGCTAAACCCTGGCTGGCCGCAGAGAGGTGACCTGCGCCATATCGAGGACTGGTGGCCTGAAGGGCGTTGGCATTGGCTGCCGCCAATGAGGCTTCGAGGCGACCTTGAAGGTGGGTGGCCAGAGCCACAGCTAAACGCTTGGCCCAGGCCTGCTGCTGAGCAATCTGCTGCTGGTTAAGGGTCTCGCTATAGCTACTCTGCAACTGCTGATGCTGGATTCGGAGAGCTTCATAGTCTCCTTCTAGGGCTTCAATATCGGCCATCAACCGCTGTTTGCGAGCCTGCATATGGGCGATATCGTCGGCCATATGGGTCGAGACCTGCTGATGGAGGGCAGCTAAATCTTGGCCCAATACCCGCAGGATCATAACCGCAGCCTGGGGGTCAGACGGCGCGGCAGAGGAATCAGGTAGATGGTCAGCAGGCCCCATGGTTTTTGTCTCTATTTGTCTCTAACAGTGTCTTGTGTTGAGTCTCTGACGATGCCCTGTCTCCGGGTGACTTGTCTCCGGGTGGCTTGTCTCTGACGGTGCCGTCATCGGAGTCGAGTGGCTAAGTTGACGGTTGGCTCCTAAGTTTAGCTGGCGATCGCCAAACTGACCCAGGCTGACTCGACTATCCTCAATGGTAGTATTGTGCTCAAAAAATCATCAAAGATCTCTAGTTAGAGTCAGACAAGATGGCCTGGGTAAGCCCAATGCTGCAATCGACAGGCGACTTCTTGGCCGCCAGGCTCTCTAAGCGCGTTGCCTACTGGGTGTTTTTAAGCATCGTCTTGATTGAAGCGGTGATTTTGGTGCCATCGGTCATGCGCCGCGAGCGCGAGCTGCTGAACTATCTGCGATCGCTATCGACGGCCCAAGCGCTAGGTCGGATTGATGCCGCTGTGCTAGCTAACCTGCAAGACGACAAATTAGTCAATCACCTCCAGGGTATCCAGACCAATCAGGTGATTTTGGGCGGCGCTATCTACCGTCTCGATGGCACTTTGGTAGGCCGTTTTGGAGAAGTTCCCAATTTGACCTTGGCCCAGAGCCAGCAGGCCATGCGCCCTGACCGCTACTATCGTCGTCAGCGCCGCTACGATGCCGCCTGGGATATGCTCCCCCTACGCGATCGCTACGTGCTGATTGTGCGCCACGACGCTACCTGGGTACAGCGCGAATATTTTGCTTTCATTGGTCGCATTGTCGGATTGGTAGTCATTATTTCTGTCTTTGTTACCGGTGCCACCCTGCTGGTGCTGCACCGTCTCCTGATCAGGCCGGTCATGCTGCTGCGCCAGGATCTACTCACCGCGGGTCAGGCCATTGGCGATGACTACGACACCCAAGCCCTTACCTTTGCGTCTCTGCCCCAGGCCAGAAACGATGAATTGGGAGACGTCATTTACGCCTTCGAGCAAATGTTTGGGCAAATTACTGTTGCTGTAGCTATCCGTAAACAGAGCGAAACCCGCTTTCGCACCCTAGTCGAACAGGCTGTAGATGCCTTTCTTGTGATCGATGGCAGCGGCCGTATTATCGACGTCAACCAGACTGCCTGCAACAGTCTGGGCTACGGTCGCGATCAACTCCTACAGCTCTCAATCGATGATATTCAAACCACCTATAGCCCTGCCAACTTTACCGAGATCTGGGGACAGCTTCAGCCAGGGGCACCCCAAACCCTGGAGGGCTGGCATCAGCGCCAAGATGGCACCAGCTTTCCTGTAGAGGTGCGCATGGGAAGGCTAGATCCCGAGAGCAATGATCTGACCCAATCAGGTCAACGCTACGTTTTAGCCCTAGCTCGCGATATCAGCGATCGTCGTGCCTCTGAAGCGGCCCAGGCCCGCTTGGCAGAAATCGGCGAACTGGCCGCCATGATTGTCCATGAGGTGCGCAGCCCACTGACTACAGTTCTGTTGGGGCTCAATTCCTTTCGTGACCTTGACCTATCTGAGCGGGCTCAAATGCGCCTTACCCTCGCTTTAGAGGAATCAGAGCGACTGCAAAAGCTACTCAGCGAAATTTTGCTCTATTCCCGCGAACCAACCCTTGACCTAGCCCCGGTCGAGATCAATGACTTAGTGAAAGCCGTGGTGACCACCCTAGCAGACAACCAAAGCGAGTCTCTAGACTGGCTTCAGTTGGTCACCCTGGACAACCCAATTACCGTTTGGGGCGATCGCGACAAGCTCAAGCAGGTATTCATCAACTTGATCACCAATGCTCAGGAGGCCTGCGGCCTAGGTGACATCATTACCTGGACGATCAGCCCTCCTACTGGCGGCAGCGTCAACATTTGCATTCACAACTGTGGTGAACCAATTTCACCTGTGGTGTTGCCCAAGCTCACCCAGCCATTTTTTACCACTAAGCCCTCGGGCAATGGGCTGGGCCTGGCCATTACTAAGCGCATTGTAGATGCCCACCTGGGTCAACTGGCGATCGCATCATCGGCTGAAGGAGGCACCACCGTGACGGTTACCCTACCGCTGGCAGACATATCATCTGCGGCCAGCCCAGCCTTTTCGGGGCGGTAACGCTGCTCCGGTGAAGGAACCGACAGCCCCAGGCATCGATCAAAATGGACAATTGGTATCAGAAGGCATCGAGATCTAAGGCTTTTGAACCACCTTCTTCAATCAGCAGCAAGATTTTACCCAACTGCGACCAGATCAGCAGACCGCTAAGGAGGGTCATTGGCACCCCCATGGCATAAGCTGCCTTCGCCGAAAAGCCAAACAGCTGAATACCCGAGGCTAAGAAAACACATACACCGGCGCAAATTCCAAAGAAGGGAATTTGCAGCCGAGGGCCACGCAGAGTCGCTAAGATGCGGGTAGATCGTTTACTATTCCACTCGTTGACTGACTGCTGGAGCGAGGTACTAAAGGCATAGCCCGAAGACACAGCGGCTAAAAACCCAGCGAAAAATAAAACGTAGGGCGGTTGTGGGTACACAGGGGTAAGAAATAAAACAATACGTTACGTTTTTTGATTATACGGGAGAGCGTCGACCTATCTATACCGATAAGCGCTTCTCCTTGCTTAAACCTGATGGGGTTGAAATCGGCAGTGGGTTAGGCTCTCAGAACCTGTCGCAACCCCCCTACAGCTGGCACCAGTTGCTCAGCCTGATCCAGCGAGTATTGAGTGATGGCTCCCCAGGCGACTCCCAAAACGCGATCGAGGGTGATGTCTTCTTTGACCAAAGCCCACAGCCGCTGCACCTCCTGGGTGTGAAGTCGATCATCTTCGGTGAGAGCTAACACAATCATCTGCCTGAGATGAGCGCCTTCCTCAGACATCAGATAGCCAAAGCCCAGCCCAGCGGTAGGGAGAAGGTCAAAGCCGGTGTCACCCTGGGCGATCGCCAGCATGTTTTCCAGACGACTCCACTGCAACTGTCCGTCTTGAAACAGTACCTCCAGCAGTCGCTGGCGCAGGGCCGGGGTTTCGCCTAGCAGTAGGCGGCGGGCCACGTAGGGGTAGGCCACATTGAGAATTTTGAAGTTGGGATTCAGGCTCAGGGCTAGGCCCTCCTGGGTGACCAGAGAGCGAATGATCAGGGCAAATTTGGCCGGCACCCGAAAAGGGTACTCGTACATCAACTCTGAAAACTGGTCAGTGACAGTTTTGAAATTAAACTCTTCTACCTTGGCTCCGATCGCGTCACCCAAAACTCGGCTCAGGGCCGGAATGATCGGCCCTAAATCGGTGTCTGGGGTCAAAAACCCTAGGGTGACAAAGTCTTTGCCCAGTTCCGCAAAGTCCTGATTGATCAGGTGTACCACCGCATCGACCAGGGTTTCTTTGGTGGTCTGATCGAGCTGATCCATCATGCCAAAGTCGATGTAGGCCATGCGGCCATCGGCTAGGGCAAACAGGTTGCCCGGATGGGGGTCAGCGTGGAAAAAGCCAAACTCTAGCAGTTGCCGCAGGCCAGCAGTGACGCCGATTTCAATCAGTTGATCTGGGTCGAGGTTGCCGGCCTCTAGGGTGGCAGTATCGGTAAGCTTGCAGCCCTCTATCCACTCTAGGGTGAGCACCCGCTGACTACAGTAGGGCCAGTAGATGACCGGAACCTTAATCGTGGGGTCGTCTTTAAAGTTGGCGGCAAAACGCTCGGCATTGCGACCCTCGTTGAGGTAATCGATCTCTTCAAAGAGCTTGATGCCAAACTCATCGACAATGAGCGTCAGATCGTGACCCAGGTTGAGGGGCAGGAAGCTGCCCAGCCATCGAGCGGCCCACCGCATCAGGTAGAGATCTCGGCACAGCACCGGGCGCAGGTTAGGCCGCTGCACCTTCACCGCCACCTCTTCGCCAGAAAATAACCGCCCTCGGTAAACCTGACCAAGACTGGCAGCCGCCACGGGCAGCGGTGAGAGAGAACTAAATACCTCCTCGGGGCTGTAGTCGAGTTCAGCCTCTATGATGGCCATCGCTTCCGTCGTTGGAAAGGGTGGCAGCTGATCTTGCAGCTTGGTCAGCTCATCGAGAAAATCTTGGCGAATTAGGTCAGGGCGAGTCGAGAGCGCCTGACCAACTTTGATAAACGTGGGGCCGAGGTCAGTCAGCACCTGACGCAGCTGCGCAGCCCGGCGGGGGCGGTTTTGCACCTCCTGACCCAGCCAGCGATCCATCTGAAGCCCCAGCACGAAGGTGCCCAGCCACCAGAGAATTTGCGTCACTCGCCAGCCTAGGGTAACCAGTCGCCAGCGAAAATAACGGGCGATCGCCGCTGGGTCGTAATTGCCCATAGAAGCCGGATCTAGACCTGCCACTGTGTTACTCCCTAGGTTGGTTTGGTGCAGCCCCGCCCGCAGATAGCTCTAAGCAACCTGCGGCAATGGGGTCTCACTCTGTCTAGCACCCACCACCAAAGGGGAAACAGTAGGGCGATGCGAGGGAGGGAATGCCCCAAACTCGGGTTAATCTTCCTTAAATATAGTATAGGAAACTACAAGGGATCGTTGTCTGTGAGTAGGGAGATCTACTCAGGCGACGCTGGTAAAACCGGCCTGCTATCTGGACATCTCCTAACAGTCCTGGTTGCTAACAGTACTGGGCTGTCTTTAGCTCCACCTTGGCCAGAGTCGCCTTTAGAGCCGCTATCACCTGTTCCTGGGCAGAGCTCTCTAGCTCAGGGAACATCGGCAGGGACAGCACTTGGTGGGCGGCGGCCTCGGCCTGGGGCAAGTCGCCAGGACGGTAGCCCAGGTGACGATAGACCGGTTGTAGGTGCAGGGGCAGGGGGTAATAGACCATGCAGATCACCCCAGCTTCGCGCATCATCTGCTGGATCTGGTTGCGCTCCTGACCCGCCGCTGTAGCCTGGGGTATGCGCAGGGTGTACTGGTTCCACACCGATTGGCCAAAGGTGACGGGCTGGGGGCGTACCACTTCGTCGACCTGGTTAAGCAGGCTGTGGTAGCGATCGGCCACCTGCTGGCGCTGCTGGTTCCAGGTGTTGAGGTGGCGCAGCTTGATATCGAGAATGGCTGCCTGTACCGAGTCGAGGCGGCTATTGATGCCGATCGCCTCATGGTGATACTTAATCCGGCTGCCGTGCTCGCTGAGCATGCGGGCGGTAGCGGCCAGTTCGCCATCGTTAGTGGTGATAGCGCCGCCGTCGCCGCAGCCGCCTAGATTCTTAGTGGGGAAAAAGCTAAAGCAGCCCACTTGGCCAATGCGCCCGACGGGCTGATCCATCCATTTAGCGCCGGTAGCCTGGGCACAGTCTTCTACCACGGCCAGGCCATAGCGAGCGGCCAGATCCATCACGGGCCCCATATCTACGGGGCGACCAAATAAATGCACCGGCACGATGGCGCGGGTGCGATCGCCAATGGCGACTTCTAGCTTGGTCACATCTAGGTTAAAAGTATCTAGATCAATATCGACAAAGACCGGGGTTGCCCCCACGGCGCTGATCGCCTCCGCCGTGGCAATAAAGGTAAAGGGCGAGGTGATCACCTCATCGCCGGGGCCAATGTTGAGCGATCGCAGAGCCAGATAGAGAGCATCAGTACCAGAATTACAGACAATGCAGTGCTCGGTGCCGACGTAGTTGCCAAAGGCCTGGGCAAAGGTGTCAACCATGGGGCCATTGATGTATTGGCCAGAGGCCAGCACCTCGGCCACGGCCGCATTGACATCAGATTGAATGGTTTTAAACTGCCCCGTTAAATCAACAGGAGGAATTACACTCACTCGCTCACACTCACCTAGTGGATAGGCTTTAGTTTACCGCAACCCACGGCTGCTACGGATGGAATGCCGAGGCTGACGGCGGTCTAAAATTGGCGGAGGTGAGGCAGCGATCGCCTCCACCTGCATTCACAGCCCCCCTTTCCCCTAAGAACCTTGAGTCAACCTCCTGTCACTGATTTTTCTCCAGACGATGGCCCAGAGGAAATATCGACCGAGGCCGATCGCCGCTGGATGCAGCGCTGCCTAGAGCTAGCCGCCATGGCAGCGGGCCGCACAGCCCCTAACCCGATGGTGGGCTGCGTCATTGTGAACCGAGGCCTGGTCGTGGGCGAAGGCTTTCACCCCAGGGCCGGTGAGCCCCACGCCGAGGTCTTTGCCCTGGCCCAGGCGGGTGGTCAGGCGCGCGGGGCCACCCTCTACGTCAGCCTTGAACCCTGCAACCACACCGGACGCACCCCCCCCTGCACCGAAGCCATTGTGGCCGCTCAGATTCGGCGAGTGGTGGTGGGCATGGTCGACCCCGACCCTAGGGTCTCCGGAGCGGGCATCGATCGCCTGCGCCAGGCGGGCATTGAGGTTACCGTTGGCGTCGAGACCGCCGCCTGCCAGCGGCTCAACGAGGGCTTTGTCACCCGAGCGACCCGCCAGCGCCCGCTAGGGCTGCTCAAATATGCCATGACTCTAGACGGCAAAATTGCCACCACCAGCGGCCACAGCGCCTGGGTCACCGGCCCCGTCGCCCGGGCCGCTGTGCACCAGCTGCGGAGCACCTGCGATGCAATCGTCGTCGGTGGCAATACCGTACGCTGCGACAATCCCCACCTCACCACCCACGGCCACAGCCTTCACAATCCCTGCCGAGTGGTCATGAGTCGTCGTCTCGACCTGCCTTCTCAGGCCCACCTTTGGCAAACCGAGGTAGCCCCCACCCTGATCTTTACCAGCCTAGAGGCCGACCCCCATCGCCAGCAGTCGCTGCAAGATCAGGGAGTAGAGGTGTTAGCCCTACCGGCCCTCACACCGAGAGCGGTGACCCAGGTGCTCTACGATCGCGGCTGCGCCAACGTTCTGTGGGAATGTGGCGGTCAGCTAGCTGCTCAGGCTATTACCGATGGCGTCATCGATAAGCTGTGGGCCTTTGTGGCACCAAAACTGGCGGGCGGACAACAATCTCCCACCCCCATCGGCGATCTGGACATCCACACCATGGACAAAGCCTTGCCTCTAGAGCGCGTCACCTGGCGCACCTTGGGCAACGATCTATTGGTCGAAGGTTACCTCCAACCCTAGGCCGCTCATGCCTCAAGACATCTAAATCACTTTGAAGACCGGCATTCTAGGGATAAATGCGAACCAGACGGGGAATCTCGTAGGTCAACTCGCGATCGCGCATAAAAGCATCCAGCGTCAGCCTCAAGTCTTCGGTGCCGCGAAAAGATTCAATACGTTGGCAAACCTGGCCCTGATCAAACATCAGTAGGGTAGGCAAGCTAGAGAGGCGGTAGGCATTGGCCAGGCGAAGGTTTTCGTCGGCATTGACATCCAGCACCAGCACCTGGCCCTCCCACTCAGACTGAAACGCCTGCAAAACCGGAACTATCATTTTACAGAGGCCACACCAGGGGGCCCAAAAATGAACGAGAACCGGTAGCTCTGACTCTAAAACGGCTGCTCTAAACGTGGCGTCACCAACAGACATTGATAATAACAACGTAAAGGATATTTTAAAAAAGCCGCTGGGCCTACCTTCCGGGAGAGCCTAACGGAGCGAACTATTATTTTGCAGCCTAGTTAGGCTCCTGATTTTCATCTGGGATCATTGTAGACCAGTTGAGAATCCAAGGTAATGGTCAAAATCAAGGATTGTGCCAGATTCCTAACACAAATTTTCCCCAGGACAAGGAATAGTCCTACCCTCACATCGGCAGCGATGGATAAGACCCTGCCCGCAGACTAGCAAGCCAGGGGATGGTACTGCTGAAGCAACTCTAGGGCAGCCTCAGCCGGCAGCGGTTTGGCAAAGAAATAGCCCTGGCCGTAGTCGCAGCCCTCCTGCTGCAGCATAGCCACCTGGGTAGCGGTTTCGACCCCCTCGGCGACCACTTCCATACCGAGCTTTTGGCCCAAAGTCAAAATGGTGTTGATGATGGCGCGGTCTTCGTTACTATTTTCGAGGCGGCCCACAAAGGACTTATCGACCTTTAGTGTATCCATCGGGAAGCGGTGCAGGTAGCTTAGGGAAGAATAGCCAGTGCCAAAATCGTCGATCGCCAGCTTGAGATCGAGGGACTTGAGCTTCAGCATCAGGTCAATGGCTGCATCCACATCGCCCATCACCATGCTCTCAGTGATTTCAAGCCGCACACAGTGGCTGTCTACCTGAGTTTCCCGCAGGGCGGCCTCAATTTGGCCGATCAAGTCGGACTGACCAAACTGGCGATTGGAGAGATTGATGCTCATGGTCAGGTGGCGATAGTGGGGAAAGGCCTCGTGCCAGCTGTGCAGCTGCCGACAGGCTTCGCGAAAGATCCACTGGCCCAGGGCCATAATTAGTCCGGTCTCTTCTGCAGCGGGGATAAAAGCGCTGGGCAACACAAAGCCCCGTTCTTTTTGGTGCCACCGCACCAGAGCCTCAAACCCTGCCAATTCACCCGTTTGGAGCTTGATAATCGGCTGGTAGTAGAGCAAAAATTCCTCATTGTCGAGGGCGCTAATCAAGTCGCTTTCGAGCTGTAGGCGATTGACGGCCTCGGTCAACATGCCAGCAGCAAACACCTCAAACCGAGACTTACCCAGCGACTTGGCCCGGTACATGGCGGTGTGGGCATCGCGCAGCAGATCGACGGGCTTGTGTTCTAGCTCAGGCTGGGTGATGGCCACGCCAATGCTGAGGGTGCTGGGCAGTTTTTGTCCGCGCAGGGTGAGCGGCTCTGACAGCACATACTGGAGGTGATCCATCAGCTGTCCGGCCTCGGCGGTGGGCTGATTGGTCAGCAGCAGGGCAAATTCATCGCCCCCCACGCGGGCCACCCTGGCCTCAGGAGGAAGGTGCTGCACCAGCCGCTGGGCCATCATTCGCAGTACCTCATCGCCCATCTGGTGACCCAGGCTCTCGTTGATTACCTTGAAGCGATCGATGCCCATAAAGGCCACGATTACCGGTGGGTCAGAGAATTGTCGCTGCTGTAGAGCCTGCTGAATAGTGCCCATAAAGGCCTCGCGGTTGGGCAAACCCGTGAGCGAGTCGTGGGTAGAGCGGTAGAACAATTTGTAGACCAGCACGATGGCCGTTGCCACCACCATGCCGGTGACGGGTTCTGCTAAGGGTAGCCATACCAGACGGTTGACCCCGACCCAGCCGGTCGTCATCATGCCCGTTAGCAGCAGACCGCTTGATAGCAGCAGGCCACTGGGCCGCTTCATTGCCCAGGCTGCACTGCCGGCGGCCAAACACCAACCCAACAGCCATAGCCCTTCTGCGGGGGGGGGCAGCACCCGATAGAGGGCGGGCTGCCCGCTGACAATATCGAGCAGTTGCTGCACCATCTGACCGTGAATGACTACCCCAGGCATGGTGAGTTCATTGTCTTGGTCAAAGCTAAAGGGGGTATAAAAACGGTCTTTTAGACTAGCGGCGGTGGTGCCGATCAGCACGATATTGCCGTTGACCCAGGCGGGGTCAAACTTGTTGCTTAGCACCTGACTGATGGAAAGGTGCCGGGCGGGCATGTGGCCGCTGTGGTAGTGCAGCAAAATCTGGTAGCCGCGGCTGTCGACATCTTGGTAGCCGCCGTCTTGGCCCGATAGCACTGGGATGGCGCGATCGCCCAAATGCAAATGACTATCTGTGGCTTTGAGTGTTTCTGTTGAATAGCCAGCGTAGGCCATCACCACCCTCAGCGCAAAGGAGTAATAGCCTCCATCGGGGCTGCGCACGTACACTAAACTGCGGCGAATGACACCGTCAGAGTCGGTAGGAAAGTCATTAAACCCCACCCGTGCGTCTTCTACCGTGGGCGGAGGCGGCACTTCATCTTGGCCAATGGTGCTGCCCACATTCATGATAGCGATCAGGTTAGGGGCCGCCATTGCCCTGATCAAATCGTCAGATCCCGGTGGTCGGAAGCTGCTGCGATAGAGATCTAGGCCCACCACTTTGGGATCGTGAGCCTGGAGATTATCAATCACCTGGGCCAAAATGTCATCGTTGAGGGGCCAGCCGTACTGGCGAATGTCGGCCTCGGTTATGCCCACGATAGTCATGCGCGGGTCAAGATCTACGCTGGGGCGCAATGGTCCTGAAAGGCCGGTCTTTGACCATCGCACTAAGTGGTCAAACAAAAATAGCTCAGCCGGTTCAAGACCATTGATAACCTTGAACCCAGTGACTAAGGCGCTGGCTAGCACACTGGCCAACAGTACAATCTTGCCCCCGGTCTGAAGCGGTATGGCTCTCCACCAGCGAGAGGCCCGAGGAGCAAGTCTGCGGCGCAGACGGTGGCCAATTGTATTGATCGCCGTTTTCACGTGGACTAAGTCCTTGAAAATAGAAACTGGGCAATGGTAGAAGTCTCAAATAGCACACCCATAGTCTGACTTCCCGAGCAAGCCCGGCCCAATAGCCTAAGCGCTGTAGTAGCTGCTCGGTGGCTGTCGGTCAAGTTACTGCCACAGGGCAGCTCAAAATTGAGGCTAGGTCTTGGATAACTGATGCTCAGCATGCCCAGATCTCGACGAGTAACTAGCGCCCTTGACACATTCCTTTAAAGATGTGAGCCATCAATATTTTTGTTGGCCATGTCCGCCACACCCGCAGGTGGGCTCCGTCGCGATGGGCCTAAAGGAGCCATGCAGAGCGTAGACCACAAGCTGGAGCACACTCAGAAATGGGCTGTCAGGCTGGGCTGGGGTCTAAGAGCCTTAACTTGAGCCTGCGTGCACAACCCAAGTTGCAGCAGCCTGCCAGGCCTAGATCTTTTTCTCAAGCAGCACTCTAATGCAGCCCTGCGAGAAAGTTCAACAATAACAACGGAGAGAGAGGGATTCGAACCCTCGTTAGAGTCACCCCTAAACAGCATTTCCAGTGCTGCGCCTTCAACCGCTCGGCCATCTCTCCAGGGGACGGTGTATCACCGCTGAGTGGCTATCGTATCAAATAATGGAGTTGGTTAACAGGGGCAGACGAATTTGGCTAGAGAAAATGTCCAAACGGTCAGTGGGGAATTTTTCATGAGATCATGACAGTGAGGCTACACAATGCCCACTAGAATGCCCACCAGGGCAGAACCTACTGGAGCGATGTCTCATTAGGGCTGATCTCCTGGGGTCATGCTCGTCGGCCTTTTCGGCACACTGATCTTTTTTTACCTCGCCTGAGTCAACCTGTTGCTGTCATCTCCTCATTTTTCGACCCTATGGCCTGCACCCACACTATCTCAGTCCACCATCGTCAAACTGGGCGTATTTACACCGTTGAGGTGCCAGAAGACCGCTACATTCTCCAATCTGCCGAGAGCCAGGGAGTTGAGCTACCGTTTGCCTGTCGCAACGGCGCTTGCACCACCTGCGCCGTTCGCCTACTAGAGGGAGAAGTCTACCAACCTGAGGCTATGGGTCTCTCTCCTGACTTGCGCGCCCAAGGCTACGCGTTACTCTGCGTCAGCTATCCCCGCAGCCCCATTCAGGCCGAGACCCAGGACGAAGACGAGGTCTACGAGCTTCAGTTTGGCCGCTACTTTGGCAAGGGCAAAGTGCGTCGAGCCCTCCCCCTAGAGGAAGACTAGGCTGTCCAGCTCTGTAAAACGTTCCGCAGATCCATCTTTCCTGTCTACCCGAGCTATGTTTTTGCCGCCTGCCTCTGATCTCCAGCGCTGGTTAGACAGCGCCACCGAAGCCGCCCTGGCCGCTGGAGCAGTACTCCAACACTACTGGGGTAATCTCACCACCATTGACGAAAAGGGGCGATCGGGGGATCTCGTCACCGAAGCCGATCGCGCCGCCGAGGCCGAAGTCATGGCCGTGCTTCGTCGCCATCTCCCCCCTGACCACGGTATTTTGGCCGAAGAGTCGGGAGCTTTAGGCAACCCCGATGCCGATCTACTGTGGGCGATCGACCCCCTCGATGGCACTACCAATTACACCCACCAATACCCTTTTTGCGCGGTTTCCATTGGCTTGTTGGCCGAGGGCGAACCGGTGCTGGGGGTGATCTACAACCCCATTCACCAAGAATTATTTCGCGCTGCTGCTGGCCTGGGAGCTACCCTCAACCGTCGTCCCATTCATGTCTCTGGCACCGATCAGCTGGCCCAGAGTCTATTGGTGACCGGGTTTGCCTACGATCGCCGCGAAACCTCTGACAACAACTACGCCGAGTTTTGCCACTTCACCCATTTAACCCAGGGGGTGCGCCGGGGAGGCTCAGCGGCGATCGATCTAGCCTACGTGGCCTGTGGCCGCCTCGACGGCTATTGGGAGCGGGGCCTGGCGCCCTGGGATATTGCCGCCGGCATTGCGATTCTGCGTGAGGCCGGTGGCCAAGTCACAACCTACGATGGTGCGCCCCTCGACATCATGGCTGGGCGGTTGCTGGCCACCAATGGTCACATTCACAATGCCATGGGCAGTATTCTTAGGCAGATTAAGCCCCTCGCGCTGCCGCCACTCGATCTAGACTTTCCCGGCTAAAAAACCATAGGAGACAGTTAAACTGTGGTGGTCTGCCCCATTGACGTTGGAGGGGTGGCACCAGAGTATAGTGCCAGGGCCTGTCTCCTCAAAACCACTTCCTTGAGCACCGCATCCCCGCGCCATCCCCCAGGTAAGCGACTATGAAACCAGACCAAGGGCTTTTTCAATTGGGTTTTGACGACTTTCACGCTGTGCTAGGGGTACCTATTACCGCCGATGCTAAAGCCGTCCGCAAGCGCTACCTGACCATAGCTCGCAAGCTGCACCCCGATAGCCTAGGCGGTGCAGCGGTGGCAGATGCCCGTCAAGCGAGCGAGATTTTATCTAAATTAGTTAACCCCGCCTACGAAGCCTTAAGCCAAGAAAAATCGGCTACGGAGCACCTGCTGGTGCTCAAACTCAAAGGGCAGTCGCTCCGCCGAGGCAGTGCGCCGCCCTCGGTCTCCACCGCTGCCGCCCAGGCCCTGATCAAAGTTCCCAACAGCGAACAGGTCTATCGACAATCTGTAAACGCCCTCGCTGAAACTCAGTTTGATGATCTCAACACCATCACTAGCGTTATGGGCCAGCTCAGTGAGCTCAATCTGGTCTATCTCTACCGCAGCACTACCCAGATAGAGGGGGCACCCGCTAAACCACCGGCTCAGGCGGCAGCACCCATGCCCTCCGCCCCAGCCGCAGGGTCTGCCCCGCCCCCCAGGCCGGCCCGAACCATTCTAGAGAGCTACATCAACCGGGCTCAGGGGTACGAGCAGACCCAAGACTACAGCCGCGCCATTATGGAACTGCGAGAGGCAGTCAAAACGTATCCCAACGACGGCCAATGTCACAGCTATCTGGCCGCCTTATATCTCAAGGCCGGGCAGGGTACGATGGCTCGCATTCACGCTAAGCGCGCGCTAGAGATTAACCCCAATGACGAGAGGGCTAAACTTGTCTACACTCGGGTAGACAAGGCCGGATCTACCACCGGGTCGGCGAAGCTCTCTGGCCTCAAGTCCGCCAGTGGCAAAGGGACTAACCCTAAAGACTCTGACAAGGGTGGCGGCTTTTTTGGTCTATTTGGAGGTAAGAAAAAATCATGATCTACCAGCCTCCCGCCGGTGCCCGCGATCTGCTGCCCCTCGACGTGGCCCAAAAGCAATGGATTGAAGATCGTCTGGAGCAGGTGTTTCAGCGTTGGAGCTACCACCGCATCATTACCTCTACCGTAGAGCAGCTAGACACACTCATGGCTGGTGGGGCGATCGATCACGATGCTGTGATTGAGCTGCAGCCGTCGGCAGGCAAGCGATTGGGCCTGCGCCCAGAGCTGACGGCTTCGATTGCCCGTACTGCGGTCACCCGATTGGCTCGGGTGACCTATCCCCAGCGCTTGTACTACAACGCCAATGTCTTTCGTCAGGCGGCCCAGGGCAGTCACGGCACCCAGCAGGAGTTTTACCAGGCGGGGGTAGAGCTGCTGGGAGCAGGGGCCGCCGTGGCTGACGGAGAGATTGTGCTGCTGCTGCTAGACTGCTTGGCCAGCCTGCGCATTGAGTCATGGTGTTTGATTTTGGGGGATGCTCAGCTAACCCAGGCACTGCTCGAGCCCTTTGCCCCCGACCAGCGCCAGGCGGTGCGCCAGGCCCTGGCCGATCTAGACCGGGTGACCCTAGAGACCCTAGATCTATCCCCTGATCTGCGCCAGCATGCCCTGTACTTGTTAGACCTGCGGGGCCACCCTGAGGACGTGTTGCAGGCGATCGCCAGTCTTGACCTGGGCGCAGATACCCAGGCCACAGTAGAGCGGCTCAAGTCTCTAGTGGCTCTGCTGCGGGATGTAAAACCAGACCAAGTGGGAGCAGGGGGGACCAGTACTCCAGGTCTTACCCTCGACCTGAGCCTAATTCAGCCCTTTGACTACTACACAGGGCTGGTCTTTGAGGTTGTGACTGGCCCCGAACAGGGCTGTCAGGTTTTGGGGCAAGGAGGGCGCTACGATCATCTGCTGGGGGTGTTTCAGGGCGAGGGCGAGGGGTTCCCAGGAATTGGCTTTGTCTTAAATATGGAGGCGCTGCACCAGGCCCTGCTGCCCACGGGTTACCTGCCCCAAGATACTCCCGCCAGTGACTGGCTGGTGGTGCCGACGGTGCCCCAGGCGGCGGCGGCAGCTTTTACCTATGCCCAGACCCTGCGGGACTCTCCCAGCCTGGTGCGGGCTGAGGTACACCTAGCGGCGGGAGAATCTGCGACGGCAACCCGCGATTTAGCCCGACAGCGCCGCATCAGCCGCATCGCCTGGATTGGCCCTGACGGCTTGCCAGATATTGAATCTCTGAACTAACGTGATGAATGGCTGTGGCTCTCTCTGCACCCAAGTTTCTCGCTCAAGGGCAGGGGCAGGGTAGGTCAATCAGTCTGTAGCTATGCCCGTGAGGAGAATCTGTGGCCCATACCATTGTGACTAACGTTTGCGAAGGCGTTGCCGACTGTGTCGACGCCTGCCCCGTGGCCTGCATCCATGAAGGGCCAGCAAAAAACATCAAAGGCACCGACTGGTATTGGATTGATTTTTCTACCTGCATTGACTGCGGCATCTGTCTTCAGGTCTGCCCTGTGGAGGGGGCAATCTTGCCCGAAGAGCTGCCCGAGTTGCAATGTACTCCTACCTAAAGGTATTCCAACTTAAAAACATCCCTTCCCATAACGCGAACTCGGCCCGTTGGGCCGGTCGCAGCGGGAGACTGGATAGGTATGGAGCTGGAACTCTCTAAACTCGCTTAATCGCTAGGATTAGGCTGACTCCATTGCTGGGCTGAGCCCCGTTGTTTTTACTATGGCCAAATATAGCCTGCGTAGTCGCTTGTTTTGGTCCCATCTGGCGGTGATGGGGGTGGGTATTTTTACCCTGGCGCTGTTTGGTCGCCTCTACACCCCGCGGCTATTTATCGTGTTCTTTGAGCGCTATGAGAACGGGGTGCTGAGCGTGCAGCGGCGCACCCAGATGGTGGAGGGGCTAGAGGCTGCCTGGAGCCGAGGCATGCTGTGGGCTATTTTGGTGGGCGGGGGCACGGCGGGAGGGCTGAGCTACTGGGTGTCGCGGCGCATTATTCGCCCCCTCGATCGCATGGCCGATGTGACGCGATCGGTGGCAGCCGGCCATTTAGACGAGCGGGTGCCGCCGTCGGAAATTATCGAAGTCCAGCGGCTGGCCAGCAGCTTTAACCAGATGGCGGCAGAGCTAGCCGGGGTCGAAGAACATCGCCGGGAGCTAATTGGCGACCTCACCCACGAGCTGCGCACACCCCTAACCATCATCCATGGCTATCTGGAGGGGCTGGCTGACGGGACAGTGCTGCCTGAGACAGAACTGTACCAGCGGCTAGCGGGCGAAACTACCCGTCTTCAGCGGCTGGTAAATGACCTCCAAGAACTGTCTAAGCTAGAGGCGGGCTATCTGCCGATTCAGGCCCAGACGGTGGCTCTGTGTCCGCTGCTCGGTGGCCTAGTGCGCCCCTTTGCCGATCAGTTTCTCAGCGACGATCGAGTGGTGATTACTCTGCAGTGCCCTCCTGATCTGCCTTCGGTCTACGCCGACCCCAGCCGCATTGAGCAAATTGTGATCAATTTGATCAGCAATGCCCTGCGCTACACCGAGAAGGGAGCAGTGACGGTCAACGCCTGGGCCAAGCCGGGGCGGGTCTATGTTGCCATCGCCGACACTGGCATCGGGATTGCCGAGGAAGATGTACCTTACGTGTTTGAGCGGTTCTGGCGGGCCGATCGCTCCCGCAATCGCAACTCTGGCGGCACTGGCCTGGGACTGACCATCTGCCGCCGCTTAGTAGAGGTGCAGGGGGGTGAGATCGAGGTCAAAAGCCAGCTGGGGCAGGGCACTGAGTTTATCTTTTGGCTACCTCAAGGACAGGCAAAATAGCAGATTGCCCTTTACTTGACCTGGGTGACGCGCCAGCTGAGCTTGAGATTGAGCCAGAAGTTCCAGAAGGTGACGATCGCGATCGCCACCAGGTTTGCCAGATAAGCCCAGCGCTGGCCAAACACCAGGTTGTAGACCACATTCAGCACCAGCACGTTGAGCACCAGCCCCGCTAGGCAGACCAGGTTGAACTTGAGCAAGCGCTTCAGCCGAGCTGACCAGCCCCGTTGCAGCATACTGATGTCAGCAAAGGTCCAGGCGTCATTCCAAATGAAGTTGTTGAGAATGGCCACCTCCGCCGCCACAATTTTGCTGCGGGTGAGGGGTAGTCCCAGGGTGCTGTGGAGCAGGTAGAGAATTGCCATATCCACCACTACGCCACTGAGGCCTACCAGGCCAAAGCGCACAAACCGCTGCATCGGAAACCGCTGGTGTAGCTGTCCTAGCCGCCCCCCCAGCCGCAGCCGTAGCAGGTGATGGATGTAGTCGATGTACTGTCGCCAGGTGACCTTGCTGGCCCCTTCCTGGCGCTCTTGAAACACATAGCCCACCTCAGCAATGGTGTCGATGTCACCGCGCCCCAGCACCTCAATCAAAATTTTGTAGCCCTTGGGGTTGAGCAGCGGGCCGGCGATCGCATCCCGCCGCACCATAAAATAGCCGCTCATGGGGTCACTCACCCGGCCTACCACCTGAGGCAACAGCAGCAGCCCCAAGGTCTGTGCCCCCCGAGACAGCACTCGCCGGGCCAGGCTCCATTCGCTGACGCCGCCGCCCTCCACGTGGCGACTGCCCACCGCTAGATCGGCCCCCTTCCCAATGGCTTCTAGCAGCTCGATTAGCACCTCGGGCGGGTGCTGGAGATCGGCATCAATCACGCCCAAAATTTGCCCCTGTGCCCGCTGCCAGCCCCGAATGACCGCCGACGAGAGACCCCGCTCACCTTGGCGACGGATCACCCGCAGCTGTGGGTAGGTAGCGGTAAGGGCCAGAGCCTCCTGCCAGGTTAGATCAGAGCTGTCGTCGTCTACCACGATCAGCTCGTAGTCGTTGGGTAGTGCCGCGTCAAGCAGCGCGGTCAAGCGCTCTACCAGGGGGCGAATGTTTTTACCTTCGTTATAGGTAGGTATTGCTAACGACAGGGTCAGCGTTTGGTGCGTCAGACCAGTTTCTCCACTGCCCAGCCCTCTATGAGCTAGATCTTCAGCTGCGGCTGCGGCTCGGGGCAAAATCTGCAATGGCCCCTCGGGGCAAGACTCGAGCTTTTGCAACTGAGATTGAGGAATCATGGCAACGATGTCACAGACCAAGAATGGCGCAAGCCCGAGACGCTGGGCGCCCGATCTGGTGACGCCGATGCCTGAACCTGACCGGAATTTTACATAAGCACCTATCCTACAGCAGCCGATTCACTGTCGTAAACGACCGAGGTGCCCAAGCGAAAACCGAGCCATCGGGTTTCTCAAACCTCTGGGTCTTGTGCTAGCTGAGCCTCCCTCCGCCTTTGGGCCAGCGCCTCAACCCCTTGGCGGCCAAACCTCAACCCGCAGAATGTGTCCGGCGGTAGAGAGGGGCAGCCATTGGGTTTCGTACCATACAACTCAGTCGACACAGCTCAGTCAACTTTTGGTCATCGCAGCCAAGTTGTACCGACGCTCACCGCACTTCGACTTCTCTACCCAGGCAACCTGTTCTCACCCTAAAAAAATCAGGAGACTGTATGCAACGCTTAATTGCCCTGACGCAAGCATTCTGTGATCGTCATCTGCGATCGCTCGCCCTAGCTGGCCTGGTGGGCCTCATGGGCTGGCTCATGGTCACCTCCCAGCCTGCCTATGCGGCTAATATGGCTGATGCGTCGATCCCAGTCGATCAAGTAATGACCCACGAACCCCGCGGCCAGGCCTACGAAGAGGCCCTTGAGGTGATTGACGACCCCAACGGCGTGCAAAAAACCTATAAAGACAATCTCAAACAGTACCGCCAAGCTCACCCCAAGCAAGAAGGAATCGTTGACGAAGTCAAGGATTTGGTCGATAAAATAACACCCGGCCAAAAGTAAAACTCTATGGGGTCTGCCATTACTCCAGGGAGGGCGATCGCCCTTCCTGGAGTAACGCTGAGGGTTATTCCCTAACTACTGTTTCTTGAGGCACCCGTGGCGAGGCTCGATGGCTCAGCCCTACAGCCTCGCCAATCGTCTCTATCTGGTGCTCCTCAAGCTTTGCCAGCAACCCCTGGAGAATCTGAGGTACCAGCCAAGGCCCTTCATAGACCCAGCCGGTATAAATTTGTAGCAAAGTGGCCCCGGCAATAATCTTCTCCCAGGCGTCAGCGGCGGTAAAAATGCCGCCCACCCCAATAATTGGCAGAGTGCCTCCGGTGCGTTGGTAAATGTAGTGAATGACCTCGGTGGATCGCTGCCGGAGGGGAGCGCCACTAATGCCCCCGGCCTCGTCTGCGACCCGATTGCCGGTTTGCAGCAGGGTTTCGGTTTTGAGCCCCGCTCGGGCAATGGTGGTGTTGGTAGCAATGATGCCCGCTAGACCGTAGGTCTGGGCCAGATCGATAACAGTATCGATGTCGGCCCAGGATAGATCAGGGGCAATTTTGACCAAAATCGGTTTGCTGTCGCGGTTTTCATCCTGCAAGGTGGCCAAGATGGGGCTGAGCTGATCGGCAGCTTGCAGCGATCGCAGCCCCGGCGTATTGGGCGACGACACATTCACCACAAAGTAGTCGCCGTAGGGGTAAAGCTGTTGAAAACTAAACCGGTAATCGGCGGCGGCCTCGGTCAGGGCTGTCACCTTTGACTTGCCCAGGTTGATGCCGATGGGAATGGTGGGGCGGGCCGTTGGCCAGTCAGAACGCAAGCGATCGGCCAGGGCAGCAGCACCCTGATTATTAAAGCCCATGCGGTTGAGCACGGCTTGGTCTGGCAATAGGCGAAACAGTCGGGGCGGCGGGTTGCCGGGCTGGGGGTGGCGGGTCACAGTGCCCAGTTCAGCAAAACCAAAGCCCAGCAGGGGCCAGGCTCCTGCCGCTTGGCCATCTTTGTCAAAGCCAGCAGCCAGCCCCAAAGGATTGGCAAAGGTGAGGCCCCAGCAGGTCTGGGTGAGGCGATCGTCGGCTAAGCAAAACTGCCGCTGGAGCCAGGGGCGAGCGTGACTCAGCAGTGGCCCGGAGTCTGTCTGCCCCAGCCAGGCTAACAGATCGATGGCGCGCTGGTGTAAAAACTCGGGGTCAAGGGTGACCGCATGAAATAGCAGCGGTCGGACAAACTGACGGTAGGGATCTTTCACGGCCTTAGGGGTGTGTGCAAAAGGGTGGGCAGGGTAGACTGGTAGTTAGGCTAGATGTAGACAGACTGCCTGGGCAGTACTGGCTTACCTTAGCCCTTACCTGAGAGAGCACACCAGGTGAGTAATGAGGGTTAGCAGGCTTAGGCAAGGGCGCTGCTGCGGCTTTCGATTAGTCCTCATTGAGGATTAGTCTGCCAAGGGCCATTGCTCTTAGTGTCTATTTCTTATTAAAGCAGCCTCATCTACCATCACCCTAGAACCAACTCAAGGCTGCGAACAGATCGGGGTGGAGTCTACAGAAATAATGGCCGGTAAACCTGATTGACTGTCGTCTTGGGGGGGAAGTCTCCAGGACGGAGTAGGACATGCATCGGGCGGCGGCTCTGCCCTGGGCCTCAAGCAGACCTGGGGTTGAGATTGATGCTGCTCTCTAAGCCAGGTGTAGTCTACTAATCCATTTCCCTGTAAGCGAGGAGACTGTTCACACCAATGGCGCAATCGCGATCTAATGATTCTCCCAGTGATAGGCATGACCAGAAAATCATGGTGCTGTCGCGCCTGCTAAAAGCGCTGCGGGGGGCGACTACGGCAGAGGAGGCGGTGACCATTGCCCTCGACCATGTGCACCAAGAGCTGGAGTTTGAGGTGGCTTGGATGGGGCGCTACGATCGCGTCAACCATCGGCTGATGGCTAAGGGCTGTCACAGCCCAGCCCAAATGCGATCGATTCGCACTGTCATCAACCTGACCCCTGGCGATGTGATGGAGCAGGTGATCGTGCAACAGCGCCCGATGGTTGTAGCCGACCTGCAAAACGAAATTCGGGCCGGGGAGTGGGGCACCATCGCCAAGCAGTTTGCGCTGCAAAGCGCCATCATTTTTCCCATTCGTTACCAGGAGGTTTGCTATGGCCTGCTGGTGCTGGCCTCTACTCACTGGGGCAAAAGCGCCTCGCTGGGAGAGCGATCGTACCTGGCCATTGTCATGGGCGAACTGGCTGAGGCGCTGCACCACTTTGAGTCGGAGCAGCAGCGGCAGCAGGCCAAGCGACTAGACCAACCGCTGCTAGCGCTCATTGGTCATCTAGGCTCTCTCCCCGACATTGACAGTCAGCTCAAAGAAGTGCTGC
The DNA here is from genome assembly GCF_055795045.1 of Pseudanabaena sp. PCC 9330. Classification (NCBI taxonomy): domain Bacteria; kingdom Bacillati; phylum Cyanobacteriota; class Cyanophyceae; order Pseudanabaenales; family Pseudanabaenaceae; genus Pseudanabaena; species Pseudanabaena sp. PCC 9330. Next base: position 222,386 of record NZ_JAYFES010000117.1, on the reverse strand, counting down.
GCGAGGCCCAGCGGTTTATTGCACCCCACCGATCGCGGGTGTTTTGGCTAGAGCCCAAGGGCAACTATTTTTGGCAGCGTATGCCCTGTGCGGCCCTGCGAGCCACCGTTCAGTCAGGAGGCTACGGTACACCAATTCCTCTGGAGGAGGTGCGGGCGCTGTACCAGGCTCTCTGTAACCAGCAGCTGGTGGTAGTGGGCGAGAGTCGGGGCGCGCACAAAGCGGTGGTATCTGACCGACTGATGCAGCACCTTCAGGCAGAGGCCGTGATGGTGGCACCGATCAGCTCCCAGGGAGACGTGGTGGGCTTTATCTCAGTGGAGAGCAACCGCCCCCGGGTATGGGCCGACACCGAAAAGCAGTTTCTCATCGGGGTGGCCCAGCTGCTGAGCCTGACTTTACCAGCGGCGGCCAGTCGCGAGAGCGATCGCCTCATTCAGCTCGACCGGCACCTCACCGCTGGAGTGATCCAGGGCATCCACGGCGATGTGGACTGGCAGCAAACCCTGCAAACCTGCTTTACCGTGCTGCAAGATCGCCTGGCGATTCAGCAGTTTTTTGTGCTGCTGTTTAACCCCGATCGCAACGGCTATGACCTCTGTTTTCAAAGCCAGGCCAGCCAGCCCCAGGGGGTGCCCATGGTGTGGCCCTGCCTTGACGACGTCGACTGGCAAATGCTGGAGCGCAGCCCTGCGCCGATCTCGGTTGACGACCTGACCCACGACCTCAAGCTGATGGCCTGGCGGCCCTACCTGCTAGAGCTGGGTGCCCGTTCAGTGCTGGTGTGCAATGCGGCCCCCGGTAGAGCGCCAGAGGGCATTGTGCTGGTGTGCGATCGCGTCAGCCGCCAATGGATCGCCACAGAGCAGTCTCTCCTTGAGGCCGTAGCCCGACAGATCGGCGTCATTTTGCACCAGTGGCAGCTCCAGCGCCAGCTCGACCAGCAGCAGCATATCTACGAATCGATTCAGTGGGGGCTGCAGGCGTTGCACAAGGGACTTCTTCCCGATCAGCTAGAGCAGACCACCTTGCAGCACATCATGCAGCTGCTCCAGGGGGGCACGGTGCTGTTGATCAGCTGGCCCGCCGACAGCAGCACCGCTGCGGTGACCCAGGTGGTCAGCCAAGACAGCAACATTCGGGTCAACGCGGCCCATCTCATTCCCCTCAGCAGCGATGCCGTGATTAACTGGGCGCTCCAGACCGACGGCATTTTGCCCCTCAGCGTAGATGAGCTGCCCGCCGACACCGCCGCCTGGTTTAGCGCTCCTAAGGGAAGTCGGCTACTGGTGACCGCCCTCAGAACTGCCCCCACTCACCTGGTCACTGGCGTCGTGGTGGCGGTCTCACCTGAACATCGGCAGTGGACCAGCCACCACCTGACGATCTTTAAGCTGCTCACCAGCCAGCTGGCCTGGTCGCGACGACACCTGGCCATGACTACCATGCTGACCCAGCAGCGCCAGGAGCTGGAAAACCTCAACTGGTACAAGCACCACCGCCTCGAAGATCTCTACCGTACCCTAGGTAAGCTGGGTCAGGAGCTAGGCTACCTGCAAGGGCTAGAATCTCCTATCAGAGAAGAGCTCAAGCTGCTCCACAGCCAAGTGACCGCCGCAATGGAAAATGCTGAGGCAGTGCTGGTAGGCGAACGCTGGCAGATTCATCATCACTATCAAACCATGCCCCTGATCAGCCTGATCAATCGGCTGATCGATCGGGTTAACCCGATTTTAGAAGCCCGTCAGCTCTGGTCTAAGGTGCACAACGAGAGCAACGTAGTCCTGGGCGGCGACATGCTCAAAGTCGAGCTGATTCTCTACGAAGTGATGGCAGCAGCCTGCAATCGATCGCCCCTAGGAGGCCGCATCGATTTGTGGTGTCGTTCCCTGACCCTCGACTGGGTGGAGATTTCTATCACCGACGACGGTCACTGCTCGCCTCGGCTACTAGACGACCTAAACCAGGGCTATCCGGCAGATGTGCTCGCCCCCTCAACCCTAGACGGCCCACCAGGTCTACACCTGGCCATCTGCAAACTGCTCATCGATCAGCTGGGGGGCGAGGTAGCTTTCTCTATACTTGACGATGGCCGCACCCACAGTCGGCTGTTGCTGCCCCTAGCTGGCCATGCCGATCAACCTCGGCCCCAGCTGGCCCCGGCCTCTGCCCAAAGCTCTAACCCAACCTAGAATTAATGTAGGCCCCATTTTCAGAGTGCGGTGTTAGCCAGCACTGGCAAGGAGAGGCGAGGTAGTCTTGCGCTTTTAAGGGCGCTTTTAAGGCGATTTCTGAGTAACAGTTTCACCAATGGTTGGTTCTCGCCTACCCCACAACGACTGTAGCTGCTGTGGGGTAGGCGACCATTCTTGCCCAAAACCTGTCTAGGCGCTACCCCGTCTAATTTTGCTCTAGGGCAGGCCCGGGGGTAATGGCGACCTGGGCCGCAGGGCTTTGTAGCATAGGTGTGTTTATCACTGCCTGGTTGGCGATGGTAAACAGCGGGTTTGACAAAATGCCTGCTAGGGAGGTTGCCACGACCGCCAAAATTAGGCTGACCTGCATGGGGCGCAGACCGGGAAGATCCCAGCGAATGGTGGGGTAGTTTTTGACGACGTCAGACATTTCCTGGGGCTCTTTGACCACCATCATCTTGATCACACGGATGTAGTAGTAGATCGAGATCACGCTGGTGACCAGGCCTACCAGAACCAGCCCGTAGGCACCCGCCTGCCAGCCCGCCCAAAAAATGTAGATCTTGCCAAAGAAACCGGCCATGGGGGGTATGCCGCCCAGGGAAAGTAGACAAATGCTGAGACCGAGGGTGAGCAGTGGATCTTTTTGGTAGAGACCGGCATACTCGCTAATCTGATCGGTGCCCGTACGCAGCGAAAACAAGATCACGCAGGTAAAGCCACCCAGGTTCATAAACAGATAGACCAGCAGGTAGTAGATCATGCTGGCGTAGCCTGCGTCGGTGCCAACGACTAGGCCAATCATCAAAAAACCAGCCTGGCCGATAGACGAGTAGGCCAGCAGGCGCTTCATGCTGGTTTGGGCCAGGGCTACTACGTTGCCTAGCACCATACTGAGAATGGCCAGGGCGGTAAAGACAAAGTGCCACTGCTCTGACACTAGAGGAAAGGCGGTTACCAACAGACGAATGGCCAGGGCAAAGCCAGCCGTCTTAGAGCCTACTGACAAAAAGGCCACAACCGGCGTGGGCGACCCTTCGTAGACGTCGGGAGTCCATTGGTGAAAGGGTACGGCGGCAATTTTGAAGGCAATGCCAGCGATCACAAACACGAGGGCAACAACCAGGCCGATGGGCGCTTCGGTACCGTCGCTGACGATGTTGGCGGCGATCGCCCCCAGCCGAGTCTGGCCCCCAGACAGCCCGTACAACAGCGACGACCCGTAGAGAAAGATGGCTGAGCTGGCTGCGCCAATCAGCAGATACTTAAGCGCTGCCTCATTGGATCGGGGGTCGCGCTTCATGTAGCCAGTGAGCAGGTATGACGAAATACTTAGGGTCTCTAGGGCGACGAAAATCATCACCAGTTCGCTGGCACCAGAGAGAAACATGCCCCCTAGGGTGGCAGTCAGCAAAATCACCAAAAACTCGGCCAGAGAAGTACCTGACTGCTCCACATAGCGAATGGCCATGGGTACCGTGACCACCGCCGACAGGGCAATAATGGCGCGAAAAACAATGCTCAGGTCGTCGGCGTTGAAAGCACCCAGGAAGCCGACGGGGTTGACCATTGACCACTGTAGGACCAGGGCCACCACCGATCCTAGGCCACCGACGATGGCGGCATAGGGCGTCCAGGTCGATGAAGAGCGGCCCTGAATCAGATCGCCCACCAGAATCACTAAAATCGTGGCCAACAGAATGGCCTCTGGCCAGATGGTGCCAGCGTTGAGCAGCGCCCCGAGATTGCCGAGATCCATGGATACCTTTCCGCGAATTTATCCTTAAGCGTACCGTAGTAGGTCAACTGTGCCGTAGCCAGTCAATGGGTCTTTAGTACGTGATGGGCCGATGGTAGCGCGATCGCGCCAGCCCCGCTAGGGGTCACCCAAGCCCTTTTTAGTTTACATAGAGCTAGACGATAACCTAGGAATGATCTATCTATGTAGCTTATAGACCAACCTCAACATGTCCCTCCAGAGTCTCCCCAGGAGACTCCCTGAGCCACTAGATGCTGAAGGTGAATCATTAAGTTTTCATGGATGGGGACACCGAAGAACCTCTCCCTATGCCATACAGTGTTGATCACTGGGGTACGCTCACCCTCGGGTTTGCTCCCGGAGGTTTAACCTAGTGATTGACCACCGCGCCCAAACCGCCGCTCGCTCGCCCATCAACGCCCACACCCGCAACGCCAACCGCCCTATGTCAACCCTTGTCATTGTCGAGTCACCCACCAAGGCCAAGACGATTCGCAACTACCTGCCGGCGGGGTACCAGGTTGAGGCGTCTATGGGGCATGTGCGCGACCTGCCGCGATCGGCCAGCGAAATACCAGCTAACGTCAAAGGTGAGAAGTGGGCTCAGCTAGGGGTCAACCCAGACGATGACTTTGCCCCGCTGTACATCGTGCCCAGCGACAAAAAAAAGGTGGTCAAAACCCTCAAAGACGCCCTCAAAAACGCTGACGAGCTGCTGCTGGCCACTGACGAAGACCGCGAAGGCGAAAGCATTAGCTGGCACCTGCTCCAGGTGCTCAACCCCAAGGTTCCCACCCGGCGCATGGTGTTTCACGAAATTACCCAGGAGGCGATTCAGGCTTCCCTCAGCAACTGTCGCGACATTGACAGCCAGCTCGTCCACGCCCAGGAGACCCGCCGCATTTTAGACCGCCTGGTGGGCTACACCCTGTCGCCGCTACTGTGGAAGAAAATTGCTGGAGGGCTGTCGGCAGGCCGAGTGCAGTCGGTGGCCGTCAAAGTCGTGGTGAAGCGCGAACAGGAGCGCCGCGCCTTTCGCCGAGGCTCCTATTGGGATCTCAAGGCCAGTCTGCTGAAAGACAGCAATGCCTTTGAGGCCAAGCTTTACTCCCTGGGGGGCACTCGCCTGGCCAACGGCAGTGATTTTGATGAGGCGACAGGTCGCGTGGCCGAGGGCCGCGAGGTGGTGCTGCTCGACGAGGCCCAGGCCCGTGACCTCCAGGTTCGACTCCAGGCTGGATTGTGGACGGTCAGCAACCTGGAGGAGCGCCCCAACACCCGCAAACCCTCCCCCCCCTTTACCACCTCCACTCTGCAACAGGAGGCCAACCGCAAGCTCAGACTCTCGGCCCGCGACACCATGCGGGTGGCCCAAAATCTCTACGAGCAGGGCTACATCACCTACATGCGTACTGACTCGGTGCACCTATCAGAACAGGCGATCGCCGCCGCCCGCGCCTGTGTCACCACCAAATACGGCACCGACTACCTCAGCCCCAAGCCCCGCCAATACGCCACCAAATCTAAGGGCGCTCAGGAGGCCCACGAGGCGATTCGCCCTGCTGGTAGCACCTTTAGAACCCCTGCCGAAACTGGCTTGAGCGGTCGCGAAGCTTCCCTCTACGACCTGATCTGGAAGCGCACTGTGGCCAGTCAGATGGCCGAGGCCCGCCAGACCAATATCACCGCCTCTATTGAGGTGGAGAACGCGATTTTTCGCGCTACCGGCAAGCGCATTGACTTTCCCGGTTTCTTCCGCGCCTACGTCGAAGGTTCGGATGACCCCGAGGCGGCGATCGAAAACCAAGAGGTGCTGCTGCCCGCCCTAGCCCAGGGTGACGCGCTCGGCTGTACCGATCTAGAGGCGATCGGCCACGAGACCCAGCCCCCTGCCCGCTACACCGAGGCTACCCTGGTCAAAACCCTTGAAAGCGAAGGCATTGGTCGCCCCAGCACCTACGCAACCGTAATCGGCACCATTATCGATCGCGGCTACGTCAACCTGGTCAACAACAGCTTGATCCCCACCTTTACTGCCTTTGCAGTGACCGAGCTGCTAGAGCAAAACTTCCCTGACCTGGTCGATCTGCATTTTACCGCCCGCATGGAGCAAACCCTCGATGACATCTCTACCGGCGAGGTGGAATGGCTACCCTACCTGAAAGCCTTTTATTCCGGCGATCAGGGTCTAGAGACCATGGTGCAGGAGCGCGAAACCCAAATCGACCCCACCGCTGCCCGTACGGTGCTGCTTGACGACCTGGAGGCCAAAATTCGCATCGGTCGCTACGGCCCCTACGTGGAAATTGGCAATGGCGAAGAGTCGGTCAAGGCGTCGATACCCGCCGACGTGCCCCCCGCCGATCTCGACGCCGAGCAGATTGAGCGCATTATTAAACAAAAGGTCGAAGGCCCTGACAAAGTCGGGCTGCACCCCGATACCGGGGAGCCAATTTTTATGCGCATCGGCCCCTACGGCCCCTACGTACAGCTGGGCGAACCCACCGACGAAAACCCCAACCCCAAGCGGGCCTCGCTCCCCAAGGGCACCCAGCCCGAGGCGGTCACCCTAGAGATGGCGGTGGGATTGCTGATGCTGCCTCGAAACCTGGGAGCCCACCCGGAAACCGGCAAGTCTATCAAGGCGGGTCAGGGGCGGTTTGGCCCCTACATTGTCCACGACCAGGGTAAAGAGGGCCGCGACTATCGATCGCTCAAGGGCGACGACGATGTGCTGACCGTCACCCTGGATCGGGCGCTCGAACTGCTGGCCCAACCCAAGGCAGGGCGAGGCCGCAAGAAAGTCGACCCTCTCAAGGAACTGGGTGCCCACCCCGACGACAATGAACCGATCGCAGTGTTTAATGGCCCCTACGGCCTTTATGTCAAACACGGCAAGGTCAATGCCTCGGTGCCAGAGGGTACCGAGTTAGACAATATCTCCCTCGAAGAAGCCCTGGGGTGGATTAACGCCAAGGCCTCGACCAAAAAAGGCAAGGCCGGTGGTCGAGGCAAAGGAACCAGCTCGCGCACAACCAAGACGGCGGCAGCCAGCAAGGCCAGTGGTACGAAGAAAACCACTAAAGCCTCGACGGCCAAGACCGCTAAAACCACCAAGTCCTCAACGGCCAAGTCAGCGGCTAAGGGCACTGGCAAGAGTGCTGAGACTAAGTCCTCAACCCGATCGAAAACCTCAAAGACCACAACCGGTCGATCGCCATCGACTAAATCCACTGCCAAAACAGAGCCGTCTGACGACGGTGACCTGTAGATCAACCACGCGGGCTGGGGCTGGGGCCAGCCTGCGGCCCTACATAATAAACGACTGGTGGTCAGAGGATTGATGTGCATGGCTAGCAGCGAACTGCTGAGAGCTTTCGTCCGATTCGAGCCGACCGTCGACCAGGTTAATGATGCGATCGGCCACATCGAGGATGCGGTTGTCGTGGGTGACCATGAGAATGGTGCAGCCACGTTCCTGGGCCAGGTGCTGCATCAGTGTCACCACGTCACGGCCCGACTGTTTGTCGAGGGCGGCGGTGGGCTCATCCGCCAAGATCAGCCGGGGCTGGTTGACCAGGGCGCGGGCGATCGCAACTCTCTGCTTTTGCCCCCCCGACAGCGCCGCAGGCTTATAGTCGGCCCGTTCTGCCAGACCCAGTTGACTGAGCATATCCACCGCCCGCTGGCGCTTGCCGCGAAAGTTGCCGGTCAGCTCTACCGCCATTTCCACATTTTGGGCGGCGGTGAGCGACTCAAACAGGTTGTGGGCCTGAAAGATAAAGCCAATGTTGCGGCGAATCTCCACCAGCTGGCGATCGCCCAACCCCACCAACTCTTTGCCCAAAACTTGCAAACTGCCCTCGGTGGCCGATCGCAGCGCCCCGATCAACGTCAGCAGCGTGGTTTTGCCCGAGCCCGATGGCCCGGTCATGATCACAATCTGGCCAGGGTTGAGGTCGAGGCTAATGTCGAAGAGTACCTGTTTGCGCAGGTCGCCCCGGCCAAAGAAGTAGTTAAGATTGCGCACCTTGATGGATGCCTCGACGGGCGGCATCGAGGACGGCATCGAGGACGAAGCAGCAGAATTCATAGCCCAAAAACCTCAGCAGGGTCAGTGCGCTGCACTTTGCGGACGGCCACAGCGCCAGAAATCAAACACATAATGAAAGTGGCTAGATACAGATTAACCACCCGCTCTAGGGTCATTTTGAACAGCAGCCCGGTGACCGCCGCCCCCAGGTTATAAAACAGGGCGCTGATCAGCAGCCCTGGAATAAACCCCAGCACCGACAGAATGATCGCCTCCTGAATCACTACCCCAAACAGGTAGGCGTTATCGTAGCCGATCGCCTTGAGGGTGGCGTACTCCGACCAGTGGTCGGCCACATCGGTGTAGAGAATCTGGTAGACCAGAATAATGCCCACCACAAAACCCATCGCCGTCAGCAGCGAGAACACAAAGCCAATGTTGGTGTTGACTTCCCAGTAGGTGCGCTCGCGGGCGATGAAGCCCTCCGGCCCCTCCATTGGCAACACCAGCACATCCTTGGGTAGACCGTCGCGCAGGGCCGCCACCAAGCGATCGATGTCGGTACCAGGGGCGGTACGCAGCAGGCCAATGTCGGCGGTGGCAAAGCTGCGCTCCTCTTCTTCGGGGCCACGGTTGGCAAAAAACCGCAGAAAGTTCTGGTCGCTCATGATCAGATTGCCATTGCCTGAGGCAAAGTCAGTACCCAGGCTAAAGGTGCCCACAATGCGAATCTCGCGATCGGCCAGCTCGGTGATCACGCCGGTTTCGCGGGGGCCAACCTCAGTGCGCGATCGCTCGTCGATCAGCGCCGTATTTGGCAGGCGCAGCTCCTGCTGGCGGCCTAAAATTTCTGGCAGGGGCAGCACCGGGTCGCTGGGATTGTAGGCGATCACCCGCACCGGGCGGGTTTTGCGGGTGTCGGGGTTTTTCCACCGGGCGTCGCTGAGGTAGAGGGCGTAGGCCCCCTCCACCCCGTCAAAGGCCTGGGCCTGGTAGAGGCGGCGGCGGGCAAAGGCCCGGGGCACAAACATGTTCTCCTTCAGCCGGTTGATGATCACGATCTCGCCGTTGAGCCGCTCTAATAGCTGGGTCTGGCTGTCGTAGAGGGCGTTTTTGAACCCCGTGAATAGAAACATCAGCAGCACCGCAAAGGCTACCCCCGCCATGGAGGTGAGAAATTTCTTGCGATCGTGAATTAGGTTCAGTAAAGCGAGGGGGGTTCGCTGCATGGGGCGATTTTAGATTAGCGGTTGTGGGCGGTGGGCTGGTCGATCGCTGAAAACAGCAGCGGGGGAAATCGTTTGGGCGGCGGCGCCGGGCAAGGCTGCTCACGCCTCCCTTTGCCCAGGGGGAAATCTAAGGGATTTCGTACCGCAAGAAACTGGGGAGATCGGGTTATATCAGGGCAACATTTCGCTGTACCAAAGCACCCTTTCAAATCCCAAATCCAACCTCTAAAATTCATGCGAATACCTCAGCCGGATCTGCCGTTACCGCTTTTCTGACTGAGATCAGCCCCGACAGGGCGCACATCACCACCGTTAGGGTAAACACAAAAAACACCCGAAAGATGGTCATCTGCATGGGCAGCGTGCCCGCCGTGGCGTTGTAGGCCAGATTGTAGAGCCCCAGGGCCAAAATCAGCCCCGGCACGTAGCCCATCAGCGCCAGCAAGATAGCTTCGTGAATGATGGTCTTAAACAGGTAGCCGCCGCTGTAGCCGATCGCCTTTAGGGTCGCGTATTCCCGCAGGTGATCGCGAATGTCGGTGTAGAGAATTTGGTAGACAATTACGGTGCCGACGATAAACGACACCAGCACCCCCAGGCCAAAGATAAAACCGATGGAGGTGGTCTGAATCCAAAACTGGCTCTCTTTGCGGATGATTTCCGGCTTGGTGTAGACCTCCACATCGGCGGGGAGCTGCTCTTGCAAGGCCGCTTTTACCCGCTGTGGGTCGGCCCCTGGCTCCAGCAGCACCAGGCCCAGGTTGATCTGGTTGAGCGATCGCGGCGAAAAGTAGCGCACAAAGTTTTGGTCGCTCATGATCAGCGTGCCGTCGGCGGCAAAGCCCCCGCCCAGATCGTACTGGCCAGCGATGGTGATGCGGCGGCGATCGGCTTCGGTCTCCAGACCGATGGTTTGGGGGCCAAACTCAGGGCGCGATCGCCGGTCGATGAATGCACTATTGGGCAGCTGGAGCGATCGCCGTTTCTCCACCGTGTCAAACTCCGGCATCAGAAACACCGGGTCTTCAGGATTGATAGCGTAGACAAACAGCGCCCGGCTGAGGCTAGTTTCAGGGTTTTTCCAGAGGGCGTATTCGGCGTAGAGGGGCATCACTTTTTGCACCCCCTCAATGCCCGCCGCCTGGTACAGCCGCTCGCGCGGAAAGGCCTTAGTGGAGCTAATTTCTAACGACTGAGGAGAAATTAAAAAAATATCGCCGTTGAACTGGTCGTAAAAATTGGTGGTGGTGCTGACCAGCGCCCCCAAAAAGCCCAGGTTCATAAACATCAGCAGCACCGCAAAGGTCACCCCCGCCACCGCCACCATCAGCCTGGCTCGCTCGTGGAGCAGGTTATGCCAGGCCAGGGGAATGCGGCGAGGGCTGGGACGATTGGGAATGGCAAGTTTCATTGGGCCACCTCAGGAGTCCACATCGATCGCCACATCCACCTGGAGGTTGGTCAGCGTCGCCACCACCTCGCTCTGGTTTACGGCCACCCGCACCTCGACCACGCGGGCGTCGGCGTTGGCGGCGGGGTCGTCGTCGAGCACATCGTTTTTGGCAATTTGCAGGCCAATTTCGGCCACGGTGCCGGTCAGGCTTTCGCCAAAGGCCCCGTTGCGGCTGGTGATGGTAACGGGCTGCCCCACCGCCACTAGCCCAATGTCAGATTCGTAGACCTCGGCCACCACCACCATCTGATTGGTGTCGCCCAGGGCCAGCACCGGGCCATCGTTTGGCGATACCGCCTCGCCGGGGTAGGCAAATACGTCAATCACCTGCCCAGCCAGGGGGGCACGAATAATGGTGCGGGCCAGCTGGGCCTCAGCCAGGGCCAGGCTCTGAACGGCGGAGTCAACCCGGCTGGCCACCTGGGCGCGGGTGGTGGTGGCGCGGGCCGAAACCACCTGAGCCTCGGCATTCTTTATGTCGTTGAGGCGGGCCTGCTCTAGGCGCTGCCGAGTGGCGGTGGCGTTGCCCAAGTCGGCCCTGAGGCGATCGACGGTGGCCTGCTGGCGGTCTAGCTCTTGGCGAGAGATCGCCCCCGACTCGTTGAGTTCTTGGAACCGGGCCAGGTCGATTTCGGCCACGTTTAGCTCGGCTTGGAGGCTGGCGATCGCAGACTCCTGAGCGGCGATCGCCGCCCGCTGCGGCCCGTCGATCTGACTAATGCGGGTGCTGGCCTCCTGCACCTGGGAATTGCCCACGGCGGTTTCAGCCACCAGCTGGGCACGGGCCTCGGCCAGCTGACTGGCCGCCACATCGCGCTCGGCCCGGCGCACGTCGTAGGTGTCCAGGTAGGCGAGAATCTGACCCGCCTGAACGCGATCGCCCTTTTGCACCTCCAGTCGCTCAATCCGTCCGGCCTCGGCGGTGGCTACATCGATAAGGCGGCTGGCAGGCTCGACCCGCCCCAGGGCCACCACCTTCACCTGACGGGGCGGCGGCAGTTCTGCCTGCTCGCGGGCCGCTTGGCGGGTCTGCAACACGTTGCGCACCGCTAGTGTAGATCCGACTCCCCCCAGCAGCAGGGCGGCTAGGAGCAGCCAGAGACCGGGTTTTTTCCAGGGTTGAATAGACTGGGATTGCATAGCTTGCAGATGTAGAGCGGTGAATAGCAAACCAATGGAGCGTGAAGCGAGCCAGTGAACTCAAATTTAACTGAACGGTGTAGTTTAGTCAATTGTTCAAGTAAAGCGTCGATCCCATATAGGGCTGTAGGATGAAATTCGGATTCGGTATCACGCAGCGGCGGGCCAGCGCTGAGGTGACGTCTCGCCCAGGGTTTCCCCACTGGGGGTGGGTGCCCGCTCTACAGCGGCTACATTAAGTCGGCATTGGCTTTTTAGGGATTCCCGTTGGGAGAACTTATACTAGATTCTCCTTGGCTACCCCCAATTCAGCAGGGCAAACAACCGTCTGCCCCTACGGTGCGGCCTTTTGGGAATCGGGGTTGTGTGACTCGGATTTGGCATTAGGCCAGCTTCTAGCTGCCCACTGTTGATTCCACCTTGGCGGCGGCGGGCTCTGGCTCTGCAGGGATGGCCGCTTCAGGATCTTTTTGGCTAAAGATTAGTTCCCCTGCCTCAAGGCTCACCCCAATGGTGCTGCCCGGAGCAAAGGTGTTCTCTAAAATCTTGGTGGCGATCGGGTTTTCGAGCAGTCGCTGAATGGCGCGCTTGAGGGGGCGAGCACCGTAGACCGGGTCGTAGCCACTCTCGGCAATAAAGTCGATCGCCCCATCGGCGATCTCTAGGGCAATCTGCTGGTCAGACAGGCGACGCTGCACCCGGCGAATTTGCAGCGCCACGATCTTGCGCAGCTCTGCTTTACGCAACGAGTGGAAGAGAATGAGGTCGTCTACCCGGTTGAGAAACTCGGGCCGAAACTGCTTTTGCAGCACCTTCATCACCTGCGATCGCATTTCGCCGTAGCGCTCGTCGTCGCCGCCCAGCTCTAAAATCAGATCGCTGCCCAGGTTGCTAGTCATGATCACCACAGTGTTGCGAAAGTCGACCCGGTGACCCTGGGAGTCGGTAATCCGCCCGTCGTCGAGCACCTGCAAGAGAATATTGAAAACATCGGGATGGGCCTTCTCCACCTCGTCCAGCAGCACTACCGAATAGGGGTGGCGGCGCACCGCCTCTGACAGCTGACCACCATCTTCGTAGCCGATGTAGCCAGGGGGTGCCCCCACCAGCCGCGATACGGCGTTTTTCTCCATGTATTCCGACATGTCGATGCGAATTAGGGCATCTTCGGTGTCGAAGAGAAACTCAGCCAGGGCACGGGCCAGCTCGGTCTTGCCCACCCCGGTTGGCCCCATAAACAAAAACGACCCCAGGGGGCGGCCCTGGTCGTTCATACCGGCTCGGGCGCGGCGAATCGAGGCAGCGACGGCCTCGACCGCTTCCTCTTGACCAATGACGCGCTCGTGCAGGTGGCCTTCGAGCTGGAGCAGCTTTTGGCGCTCCGACTCCATCAGCCGGTTGACCGGAATGCCCGTCCACTTGGCGACAATTTCGGCGATGTCGGCCTCGGTGACCTGCTCGCGCAGCATGGTGGTGCCCTGGGCCTGCACTTCGGCAAGCTGGGCTTCTAGCTCTTCGCGATCGCGCTGAATCGCCTCTAGCCGGCCGTACTTGAGCTGGGCGGCCTTGTTGAGGTCGTAGGCCCGCTCAGCCTGCTCAATTTGCAGCCGAATCTGGTCTTCTTCTTCTTTAAGGGCGTGGATGGCGTCAAGGGCCTGTTTTTCGCTTTGCCACTGGCCGCTAAAGGCTTGCTGTTTGGTCTGGAGTTCGACGATCTCGTGATCGATGCGACTGAGCCGTTCTCGAGAGGCTGGGGTCGCTGAGCCGTTTTCGGCCTCTAGGGAAAGTTTTTCCATCTCTAGCTGCATGAGACGACGCTCGATGCTCTCTAGCTCCTCAGGTTTGGAGGTGATCTCCATTTTGAGCTTGGCAGCGGCTTCATCGACCAGGTCAATGGCTTTGTCGGGCAAAAAGCGATCGGCAATGTAGCGGTCTGAGAGTACCGCCGCCGCCACCAGAGCGCTGTCGGCAATGTCGACGCCGTGGTACGACTCGTAGCGCTTCTTGAGCCCTCGCAGAATAGAAATCGTATCCTCGGCGCTGGGCTGACCCACGTATACCTGCTGAAAGCGGCGCTCTAGGGCGGCGTCTTTTTCAATGTGCTTGCGGTACTCGTCGAGGGTGGTGGCACCAATGCACCGCAGCTCACCCCGCGCCAGCATGGGCTTCAGCAGATTGCTGGCATCCATGGTGCCCTGGCCTGCCCCAGCCCCCACCACGGTGTGCAGCTCGTCGATAAACAGCACCACCTGCCCGGCGGAGTCGGTGACTTCCTTGAGCACCAGCCGCAGCCGCTCCTCAAACTCGCCGCGAAACTTGGCCCCGGCAATCAGCCCGCCAATGTCGAGGGAAATCAGGGTGCGGCCCTTGAGCGATTCGGGTACCTCGCCATTGATAATGCGCTGCGCCAGGGCTTCGGCGATCGCGGTCTTACCTACCCCCGGTTCACCAATCACCACTGGGTTGTTTTTGGTGCGGCGAGACAGCACCTGAATCACGCGGCGAATCTCGTCGTCGCGGCCAATAACCGGGTCGAGCTTGCCGTCTCGGGCCAGCTGGGTGAGGTCAATGCCGTATTTTTCTAAGGCATCGTACTGCGCCTCGGGGTCTTGATCGGTCACCTTTTGGCTGCCGCGCACCGCCTGCACCGCCGCCATTAGCTCTGGGCCACCGATGTTAAAGCCCCGCAGCAGCCGCAGCCCAATGCGCTCGTCTTCTTGAAAACCCAGCAGCAGATGCTCGACTGAGATAAATTTGTCTTTGAGGGTTTTTCGAGCGGCCTCGGCACTATCTAGCATGCGATCGAGACTCTGCCCCAGGTAGAGATTGCTGTCGAGACCAGGGCGCACGCGGGCCTGGCGCTTGGCAAAGGTCTCTAGCTCATCCAAGAGCAGGTCGCTGTCGAGCCCTGCCTTGGTCAAGACTTTATGGGCCAGCCCGTCTTCTTCCTGGTCGAGCATGGCGATGATGACGTGCTCAACCTCCATGTATTGATGTTTGCAGCGGCGGGCCACGTCCTGGGCTTCGACAATGGCGTCCCAGGCTTTGGCGGTAAACTTGTCGGGGTCGGTGGGCTGCATAGTCTCCGGGGCGGGCCAGCGCGTGCTTTGCTTTTTGTAACGGTTGGACGTTCAGTATATCAGGTGGGTGTTGGCAGGTGGGTGAGGCCGTGGATTGGGTGCACCTACCACCTCGCGCACCCGGTAGATGGGGCGCTGCTGCGATTCGTGGTAAGTGCGCATGAGCAGCTCGGCCAGCAGGCCAAAGCTAAATAGCTGTATGCCCGCCAGCAGCAGCACCACAGCGAGGACAAGCAGGGGGCGATCGCCGATATCCTGATCGGCCCAAATCTTTACCAGGGTCAGGTAAATGCCCAAGCCCACCCCCGCCGCCATCGACACCAGCCCCAGACTGCCAAAGACATGCATGGGCCGGGTGAGAAAGGTTTGCATAAAGTAAACGGTGAGCATATCCATCACCACTCGCAGGGCGCGGCCCAGGCCGTACTTGCTGGTGCCAAACCGACGGGGATGATGGCGCACCGGAAGCTCGGCAATGCGGGCACCCTCAATCAAGGCTAGGGCGGGCAAAAACCGGTGCAGCTCGCCGTAGAGGTTGAGGTCGCGAATGACCTCGGCCCGGTAGGCCTTGAGAGAGCAGCCGTAGTCGTGCAGGTGTACGCCCGTAACCTTGCCGATCAGCCAGTTGGCCACCTGGGAGGGAATCACCCGCGTCAGGGTATGGTCTTGGCGGTCTCGGCGCCAGCCACTGACCAGGTCGTAGCCCTCGCTGAGGCGATCGAGCAGCCGGGGAATATCGGCGGGGTCATTTTGCAGATCGCCATCGAGGGTGATGACGACACTGCCCTGAGCATGGTCAAACCCGGCAGCTAGGGCGGCAGTCTGGCCATAGTTACGGCGCAGCAAAATGGCCCGCAGAGAGGGGTATTGCTGGGCGAGCTGTCTCAGGCGATCGCCCGATCCATCCGTCGATCCATCGTCTATGCAGAGCAGATCGTAGGGGTGGCCCAGGCTATCCATCGTGGTGGTGATGGCCGCCACCAGATCGGGCAGACTCTCCACTTCGTTGTACACCGGCACCACCACCGAAACCTTTGTTACGTTGACGGCTTCGGAGTCTCCCGAATCAGTAGGGCCAGAACAGGTGGGCGAATGCATGGTAGCCACGAAGGGATGGTAGTCAGCAATTGGAAGCAAGTCCCTGGGCCAGAGATGGTTACGTACCGCCTAGAAAGAGCGCTGGCTCAAGCCTACCTGAGTGTACCGGTCAGCCTTGGAGCCAGGGTAGCCAGGGCAAACCCCAGAGCCTCAGCCAGGGTATTGATCAGCCGATAGAGCAGCACCGCACTCAACACCGCCGCTGGAGCAAAAACTCCCTGCAATAGCCCCAGGGCGATCGCCTCAAAAACTCCCAGCCCCCCCGGAGCCCCCGGTACGACCAGCCCAGCCAGCCAGGCCAGGCTAAAGGCGCTCATAGTGCGCGACCAGTCGCCCAGGGTCAACGGCGTCAGCGCCCCCAGCACCAGGGTAAAGCTCAACCCGCGCAGCAAAACATAGCCGATCTGGCTAGCCAGGGGTTTGAGGGGGTAGTGGCAAAGTCCAGCCGCCAGAATAGAAGGGATGGGTTGAGCGTGAGGTTCGACCGCAGCGGCTTTGGAACGTCCCCAGCGTTGGACAATGGGGTTGAGCCAGCGGGGTCTGAGCCCTTCTAAAACCAACCCCAGCAGCAGTATTTGCCCGACCCAATAGCGGGTTGGGGTAGCCAGCCCCAAGATCAGGGCGGCAGCGACCATGAGCAACGGCTCTAGGGCAACACCGACAATGGCCACGCCCCGATCGATGCCCACCGACTGGAGCGCCCGCACCCGCCCTAAAAAGTGCCAAACATTGCCCGGCAGGTACTTAAGCAGGTTGGTTTGCAGATACACCAGGGTGCTCCATCGCCCTGAAACACTCTGTTGCAGGGCTTGCAGCGTCCAGCTCCAAGTCCAGCCTGACCAGGTATGGGCACCTAGGGTGAGCCCCAAAGACGCCAGCCCTAGCTCCCAACCCCAGGCATCTAGGCGCAGGGTACTGACCTCTGACCGATGGCGGACTAAGGCCTGTAGAAGAAATCCTAGGGCTGCACCCAGACAGACCCAGTGCCCCAGGGTTTTGAGTCTTATAGCGATGGCCATACGCCATTGTGATTTCCTAGACTCGCCTGATCGCGCACATGCGTTGGCCCCACGGTCTCAACAAATATCTTGCCCGGTTAAACCCTTGGTCAGCCCGCTCAGTGGGATTCATGGTGAAAACCCGATCTAGTTCTGATCTAATTTTCTACGCCTTTTCTGCGCCATCACGGCAATCTTGCTACGGGAAAACCATGGCCGCTGACATGAATGCTGTGACCCCCCAAGGGGCCTAAATGCCTGAAACTACCGTACGGAGAGGGAGGGATTCGAACCCTCGGTGCTTGCGCACACCCGATTTCAAGTCGGGCGCATTCGACCACTCTGCCACCTCTCCATGGGGGCACTGTCGGCGATCGCAGCAGTGCCCCCCATCTGTTATATCACTCCCCTGGCCAGGCTCGAAGGGCTATTGAACAAAGCCAGGGGGGAATGCCTAGTTGCCAGCGGTGTGACAGACAATTCACAGGCACAAGGGTGAACAGAGATGGGGGGAGCGCTCGTCACAATGTTTCACATTAATCACGCTTTTCTTTGGAGCCACAGCGCTACCCCTGCGTTTGCCCTCGGGTCAATGCAGAAGTGCACATCAGATGTTGGCCTACTACCCAAATGTTATGAGTCAATCCATGTTCTCGACCTGGCCTGTTACGCTCACTGCCCCCAGGGCTGCGGTCAAGCCTGACCAATTGACCAGTACAGAGCTGGTAGCCCTCTGCCAGCAACGGTTAAGGCCTGAGCGCATGATCTTTGCCGAACTGTTGCGCCGCCACCAGAGTCATGTAGACAAGCTGCTCTATCACCTGGCTCCCGATTGGCCCGATCGCGCCGACCTAGCCCAGGAGGTTTGGATTCGCGTGTATCGCAACATGCGCCGCCTAAACGATCCGGCTAAGTTTAAGGGCTGGCTGGGGCGCATCACCACCAATCTCTTCTATGACGAGCTCCGTCGGCGCAAACGCAATCGCGCCACCCTATCTCTCGATGCACCGTTGCACCTAGAAGATGGCTCGGTTGACTGGGATGTGCCTGCCACCGACCCCGGCCCCGTCGATACCATGATGACCCAGGAGTTTTACAGTCAGCTACACCGGGCGATCGCAGACTTGCCCGAAGTGTTTCGTAGCACCATCGTGTTGCGAGAAATTCAGGGTCTCTCCTACGAAGAGATCGCTGAGATGACCGGGGTTTCCCTGGGCACCGTCAAATCTCGCATTGCGCGGGCACGGCAGCGGCTGCAGGCCGAACTGGAACCCTACGTAGGCCACTAATTCAAACGGCCACTAATCCAAAGCCGCAAGCTTAAGGCCTTGATTCCGTATCACGAGGTGCATCTACTCTTTATCGATCTACCCCCCATGACATAAATTCTCTTCTGGGGATTACCGATTTAAGGAAGTTAGCCTTATGATCGGCATTGGCGATAAAAGCCGATCTTTGGCCTCAACCTCCAATGGCCGGTGCTAGTCGTCTTGGTCGTTGTTAAATTGCATCTTTATTAGGTGTTGTTTCTGGTATGACTACCTCTTCCTACAGACCTAGCCAAGTTCAGCCACCCGCCTCAGATGAAGTTATGAATGAAGCTGAGCTGTCGGCTGCGATTGTGTCCTGTGGCTACGACCTAGATGCCACCAAGCGCGATCGCTTTGAGCTATTGAGCGCCTACCTCGACGGTGAAGTCACCCCCAGTGAGCGACGATACGTGCTTTGCTGGCTCAGAGACGACCCCAGTGCGCGCTGTCTGTACAACCGTCTATTGACGTTGAGGCAGGGCATTCGAACTCAGGCTTGCCCCCCCAACGACAGCGTTGAGAACACCCTGGCTGGGGTATTCCACAGCGTCAACCGGCGTCTGCGGCTGGCGGCTATGGCCACCGCCGGGGTCATAGCCATGGGCGTGATTCAGATGCTCTCAGCAGAAATGGGCGGCAGCTCTGGCCCCTGGCGCAGTGCCCTGGTAGCGCAACCGGAAGCGCTGCAGATTGCCCTTGATCAACCTGCCTTTCCTATTCCTGTAGACGCTGTGGCGCCGTTAGAGGCTGGCTACACCGAGGGGCAGCAGAGCCTCCCCATTAAGTCTGACCTCTAGGTTGCAGCGATTGCCCAATACCAGACCATCTAGAGCCACACGCTGAGTCAGGGCTTTGCCTTAGAGGCGGCATTGGCTGATGCGCATGTACCCTGGCTGAGCTGGCAACGTTGACCTAGAGGTTGTATTCATCTGAGCCAAACTGTGGGTTAATGGCAAGGGTTAATCTCTGTATCGTGCAATTTGAGGGTCAGCTATGACTGAAGCAACCAATCCAAGGGTATTTTTTGACATCACTATCGGTGGCACTCCGGTGGGCCGTGTCGTCATGGAGCTGCGGGCCGATGTGACCCCCAAAACCGCCGAAAATTTTCGCGCCCTCTGCACTGGCGAAAAAGGCGTTGGTGGTGCTGGCAAGCCTTTGCACTTCAAGGGTTCTAGCTTCCATCGCATTATTCCTGAGTTTATGTGCCAGGGGGGCGACTTTACCCGGGGCAATGGCACTGGTGGCGAGTCGATCTACGGCGCTAAGTTTGCCGACGAAAATTTTATCCTCAAGCACGATCAGCCCGGCCTCTTGAGCATGGCTAACGCTGGCCCCAATACCAATGGGTCTCAGTTTTTCTTGACCACCGTGTCTACCCCCTGGCTTGACGGCAAGCATGTGGTGTTTGGCAGCGTGGTTGAGGGCATGGATGTGGTTAGCGCCATGGAGCAGGTGGGCAGTCGCAGTGGCCAAACCGCTGAGCCGGTTGTGATTGCTGACTGTGGCCAGCTCTAGAGAGGGGGTCGAGCTTGGCCGCTGCCCCTTGGAGACAGACTAGGGGATACGGTAGTATCGGCATGAACTTCAGCAGTCGGGAGGGCTAGGCCCATGTTCCATCTGTACTTTGGGGCGTTTGATGTGGTGCTGTACCTGGGGGGCACCTACTTTGCGATCGCCCTGTCAAAGGCGATCTGCGATCAAATGGATGCCGCCGAAGCCCCCCAGCGGGTTACCCCTAAGGCTACCGTTGCACCCATGCAGCCGATCCCTCCCCACTTGGCCGCCCCAGCCACCAAGCGCCAAGAGGTCGGGGTCAAAGTCTCGGTCAGCTAGGCGATCGGCCTTGAAAAATAACCCAGCCACCTTAACCAGACTAGGCGGCTGGGGCAACACCGCGATCGCCTTTGTGTGGGAGGCGGTGTGGAACGCTACGGCGAGACCCTGGTCGCATACCAAACCCGCCGCCGCCCTATGGGTCAACTGCGCCGGGGTACTCTGGCGGCTGGGGCAAACCGATGCCGCTCTAGAATCTCGCCAGCCATTGATACTGACCCCAAAACCTACCCGGCTCTGGGTGGTCGCTCCATCCCCCCATCACCCGCCAGGCCGATGAATCACCTGCTCCATCACCCGCTGCTTGGTCTTCGGGTCAATGCCCAGCAGCCGTACATAGTCTTCGCTATGGTCGCCCAGGCAGCGCTCCAGCGCCGCAGCCACGGCGGCAGTTTCGGTGGGCAGCGCTGGCCCGCTCTGCCAGGCATTGGTGCGAAAGCGGCGCTGATCGACGTGTTCAACGGCAAGGCGATAGCCCTGGGCGAGGAGGGTGCTGATTTGGTCGTGGAGTTCGGAGGAGAGGGAGGAATTTTGGGTTGTGGAGTTTGGATTGTCGTCGGTGGGCAGGGGGTAGGTGGAGGCGTCTGACTCCTGCGGGGGGGCGGCAGAAGAGGCGGTGCCGTTGGCGGGAGGCTGGGGGCTGCGGTAGATGGGGGCTGCCTCAGCGCCGTTGACGGTTGGGGGATTCTGCTGGAGGACGCGGTTGTATTCGTTGGCCAGACGGTTGTGATCGACTCGATGTTGCTCGCGTACTAGGCGATCGCCCACTTCGATCAGGTGCGACAGGCTAAAGTCGGGCCGACGAAAGGTCGGCGGCGTGGTGGTGTTGACCACGCTGCGGGAGACATTCTCTAAACCCACGTCGTCGATAAAGGCGCGAATTTGTTCGTTGTAGATCTGAGCCCGCACCGCCCCAAAAAAGTCGATCGCCTGGGTGGGGAAGGTATCGACTAGCATCGTCACATCCTGAGGAGACAGGCCATCGGGGGCAAAGATGCCGCCGACAATGCCAATGCGATCGCTGCGGTCAGGCTCCCAATAAAACTTCTCCATGCGCCCATCGCGAATCAGCGGCGCGTAGAGGGTCGAGAGATCGTTGCCGGTCACAATGATCGGCACCCGCTGAATTTCGTTTTCGTCGTAGCTGCCGGGGAGCTGAACATTGGTGGGGTTGTCGGCAATGTTCATCAGGGTGTTGTTCACCAGCTGGGTATTGACGGTGTACTGGGTCAGCGCGTCAAACCGGCCCGCACCGGCATCAATGTCGTTGATCATCAGCACCGCCATTTTGCCTCGCACCCGCACCAGCTCCGCCGCCTCCCGGTAGCGCAGGCGAATCAGCCGCGCCGGGTCGCCCGCGTCGGGGCTCTCTAGCTCACCGCCAGAGATGCTCACCACCTCGACCCCCATGCGGTCATACACCAGGTCGCACTGAAAGGTTTTGCCCTCCCCCTTGCGGCCATGCACCCCCAGCAGCAGAGGAATCTTCACCTCCGGCAGCTTCAGGTAGTTTTTGGTGATGTGTACCGCCAGTTTGTCGAGGAACCGGGGCGAGATGTAGTAAGCCATGCCGTTGGTTAAAGGGAAAAAACACCGCGCGAATCAGCTGTACCCAGTACAGTTCAAAGCCAAGTACAGTCCGAGATCGAGCGTTTTTCCTTTAGGCAAAACGCTACGTCTGGACTTGGCTCTGGCTTATATCCAGCCTGCCGCGACTTCATTATTATCTCCCAGGGTGACCCTTCAACTGTCTCAAAAGCCCGCACCCCACCATAAGCAAAGACTATGGTGCTGTCCCGACTCTTCCAAGTCCCCATCCCCTACAGCTTCGCCCGGATGGTAAACGAGTAATCGCCACCGGGTTCCAGCTGGTAATCGCACCGTTCTAAAAAGCGGCTCAACGGCTCACAGATCAGCGCCCGCCCCAGGGATGGCTCTACCCGCAGCTGGCCCTGGCGAAAGCGCCACTGAAACTGCCATTCGTAGGTGCTGGCCCGCACTTCACCTTCAATGCGGCCCTGGCTCCACGACTGGTGGGTAATACGAACGTAGGCAGTGGTTTCAGAGGGGCGACGGGTCACGGCAGTAAACACAAAGCACTATCTAAACTAAACGCGAACAATCGGCCATCATTCAGAGAAATCACTCCCTCCCACAGGTACGATAACCGTAGCGTAGGCTGTGGTCTACCCCAGGAGAGCTATCTGCGATCGATGGGGCAATTCGACCCAGGGCTGTTCTACCCTAGACGAAAAAACGGTAGCCTAGGGAGAAGCTAAACTGTGATTCCCTCCAGTGTGTTCGGCATCTTAGCGGGTGCAGGACGCATTTTGTTTACCCGTTTTCACCAATTGTTAAGGTTGGACCCTGCCTGTGCCCAAGGTTGGCATTATCTACAACGACGTTAAGCCTGCGGCGTGCCAGGCCGCTCTCGAATGGGAGGAAAAGCTGGCTCGCCGTGGCTGTGAGGTCATCCTGGCCACGGGCATGGGCGGCATTCTCGGCTATTCTCAGCCCGATCGCCCTGTCTGCCATACCCCCTTCGACAGCCTGGTGCCGCCCCATTTTGACGCCGACATGAGCTTCGCCGTGGTGCTGGGGGGCGATGGCACGGTGCTGTCTGCCTTTCGCCAGCTGGCCCCCATCGGCGTGCCGCTGCTGACGGTGAACACAGGCCACATGGGGTTTCTCACCGAAACCTACCTCAACCAGCTGCCCCAGGCCATCGACCAGGTGCTGGCGGGCGACTACGAAGTCGAAGAGCGGGGCATGCTAGCGGTAAAACTCTTCCACGGAACTGACCTAGTGTGGGAGGCGCTGTGCCTCAACGAGATGGTGCTGCACCGCGAACCACTGACCAGCATGTGCCATTTTGAAGTGGCGATCGGCTACCATTCCCCGGTCGATATTGCTGCCGACGGCATTATCATCTCTACCCCCACGGGTTCGACGGCCTACTCGCTGTCAGCAGGGGGGCCAGTGATTGTGCCAGGAGTTTCGGTCACCCAGCTAATTCCTATCTGTCCGCACTCTTTGGCCTCGCGGGGGCTGGTGTTCCCCGATCGCGAACAGGTGGCGATTCGCTCGGCCAACCCCGACCCCCTAGTGCTGATCGTCGATGGCAATGCTGGCTGCTACGTGATGACGAAGGACGAGGTAACAGCCTGCCGCGCCCCCTACCCGGCCAAATTTATTCGCCTGAAGCCGCCGGAGTTCTTCACGGTGCTGCGCGAGAAGCTGGGCTGGGGTCTGCCCCACATCGCCAAACCCACCTCCGTGGAGCTGCCCTGAGATTAAGAATCCTTGGTAGATAGCTCTGCCTGTCAGCGTCCATAATTTGGAAACCGTTCTGGGGCAGACCATGGCTGACGATCGAGACCCCACCATTCGATTACAGCTAGACCTGTCGCCCGACCAGCCGGAGCTGCTGGCGGGGTTAGACAACTGGCTGCGGCTGGGGCTGATTTCAGATCGGCAGGTGCGCGACATTGGCCAGACCCAGCTCAGCTGCGAGCTGCCGCCCGAGGTCGCTCCTGCATTAGAACCGCTCCCAAATAACGAAACCAACCCCTTCGTAGAACCGGAAGCCCCCCCCAGCGAAGCGGTGCCCACTCAGGATGCGACCCCAGGGGAAAACCCGCCTATCACCGACTTTACCCCCGCTACCCTGCCGCCCCGCCGAGTCAAAACGACCCCCACCCTCGCCCAGCCTCGCCCCCCCCGTCCCCAACCTCGTCCCACCACCACCCACTGGCTCAACCGCCTGCTGGGCGAACTCAGTGTCGTCTGGCTGCTGGGCTTGGGCGTATTTTTGGTAGTGCTGTCGTCAGCGGTGCTGGCGGCGACCCAGTGGGCCAACTTTAGTGGGGCGGGGCAGTACCTGGTGCTGCTGGCCTACACTCTGGTGTTTTGGGCGGCGGGGCGGTGGTGTCGGCACCGCCCCAACTTGCAGCTAACAGCCAAAACCCTACAGATGATCACGCTGCTGCTGGTGCCCTTAAATTTTTGGGCACTGGATGGGCTGGGGGTCTGGGGTGGGGCGGGGGTGCTAGTGGGGGCAATTGCTGCCATACTCCTCACTCTCGCGGCCCTACAGATACTTCGCCAACAAAATAGCTCAGTGCTGGAGCAGATCAACACCCTTGGCCTGGCCTACCTGCACACCGGTTGGGGCGGGGGTGGCGAATGGGGGCCAGTGCCCCTGCTGGCGGTCTATGCCGGGGTGGTGGGCACCGCCGCTGCCACGGTCTACGACCAGCGCCAGCGACCCATAACGCCGGGGCTGCGCTGGCCCACGGTGGTGATCACCGCTGCCCTGGGGCTGTTGCTGGTGCGCGGTCTGACCACGGGCAACCCAGCGGGCCAGTTTGGCCTGGCCTTTGGCCTCTACGGGGCTACCCTGGTGTGGCTGGGCCAGCGGCGGCTGGTACCCAGGCGAGAGCCCATGCCTGCCTCGAATGAACCCGCCTCGAACGGAGATCTCAGCCCCAATGGAGAACCGGCTGCGGGTCGCCCCTTTCGGTGGGGCATTGCCGTGGGGCGATCGCTGCTGCTGTGGGGCTGGCTGCTGGCGATCTCAGACTGGCTCTTGCAGGCGTTTGGGGTCAGCGTTTTGGGCCTGGTGCTGCGGGGGCAGGCGCTGGGCAGGCTGGGTAAGCGGCGCGATCTGCTGATCGGCTACGGTATCGCCATCCAGCTGGCCTTTGTCGGCTGGGAGGTGTTGCCCAGAGATTTCAGACAGTTTCTCCTCAGCCCCTTCACCGGCTGGGATGGTCTGGAGTTTGGCCAGTGGCCCCTGCTGGGGATCTCGCTGTTTCCCTACGTGGTGGCCTTGATTGCCCTGGGCGACGGGTATCGGCAGCGGGGCAACGCCAAGCTGAGCGGCTTTAGCGACGGCATGGCCCTGGGCAGCAACGGCATGTTGACGGCTATTAGCTTGGCCAGCGGCCCGGTGCTAGTGGTGAATTTGATCGCCTCGGCGATCGCCTCGCTGGTGGTGACCCTGCGCCGTCCCCTGGCCCGCTGGCGGATTGTGCTCACCTACGGTCTGGCCCTGGGGGCAACCCTAGCCGCCATTGACCAGCAATGGCCGGGGCTGGGGCTCGATCGCTGGGTGGTGGTCATGCTCTCGCTGGCGGCGATCGCCCTGGGGATCAGCAAAGCTCTGCCCGGTCTGTGGGGTACGAGCGCCTGGCTCTACGGCGTGGGGCTGTCGGCGCTGACCTACGCTCTGCTCTGGGGCCACCTGGTGAATAGCGGCTATCGCACCGGGCTGAGCTGGGTGGGGCTGGTGATACCGCTGGTGCTGGCGCTGATCGGTCGCCACCGTGCCAGCGTGCTGACCACGGGCATTGCCCTGCCCCTGACCTTGGGTCTCCCCTGGACTAGGCTGGTGGGGTTGGGGACGGCCACGGTGCTGACTAGGGTCAACAGCAGGGTTTACCGGCGGCCAGGGGTGGCGTTTTTGGCGGTGGGCTTTGCCCTGGGCTGGGTCTACAGCAGCCTGGCGGACTGGCTACCCACAGCACCGCGTCAGGCCACTGGCTGGGGGCTGGTCACCGTGGGGCTGATAGCAGGGCTGTGGAGTCTGTGGCGGTGGCTGGGGACTGGTTCCGAGACCTCCCCCAGCGTGGCAATGCCCCCCTTGAAGTCGCTCTACGGTGTGGCCTGCGATCGCTGGGGGCACATTCTCACCGTGGGCTTGCTGCTGTTGAGCACCACCTTTACCGGCTTCTACTACCTGGGCTGGCGATCGCCCACGGGCTTGACCATGGTGGTTCTAGGTGGGCTGCTGCTGGCTTTAGGGCTACGCTACTGGGGCGTTCTGCGTCCCCCAGGGCTGTATCTTGGCGGCTGGAGCCTAGAGCTGCTGGTTGCGGCGCTCATGGTGCAGCGCTACTTTTCTACTGTGGCCCTGGCGGTGCCCACCCTGGGGCTGGGGGCGATCGCCCTGGCGATTTCGGCCAAATTGGGGCGAAATCGCCAGGGATCGCTTCGCGAATCGCACCCTGTATTAGCTGCCGCCCTCCAGAAGCTCACCCTGGCCTACGCGGCCCTGGCCCTGCTCCTGCGGGTCAACACCGCCACGGCCTGGACAGGTGGACTGGTGGTAGTCGCCTCCCTACTGGTGCTTGAGATCGGTCGGCGCAACCAGACCCCGGCGCTGCGGTGGCTGGCCCTAGCTGGCCTATCCATCGGCTGGTACGAGCTGGTGATCTACCAAATGTTGCGGGGGGCCGGAGGGGCCGCCGCCGATGCCCTGCTGGTGCTGGCAGGGGTGGCAGCGCTGATCATGGTGGTCTACCGCCTAGTGGCCGTTCACCTTGACCGCGCCATCGGTCTACCCCAGGGGGAATTGATCTGGGCAGCCCACCTACAGTGGTTTATCGGTAGCCTGCTGCTGCTGGGGGGTGGTCTGGGGCTGGGCTTTGGCCAGGCCACCCTGGGCGGGCTGGGTCTGGGCATCGCCGCTGCATTTTTGCTCTATGCCCTGGCCCAGGGCCGGGTAGGAGACCCCCAGACCGTTCGGCATGCCTGGGTCTACGCCGGGCTGGGGGAGCTAATGGGCTGGTTTGCCCTGGGGCGATCGCTGTTTCCGGCCCTGGCAGTGCTTGATAGCTGGTGGGGCGTGGTGGCCTGCGCCGTGGCGGTGCCGGTGTACTGGGTGCCCTGGGCCACCTGGGGCTGGCCCCAGCGCCCCTGGCGGGTGATGGCGGTGGGCGTTCCCCTGGCGATCGCCCTGGTTACGGGCGGGTTTGGCCACATTCCCACCCTGGGGGTGCTGGCCGGGTTCTACGGCTGGCTGGCTTGGCACAGCGGCAATGTGCGCGTGTCGTACCTGTCGGTGTTCTGCTCGGTTACCGCCATCTGGGTCTGGCTAGACCAGCGATCTATCGACGACAGCCTTGCCTGGGTGCTGCCCCTCGGCCTGGCCCTGCTCTACATCGCCCAGGTTGACCCAGCGCTGAAGTGCCCCGAGGGCCGAAAACAGCGCCACTGGCTGCGGGTGATTGCCCTAGGGCTAATTTTGCTCACCGCACTACTGAGCGATCGCTGGGCCGGGCTGCCGGTGGGGGCAATGGCTCTGGGGGCGATCGCCACCGGTCTGCTGCTGCGCCTGCGCGCCCCGCTCTACGTGGGCACCGTGGTGTTTGTGCTCAACGCCCTCAACCAGCTGGTGCTGCTCAACGCCGCCTTCCCCTTTATCAAGTGGATGGTGGGCATCGTCGTCGGCATCGCCCTGATCTGGATTGCCGCCGATGTCGAGCGCCGCCGCGACCAGTGGCTTCAGCTCACCCAAAACTGGGGGCAAGACCTAGACAACTGGCAATAAGGTTACTGACGAAATCCGATTGAGTAAACCCCAATTCACAATCAGGAACTCCGTCGGGACGTAGCACGCTACACCCGCGTCATCACCGGAACCCCCGTCGGGGCTCAATACCGAATCCGATGCAGCTCAAATTGGTAATCCAGTTCATTAATGGGCGTTGGTGGTCAAGCGCTGACTTTCGTCAAACTGAGTTTGGTCAAAGATGTGCACCGTGCGAATGGGGTAGGGAATGGTGATACCTGCCTCATCACAGGCAGCCTTGAGCGCCATAGCCACCTGGGTTTGAATGCGTCGCACCTCCGCCATTTGGGGTGTCGTCCAGTAGCGCACTTTCAAGTCAATTGAGCTATCCCCAAAGCCCACCACATCGACTTCGGGGGGCGGGTCGCTGAGCACCCCATCGGCGCGGTTGACCACCTCTAGAAAGGCCTGCTTGGCCAGGGGCAATGGCGTCGTGTAATCGACGCCAATATCCAAGTCGGTGCGGCGACTGCGAAAGGCGGTCAGCACCCGCACCGGGTTGGTAAATACGATCGCATTGGGAATTTCCACCAGCTCCCCGGTGTAGGTACGCAGCTGGGTCGAGCGAATTTTAATCGCCTCCACCGTGCCTTCGTAGTCGCCCATCACCACCTGGTCGCCCAGGCGAAAGGGCTCTTCCACCAGCAGCAAAATGCCCGCCAAAAAGTTCTTAAAAATGTCTTGAAAGGCAAAGCCGATTGCCACCGAACCTAGCCCCAGCAGGCCGATAATGTCACCCAATCGCAGGTCAGGAAACACCACCACCGCCGCAATGACGATCCCGATCGTCCAGGTGCCGATGCGGGCGACTTGTATGGCTAGTGATTGCAGCGATCGGCTTGGCACCAGCCGCTGAGTCATGTTACGCACCACCCGCTGAGACAGTTTAGCGGCGTAACCCGTCAGCAGCACCACCAGCAGACCGATCACTATTCCCGGTAAGAGCTGAATAAACTGCCCGACCAAATCAAGCAGACTGGTCTGGATGCGCTCAAGCAAAGGATTCATAGCGATCAATTAAATCAATGGGGGTCAGACCCAATCCGACTCCCAAAACCCCGATTCGAAACCGATACCAGGTGGGGAGCATTGCACTGCAATGCCCCTGGGAACCAGGGGTATGTAGACAGAATTGGGTATAGGCCTTTCGCAGGCTATCACTGAAGCGCGCCATCGTCATCTGTCCCCGTGGACTTACGGCCTTGTAGCCATTAACTGTAGCGAGTGAGCGCGACTCGGTAGCGTTCTTTTTTGGTCACCGCGATCTCGCCAATCTCTAGGCGGCCCTTGCCGCGAATGGCGACGAGGTCTCCCGAGGCCAGGGCGTGGCTGGGCTGGGTCACCGGTTTCCAGTTGACGCGCACGTCGCCGCTGCCGATCAGGTCGGCCATTTTGCTGCGCGACATGCCAAAGCCTGCCGAGGCCACCGCATCTAGGCGCAGGGATGCTTCTACGGTGGTCAGCTCTTTTTTGGCCGGGGGCCGTACCCGCAGCTGATCCCAATCGAGGGGCTGGGTTTTGACTGGCACCGATCGCACCTGAGTCAGCCCCTGGCAGAGAAACTCCGCCAGCTCTGGCACCACAATCACCTGAGCACCGCGCTCACCCAGCACCACAATGTCGCCGATCTTGCCTCGGTCTAGCCCGGTGCCCAAGACCGCCCCCAAAAAATCGCGGTGGTTGGCGGGGTCAAACATAAAATTGCCCGCCACCGTCAACAGCACCAGCGGAATCTGGCTCTGGTCGAGGGGCAGATCGGCTCGGGCCAGGGCCAGACGCTGGCGCTCGGCTTGGGGGTAGCCGCCCCAGGCCAGGCATTGCACCTCGGTCAGCCGTTGAATAAGGGCCTGGGCCTCAGCCTGCTCGGGGGGCGACAAAAAGTCGGTGACGACGACATCCCAGGTTTTAAGGGCCTGGTCAGCCTGGTCGAGAATGCGGGCTAGGCAATCGCGGTGTTCGGTCGCTTTGAGCAGGTCATCCTTGGGCAGCATAGGCAGGGGGGTGGGGGGTAGGGGGCGGGGCGTCAGGCACAGCTAGGGCTGGGGTCTGCCATCGCGATCGCCCCTTGGGTGAGACCGTTCGGGTGAGAACGTTCCTTAATATAGTCATCTCGTTGAGCGCCGACGATGGCTCAGCGCTCTACCTTGTACCTTACACCTCAATCCGGCGGGCGATCGCGCTCGACCGACCGCCTGAGCCGCTACTAGTTGGCCATCGCTTCGGTGACCTCTTTGCGCTTGGCGT
The DNA here is from genome assembly GCF_055795045.1 of Pseudanabaena sp. PCC 9330. Lineage (NCBI taxonomy): Bacteria > Bacillati > Cyanobacteriota > Cyanophyceae > Pseudanabaenales > Pseudanabaenaceae > Pseudanabaena > Pseudanabaena sp. PCC 9330. The sequence goes on along the minus strand of NZ_JAYFES010000117.1, from coordinate 192,657 downwards.
AGATGCTCTTGAGATGGCGCTTCACCGTGTTGACGGTGATGTAGAGCTCTTGGGCGATCTCGTCGTAGCTGCGGTTGGCCCGGCGCAGTATCCACACGGCCCGCTCGCGAGGGGTGAGGTTGTACTGAATCGCCTCTAGCTGCGCCGAAGCGTAGGCCGATCGGGTTTTATTCTCCAGGGAGATCAGCAGGCAGGGGTCAGGAGCCCCCGGCAGGTCGAGCCACTGAATGCGGGCCCGAATTTTGTTGCCTGCTAGCGAGACAAATTCTTCGGTGAGCACTACTGGCATTTCACCGTAGACCGTGCGGCTGTCGAGCAGATAGCTGCACATGGTTTTGAGGCAGTCGGGAAGGTTGAGCCCGGTGCCCCCAGCTGCGGGGCGCTCAGCTTTGGCTAGCTCGCGGCAGAGGCTCTGACCTTCGCGATTGCTATGGACACAGGTGCCGTCCTCAGTTAGCACCAAAATACCGTCAACAAACCCTTCGAGTACCGCGTTGAGCAGGGGCAAATCAACGGTCTTGGGGTGAGCTGAGACAGCTTGAGAAAGAAGAGTGGATGAACTCATAGCGACCATGGGGCTTCCTGGTTTTGCAACACAACAGAGTTAGGTGAGTCATCCGGGAACACAGGGAAAGAAATGTGAAACTTGATTTTGATAGAGAGAACCTCACCCGATCTGGGGGGTTCTCCGCAGGGGCAGGTCAGTTTATAAACTGGTCTAGACCGGTTGCGCTCGGTTGACTATCTCTGGTGGGCCGATCGCTGGGGTACCCAGGCTGGGGAATCTGGGGAGCGATCGCCCGCTGCTTGAGCGACAACCTCCGCCAGGGGCGGGAGCGCTTCTAGAGGTTGACAGATACTTCACATAGGCAAAGGACAATTCTGGAAAAATGTGATTGCAGTTCGCTATTTTCTGGGCTGGTTTTTGGGCTAGCTAGCTGCCCTGCCAGAACAGGCCAGGCTCTTGAAAAAAGCATCGCTTGTCTATATCGTTAGGGCGTTCTATGGGGCAAAGGCCGACGGTGGCAAGCTATGACTAGGAATAAGGCACGTCGTTTAGGCCAGGGATGGGGAAGCCACGGGCTGGGCTGGGTGGTCGCCGCTGCGATCGCCCTGCCGACCCTTGGAGGGCTGCCCCCAGCCCAGGGGCAGACGGCCCCATCGACTACCGCAGAGGCGGCCCTCAACCAGGGGCTAGTGCTGATTGAGCAGGGGCAGGTTGCCGAGGCGCTGGCCCAGTTTCAACAGGCGGTCGCCCTCGACCCCACCATGGCGGCAGCCCACTACAACGTGGGCCTGGCCCTGCGTCAACAGGGTCAGATTCAGGAGGCAGCGTCGGCCTTTTGGCAGGCGATTCGAGCTGACCCTGAGTTTGCCCTGGCCTACGCCAATCTGGGCGGTGCCCTGGTAGAGGGCAATAATCTAGACCAGGCCGAGGCCTACCTCCAACGGGCGATCGCCATTCAGCCCGATCTCGGCAATGCTCACTACAACCTGGGGCTGGTCTACCAGTCGCAGCGCCGCTACCCCGAGGCGCTAGCTGCCTTTGAGCGGGCGGGCCAGTACAGCTCAGCAACAGAGTCTTACCTCCAGCGGGGCATTATCTACCTGCAAACCGATCGCAATGCCGAGGCTGAAGCCGTCTTGCAGCAGGCTCTGGCGATCAACCCCCGCTATGCCCAGGCCCACTACAACTTGGGTATAGCCCGGTTTAACCAAGGCCAAACCGAAGCGGCCCTCGACTCGTTTCGCATGGCCACCCAGATCAACGGGGGCTATGCCGACGCCTACTACAGCGCCGGGCTGGCCTTCATCAAGCTCAACCGCCTCGACGAAGCCCGCACGGTGTTGGAATACGCCAAAAACCTCTACATCACCCTGGGCAACCCCGCCTGGGCGGCCAAGGCCCAGGGGTATCTGAGTCAGCTGCCCGCCGCTGAGTAAGGGGTCGGAGTTTGAGCGTTAGACCAGAGCGGCCTGGGGCAAAGGTCTGTTCTAGGACGCTTAGACTGTTACCCAGCATTGTTTTTGTCGGATTAAGGTTGACCTAGAGGAGCTTTTCTGTGGCTAATCCCGATATTTTGGCCCTCGACTTTGACGGCGTGGTCTGCGACGGCCTGCGGGAGTATTTTCAAACGGCGTGGCGGGTCTACAGCGAGGTCTTTGAACCGGGGGCTGAGTCGCCCCCGGAGGATCTAGCCGATCGCTTTTACCCCCTGCGGCCCGTGGTCGAGACCGGCTGGGAAATGCCTCTGGTGCTCTACGCCCTGCGATCGGGGGTGGCCGATCGCGAAATTTTGGCCCACTGGCCCGATTTAATTCCTCAGCTGCTGGCCCAGGCGGGGGTAGAGACGGCCACCCTGGGCCAGGCGGTCGATCGGGTGCGCGATCGCTGGATTCAAGCCGACATTACCGACTGGCTGAGCTACCAGCGGTTTTACCCCGGCGTGCTCGATCGCCTGCGCCAGGCTGTGGCCGACGGGGTCGAGCTGGTGATTGTTTCGACCAAAGAGGGGCGCTTCATTCAGCAATTGCTGGCTCAGGCGGGGCTAGACCTGGCGGGCGACCGCATTCTCGGCAAAGAGGTCAAACAGCCCAAGTACGAGACCCTGCGCCAGATTCAGGCAGCCCAGCCCGCTGCCACCCTGTGGTTTGTCGAAGACCGGGTCAAGGCCCTGCAAGCGGTGCAAAAGCAGCCCGACCTGGGGAATGTGGCTCTGTTTTTGGCCGACTGGGGCTACAACACGGCGGGCGATCGCGCCCTGGCAACCCCCGACAGCGGCATTCATCGCCTCACGCTGGATCAATTTTGCAGCCCTTTGGCTAGCTGGGTGGGTGCGTCTGTCTAGGCGATCGCCGGGGTTTAAGGTTCGTACTGTTGACACCCCTAAGCCCTCTAGCAGCGTGTATCCTAGAGAGTCAGTTTGACACGAGCACTTGCACCCCCGGCGATCAGCCAAGGAGACAGCGTATGTGTGGCATTGTGGGATACATTGGCACCCGGCCCGCCGCCGACATCTTAATGGATGGCCTGCGTAAGCTCGAATATCGCGGCTACGACTCTGCTGGCCTCGCCACCGTGCTCGAAGGCGAGCTGCACTGCGTGCGCGCCAAGGGCAAGCTGCAAAACCTGCAAGACAAGCTCGACGGCGAAGAAAACCCCGCTCGCCTCGGCATTGGCCACACCCGCTGGGCCACCCACGGCAAGCCGGAAGAGTACAACGCCCACCCCCACCGCGATGGCTCGGGCCGCCTGGCCGTGGTGCAAAACGGCATCGTCGAAAACTATCGCGAGCTGCGCGAAACCCTCAAGGCCCAGGGCCACCAGTTTGTCTCCGACACCGATACCGAGGTGGTGCCCCACTTGATCGAGTCGCACCTGAGCCAGCTCAGCCCCGACGACACCCAGGGCAAATCATTGCTACTCGAAGCCACCCGCCGCGCCTGCCAGCAATTAAACGGGGCCTTTGCCCTGGCGGTTATTTCCGCCGACTTCCCCGACGAGCTGGTGGTGGTGCGCCAGCAGGCCCCCCTGGTGATTGGCTTTGGCCAGGGCGAGTTTTTTTGCGCCAGCGACACCCCGGCGATCGTGCCCTACACCCGCGCTGTGCTGCCGATGGAAAATGGCGAACTGGCCAGCCTGACGCCGTTGGGGGTAGAGGTGTACAACTTTGCGGGCGATCGCCAGCGCAAGCACCCCATCACCCTGAACTGGAACCCGATCATGGTGGAGAAGCAGGGCTTTAAGCACTTCATGCTCAAGGAGATCTACGAGCAGCCTGGCGTGGTGCGCACCGCCCTCGAAACCTACATCAACAGCGCCTGGACGGCGGACAGCACCAGTACCCCCCTGTCACCCATTGCCCTGGGCCTGCCCGACGCTCTGCTCGACGGTCTAGAGCACTTGCAAATTGTGGCCTGCGGCACCAGCTGGCACGCCGCTCTGGTCGGCAAGTACCTGATCGAAGAATTGGCCAATCTGCCGGTGATGGTGCAGTACGCCTCGGAGTTTCGCTACGCGCCGACGCCGCTGATTCCTAACACCCTGACCATTGGCGTTACCCAGTCGGGCGAGACCGCCGACACCCTGGCCGCCCTGGAGATGGAGCAAGAGCGGCGGGCCACCCACCCCGACCCCCGCTTTGCCCCCCGCATGGTGGGCATCACCAACCGAGCTGAAAGCTCGCTGTCGCGGCTGGTGCCCCACATCATCGACACCCACGCGGGCATTGAGATTGGCGTGGCGGCGACCAAAACCTTCACCGCCCAGGTGATGGCCTTTTACTTTTTGGCGATCGATCTGGCCTATCGTCGCAAAACGCTGACGGGCGATCGCATCGAAGCGATCCTGAACGGTCTGCACCAGCTGCCCGCCTACATCGAGCAGGTGCTCGAAAGCCAGGAGCGCTATATCGAAGAGCTGGCCCACGAGTTTAACGAGACCCAAGACTTTATCTTTTTGGGTCGGGGCATCAACTTCCCCATCGCCCTCGAAGGGGCGCTGAAGCTGAAGGAAATTAGCTACATTCACGCTGAGGGCTACCCAGCGGGCGAAATGAAGCACGGGCCGATCGCATTGCTCGATGCCAAGGTGCCGGTAGTGGCGATCGCCATGCCCGGCAGCGTCTACGACAAGGTGCTCTCTAACGCCCAGGAGGCCAAGGCCCGCGACGCCCAGCTGATCGGCGTGGTGCCGATGAATGACACCGATGCCCAGGAAACCTTTGATCGCCTGCTACCGGTGCCCGTGGTGGATGAGCTGCTGTCGCCGATTGTGGCGGTGATACCGCTGCAACTGCTGGCCTACCACATCGCGGCGCGGCGCGGGTTGGATGTTGACCAGCCTCGTAACCTGGCCAAAAGCGTGACGGTAGAATAGGGAAAACCCATCGCTGAGAGGTTAGGTGTGGTTGCGATTCCAACTCTAACACCGCAGTTGCTGGAGCAAATGACGGAGGCCATTGTGCAAGCAGTGGCCCCAGACCAGATTGTGCTGTTTGGCTCGCAGGCGCGAGGCAATGCAGGACCGCACTCGGATGTGGATTTGCTGGTGGTGACGGCAGAAGGGTTTGGAGCACACCGCAGCCGACTTAGGGAAATAACCCGCATTTCAAAAGCGGTAGGCAAGTTTGGTATACCGACGGATATTTTGCTCTACAGCCAGCAGGAGGTAGAGGATTGGAAGGGCAGCCGCAACCACATCACAACTAGGGCTTTGCAGGAGGGGAGGGCGATCTATGAACGATGTGGATCAAGCCAAGATATTGCTGAAAGCGGCATTGAGGGATCTACGCGCCCTTGAAGGAATGCGGGATACAAGTGTGTTTGCCGATGAAATTTTTGGTTTTCATGTGCAGCAGGCTACAGAGAAATGTTTCAAGGCTTGGATCGCAGCTATTGGAGAGATTTATCCATTTATTCACAATCTAGGGGTGTTGCTGCGATCGCTGGAGGAGAGGGGCTACAACATTAACCAGACAGAGATGGATGGTGCGATCTCGCTAGAGAATCTGATTGCAGGAGCCTATGCCTAGAGCATTGGTAGTGCGCCAACTGCTCACATCATCTGCAGGCTAGAAACCAACATTTTTTTGCGTGCCATTCCGAAAATGCTATGGTACGCTTGTATTAAGACAGTTTGAACTGCACCTGCGAAGGTTTTCAAGAGTTTTTGGCTAATCTTTAAACCAAATCCAAGTCTAGAAGTAGAGTTTTGTCTGTGGGCAAGCTTCAGATCCTGAGATGAGCCTAGCTCGAAATCCAGCTAGAGATATGCTGAGGTGAATATGGAAACACTTTCTTATGTCAATTAGGCAGACCTAAGCAATCAGTATAGTAAGCTTCCGGGGTCTAAGGTTATGTTGATTAAGCTCATCTACTCAGAAATTGTTTAAAGAACCGGATAAAGAGTCGGGAAAAACTTAAAATGCTGCCTAAAACTTCAGCATAATTAGGGTAAATTTTTACAAGTCTTACTTTAGATATATCAAGCAAGTTAATTTGAAGTTACACAAGGGATTTTAACATGAAGAAAGTTTTGACAGAGGACTATTGCATTGATAAACTTTTGCGTCAAATAGAAAGAAAACTTAACCCTGAAACCGCAGAAAGCATTAAGAACGTTGCGCAGCAAATTGTTGCCAATTGTGTGGATGTTTACGAAAAAAAATTTGGCGAAGGCGACGTTGGCATAGATGGCTCAGGAGTAGTTAAAAATCTTTATAATTCAATTATTCCAGATGAAACCACAGGATTAATTTATGGAAAGGTTCAAAGTGGTAAAACTGTAACTACAATCGCTGCTCTGGCGATGGCTTCAGCCAATAAATTTAAATGTTTTATCGTACTTACTTCAGATAATACATGGCTTGGAAAGCAAACCGCAAGTCGATTTAGAAATGAGCTAGATGGTGGCCCAGTTGTATTTGACTGGGAACAATGGAAAAAGAATTCTAAATCCTTTGGGAAGGATTTGAAAAGTTATATTAAGGACACCGGAGTCGTTTTAGTGTCGACAAAGAACATTCGACATTTAGAGTCGTTGCTTGAAGTTCTAGATGAGGCTGAGGCCAGGCAAGTTCCAAGTCTTATTTTTGATGATGAGGCAGATAATGCGAGCTTGAATACCAATCAAGCCAAACAAACAAAAAAAGCAGGAGTTCCTGACAGTTCAATATTTGATGTGATCGGGAGAATACGCAAAGTAATTCCAAATCATATTTATTTACAGATTACAGCTACTCCACAAAGCCTTCTTTTGCAGAGTTTAGATCATCCTTGCAAACCTGCCTTTTGCATTTTATCAAAGCCTGGAAAGGGATATATGGGAGGAGATCTTTTTCTAGACGATGATAGCCCATATCATTGTTTGTTCGATTCCAATGAGCTCAACATTCTGAAAAGAGGAGTGATTCATCCATCAGACTCTTGGGGAATTCCAAAGGGCTTGAGGCTTGCGTTATGCTGCTTCTTTCTTGGGGCAATGGATAAAATGAATCGCTCTGACAATTCAGAAGAAATTTACTCTTGCTTAGTACATATTTGCTACAAGCGGATTAGTCACGCAAATATTGAGGCTATAATTAGAAACTTCGTCGTTACATTGGATCAGTCTCTGAGACAAAACAGAACCGAAGAGGATGAATCAAAAGCAATTGAGTATCTTCAAGAGGCATATATAGAACTCAAAAAGACTGCTCATAATAATATTTTTGAATTTCATACTTTAGTTAATGACCTAAAATATAAACTTAGAAATGCAATACCCAAGGTAATAAATGCAGATAACCCCAACAAACAACCTGATTATAATCCAGGAATGAATATCTTAATTGGAGGAAATCGTCTTGGGCGCGGAGTAACTATAGAAGGTTTAATGATCACTTACTATGGTCGTGATGCAAAACAGAAGATGATGGATACGGTCCACCAGCATGCACGTATGTTTGGTTACAGAAAAAAACTCCTCGACGTAACTCGTCTATTTGTTCCACGAAATATATTCGATGATTTCTCAGCGATTCATGAATCCGATGAGGGTATGAGAGAACTCATTGGGGATAATCCTAGTGATCTTAGAATTCAACCTGTATGGGTTGGTAAAGCTCTTAAGCCAACAAGAGCAAATGTTCTTGACCCAACTGAAATTAGTGCATTTACCCCAGGTGTTTCAACTTTTCCTCGTAATCCTATGTATAAGAAAGGAGAAGTACAAGCACATACAAAAGTATTGAACTCATTGCTGTCAGATTTCACTGACGAAAAGACTTACTACGAAGTCAAAATAGAATTTCTTATTGAACTCCTAAGCCATACGCCTTCACGGCCAGTTCAAGGTTATGCTTGGGAAGACAAAAGAGTTAAGCAAGCTCTTCTAGCCATGCAAAGAGAAGGCATACTTGTTGGGCGTTTAAATGTGCGCCGAGGAGGGGGTGATGGGTTAGGACTTACTCGAAGGGAGTCATGGGGCAAAGATGGATTCTTTACAAGCTCTTGGATGAGAACTGCAAAGAAAACTTATCCCGATGTTCCAACCCTAATTCTTGGGTATGAAAAAGGCGAAAAAGAAGGAAAGGACTGGGATGATCAACCGTTTTACTTGCCCACGCTTGTTTTTCCCAGAAATAAATTTGTCTTTATGTTTAATTATTCTGACTGAAATGGTAGATAGGACACTATTTTCCAAGCTCTACTAAACTGAAACTCTTTTTCAATGATATACTCTTATGTTGATTGTATATCATTGAGATACTGTAGTGAATGATTATCTATCCCTACTAGACTCAAAGCTTAGAATTCCTAAAATAAGGTCGACTGAAAAGTCGGTATCTATTTTTACAGGTGGTGGTGGACTTGATCTCGGCTTGACGGCTGCCGGCTTTGATATCGGGTTTGCCTGTGACTGCGAAGCAGTTTATTGCGAAACGATTCTTACTAATTTTCCTGAATGTAGAGTATGCCCCAAGGATATAACCAAGATAGGTAGTGCTGATATCGTCTCTGAGATTGGAAGTGCAAATTTTGAACTTCTGTCTGGAGGATCACCATGTCAGTCTTTTAGTATATTAGGTCAAAGAAAATCCTTTGATGATTCTAGAGGAAGGCTTGCTTTTGACTTTATTCGGTTAGTTAATGAACTCAATCCTAGGGCTTTTTTATTTGAAAATGTTCCTGGAATACTGAACCTCAATGGAGGTAGTGATTGGGATAGGCTTTTTGCAGAGTTTAATAGTACTGGTTATAAAATTTACAACCAGGTTCTTAATGCTGCTGACTTTGGGGCTCCTCAGATACGAAAGCGCGTTTTTGTTGTCGGTTTTCGTGACAGACATTACTTCCAATTTCCTCGTCCTCTTTACAGAAATCCTTCCGATCAAAGCAGTCTTCTTGATCCCGATCTTCCGTCATGGTTTCCAGCAAAGCTTGCCTTTGAAAACATCAAAGGGTTGCCAAATAATGAGATTCGTTCGCACGGTGAAAGAGTAACCCAGAGGTACAAAAATGTACCTCAAGGTGGTCGTGATTCTGTTGATCACACAAATAGAATTGACCCCAAAAAGCCTGCTGGAACTGTTTTAGTTGGCTCAAAATCTGGTGGTGGCAGACCTCATATACACCCTTACATGCCAAGACATATTACGGTTAGGGAAGCTGCAAGGCTTCAATCATTTCCGGACTGGTATATTTTTCAAGGAAAGCAAACATCTCAGTACAGGCAAGTTGGTAATGCTGTGCCTCCATTGATGGCACTAGCTCTAGGTAATGAAATAAGGAAAGCTTTAGATAAATATACTGAAAACAAGCCTTTTGATGATCAAAAAAATATCCATAGCGTGAGTTGGGATCTGGCAGTTTAATTAACTTTAGAAACTAAATACTTAATACCTCCGACCATCGGTTGCTAGGATAATAGTAGACACTTTTCAGTACACGGCTAAGCCGCCTTAAACTCAAGTGTTAAACCAACCGCGCTAAGCACCGAGATCAACGTACTTAGAGTGGGGGCATCTTCCCTGTCTAAATCTAGCACTTGCTGCAAATCATCTGTCTCATTTAAGTTGGCCTCGGTGCCGCGCCTTGCTTCAACAACATCTCTAAGCGCCAGCATAAACGCTGCGGTATCGCCATCTTGCAACGTTTCCTCTAAAGACGCTTTCAAATAAAGTGCTGCATAATCTGGGTCTGCAAGCTGAACCAACAAGTCACTTTTATAGTCTCTAACGGGCATAGCTAGCCTTCCCCCTATTCATCAAGATACTCAGCCCAGAATTGTTGCGCCGCCCTGATATCTCTATCTTGCTGCTTTTTCGTCCCCCCAGTCAGCAACAGCACAACCTGCTTACCCGCCAATCCATAATAGATCCGATACCCAGGGCCAAAGAACAAGCGCAACTCATAAACCCCAGCTCCAACGCCTTTAAAGTCGCCGAAGTTCCCCAAACGTAGGCGGTTAAGTCGAGCGCTGATCCGTGCGCGCGTTTGAGCATCAAGGCCCTTGAACCATTCATCAAACGGGCAATCACCCCCACCCGTGACATACTTCTCAAGCTTCCATTCCTCTTGGCCCATAGACACCCCTGAACACAAACAATCTTCAAATATCTTTGACCTCGTTGCCCAGATAGCGTTCTACAAAAGCTTTAGCTGCCAGAGGCTGTAACGTTTTCAAGGCTCTGACGATATCTACAATCGTTTCGCCTGATGGGTCGCTCTTTTCATTTGCCCATCGGTACACGCTGTTGCGTTCAATATCGAGAGCCGCCGCAAGGCTGTATTGGCTCACCTCAAACTCCTCAAGCACTTGCCTGAGCACCTGTCCTGCTTTTCCCATGCCTTCATGGTGTCAGACCAGCCAAGGCACGTAAACAACTGATCTGTTGACGGCAACTAATTTGTTGACTATGATGCCAGTCATCGTTTCTGTTGACATACTATGCGAAACCATCCTCCAACAGGCTCAGGGCAAAATTCAACCCCCGCCGCCCGCTACAATGCCCGCATCGTCACCCCCGCCTCTGTCATAGGTGCAGAGTCAGCCGAGCCGAGCCAAGTCCACCTCGAACTCACCCTCAAACTCCACAGCTACCCCCACCCCGATCGCGAACCCGTCAAAATCCTCGTCATCGGCAGTAAGCGCTCGGTTAGCTCTATCGTCGTCGCCCTTCACCAGCTCGGCTTTGCCGAAATCTTCGAGTGGACAGACTTTCTGAGCGCACCCAATGCCGATAGGCCGTTTCAGTTCCAACCTGGCGAAGTTATGAAAGCACTGGTGAAATTTTTACCTCGAAAAGAGTAGCGAGCAGAAATTAGGCCCGGCTGTCTGGGCGAGACAGCCGGGCCAACCACACAACAATACTAGAAACACGTTCGCCTTAAACCCTCTACCTAAGCACTTAGCCCTGAACCACAGCCACGATCGCCTCCCTCCTACCAGCGATCGCCCATGCCTTAAGGCCTAACACATAGGCAAACCAAATTAATGCCTACTGATTAACGGCTAACGAGTTCTCCGTAACGGCTAACCAACTCTGCTCAGGCATAAATTAGTTCTCGTTAGCAGCTAATGGGGTCTCTGTAGTCACTAACGAGTTTTGCTTAAGGGCAAAGCAGTTTGACTCAGCCGTCAGTGAGGTCTCAGTAGGTCTGAGCCAGTGCTTTATCCGCGTTAACACCTAGGCATGAGAGCGTATAGCCCAAACAAGCGAGGCTATTTTTTCTTTTTCAAGACATTAAGCGTAAAACTACAGAACTTTTTTCACCCTATTTAAAGAGTTCTCGCTCCCTGCATAAAGCTTCCATATCCCCTCAGCCCATCAGGAGTTTTTTAAAACCCAGGCGTCAACTCTGAACTCAAGTTGATCACCCGGTCAGCTCCTCCAGTTCTCTTATTCAAACTCCCAAGGAGTGAGTACCATCATGGCTCGTGCAAAACGTACATCTACCGCGCTACAAAAAGCAGAGCGTCGCGCTTCCGGTATGGGGTCTATCAAACCCAACCTCGACATGGGTAACGGCATGACCCTCTCTTCATTTTGGTTAGCTATCGACGATATGCGCGATCGCCAGAAAAAGTACAACGAACTTCTGTCCACCGTCGATCAGCTCTACAACGAGATGCTAGACGCCGAAAAAGCCCTGGCCGAAAAATCTGAAAGAATGCTGAATGCCGTCGCCGTAGTCTATGGCCGCAATAGCTCTGAATATGAAATGGCGGGCGGCAAGCGGCGGCCTGAGCGGCGACGGTCTAGCCAGTCTGCCGCTGTTCAGCAGTCAGTTGCTTAGTCACTTCACCCAAAACCAAGTCAGTTTGAGGGGCGATCGCATGGCAGTATGCGATCGCTTCTTTCGTTGAAGGCCCTGGTTGATACTCAATGGGTTAATGGTGGGCAGTGGGCCGATCGCTTTACCGTCCAAAAGCCCTCTATAAAATCGTCAGCCGACTCACCCGCTTTGAGATAGTCAAAAAGTGTGGCGCACCTCAGCATGGGCGATCGCTCGCGAGTCTGGTCAAAAACCGTCTAGGCCTCACCCAGTTTGCTCAAGGTGTGGTCTTCGCCGTCGGGTAAGATGATGCGTAAGGGCGCTGACAGCTAGGGCACTCAGGCTACCTGAGCAGCTTATATTTAATTTCAACTGCCTGCTTAATCACCGTCAAACAACCTACGTATAAGCGGTAGCCCTCTGAGAGAAGGTTTGGGCCTGTGGGCAACGTTTGTCAGGCAACGAGATTCCTGACTCTGTCATTTGAGTTTATTGAAATCAACCTATGAGTCTTACGCTTTCTCTAGATCAGTTTGGTCGGTTTATCGACTCTCCAGAAAACAGCAAAGAATACCTGACCATCAGCTTTTCGCCTTCGGCTTCGGCCCGTCAGCAGCGGTGGCGCAACTATGGGCTATCGGCAGATTTTTTAGGCGATTACTTCGCTACATTTTTTCCGGGCAGGGCTAAAGCATCGGGCACCATAGACGATCCGCTGCACGACGATCTCATGCAGCGCGACACCGTGAGAGCGGCAATTAGCTACATCGCCAACGAGCTGCTAGAAAATGCGATCAAGTACCACACCGAGCGATCGCAGGATCCAATCAGCATTTCCCTATTTTTGTACGAAGACTATATTGTTTTTCAGTCATTAAACCTGGTAGAACCCGTTCCCGCTGAGCAATTCAAAGGATTTATTCAAGATATTCTAAACGCTGACGATATTGATACAGTCTTTGCCCACCAGCTAGAGCAGGCCGCTATGGGGCAAGGAGAGTCACACGTGGGCTTTTTGACGATGATGTGTGACTACGGCGTTGAGTTTGGCTGGGGGTTTAAGCCCAGCCCCGACCATGGCGATCTGATTCAGGTCGATGTACAGGCCTACCTCAGTCTAAAGGCGGAGTTTTAAACCACCCTCCACCCCGGCTAACCCTGTCGAGATGATCTATTCTGACGCTATGCTTTCTGTCAATATGATCGAAACCGAAGACTACCGCGTGTACCACCAGGCTGAAGCATCCACCATTGTGCTGGAAGGTTTTTTGCGCTTAGACGGCATGGCGGCCTACCAACCAATTATGGATTTGCTGCTCGCCGCCGCCGAGGGCGAGGTGTGTATCGTCGACTTACACCAGCTAGAGTTTTTGAATAGCTCAGGCATCAGCATGCTCTCCATGTTTGTGGTCAAAGTGCGCGATCGCGGTACCACTCGCCTCAGCTTTCGCGGCTCTGAGGCCATTCTCTGGCAGACGCGATCGCTCAAAAACCTCAAGCGCCTCATGCCCGCCCTCCAGATCGAAATGCTGCGGCCCCAGAGCAGCCCCGACTGAACCCAGCCACAAAAAAGGCGCGATCTAGCGATCGCGCCCCCTGCATCGGCCTTCCCCTAAAGAGAAGGCTGGGTAGATGCATAACTGAATGCGCTACTGGGCCGGTAGGTTGCCGGGGCGCACCGTCAGGGTCTGCTCGCGGCCATTGCGTCGCAGGGTGAGCGACAGGTCTTGCCCCACGCTAGAGCCCTCTACCGCCTGCTGCACAGATCCGCCGTCCTTCACCGGCTGGCCCTCAATGGCGACAATCACATCGCCCGCCCGCAGACCGCTCTGGGCCGCAGGAGAGTTGGGCACTACCGTGGCAATCAGCACCCCTTCCTCTTCATTGACCTCAAAGGGGCTGTTGGGATCGCTGTTGATCTGCTCCTTCATCTGGGGCGACAGGCTGACCATTTGAATGCCCAGGTAGGCGTGCTCAACCCGGCCATTTTGGATGAGCTGGGCGCTGATCCGCTCCACGGTGTTGATGGGAATGGCAAAGCCCAGACCCTGAGCGCCCTGAATAATGGCGGTGTTGACGCCGATCACTTCGCCGTTGAGGTTGAGCAGCGGGCCGCCAGAGTTGCCGGGGTTGATAGCCGCGTCGGTCTGAATGAAGTCTACCCGCTTGTCGGGCACCCCCACCTCGCGGCTAGAGCGGCCCGTAGCGCTGATGATGCCAGCGGTGACGGTGCTGTCGAGACCGAGGGGGTTGCCAATGGCGATCGCCCATTCTCCCGGCTGCAGTTGGTCAGAGTCGCTGATTGACACCGTGGGCAGGTCGCTGGCCTCAATCTTGATCACGGCAATGTCGGTGACCGAGTCGGCCCCCATGACTTGCCCGGTAAAGGTGCGGCCATCTTTTAGCGTCACCTGCACTTCATCGGCTCCGGCTACCACGTGGGCGTTAGTAATGATCTGCCCATCGGCAGAGCTAATAAAGCCCGAGCCCACTCCCCGCTGCACCTGCTCACCCTGGGGTATGGGCAGGTTGTTGCCAAAAAATCGGCGAAAGTTGGGGTCTTGGAACATGGGCGGCAGGTTGGTCTGCACCGTGCGGGCCGCATCGATGCGCACCACCGATGGCCCCACCTGGCGGACAATATCGGCGATCACATTGGGGCCGTTGACCGAGGGGGCGATCGCCACGCGGTTGTTTTGCCCGGCAGGGCTCTCTTCACGCTGGAAGGCGTCGGGCTGAGGTGCGCTCTCTTGAGTCTCGTTTTCGCCGTTACCCCAAAAGCCGTTGTCCCAAAAGACATCGGTGGCTGTCGGGCGACTGGCCGAGGGCTGCATCACGGCGTTCAAAGCTTGGCCCCCAGCAGTGGCGATGCCCGCCCCCAACAGCACCAGCGCCACTGACTTGGCCAGGGGGCTACCAGAAACGCGACCAGAGTCATTCTTATCCATGTGTTGTACCTTCTTTTAGCTCTCGCATGATATTTACAACCATAGGTCTATGGTATGGCGGGGCCATGGCGAGGCCATGGCAGAGCTGTGACACTTTGCCAGCAGGGGGTTGTAGCGTTTGGCAGCGGGGGCGGTTCTCACGATCCTAGGGTTCGGTCTTCAGGGTTGCAGTGAGCTGGGCTAGCTTAAATTCGACCTCACGCCGTGAGGCCAACAGAGAATAATTTTTGGCAAACAGACTGCTCATCCCCTCCTGGGAGGGGCAGGGGTGGGTTCACCTGGGAGGGGCAGGGGTGGGTTCACCCCTAGTACTTAATGCGATCGCGATCCTTATGGGGGGCGGCATATTTGACCACAAAGTCGATGATCTTGCCCGCCACATCTACATCGGTGGCTTTTTCAATGCCCTCTAGCCCCGGCGATGAGTTGACCTCCATGACCACGGGGCCGTGGTTCGATCGCAGCAGGTCAACCCCAGCCACCCGCAACCCCATGGCCTTAGCAGCGCGAATGGCAGTGCTGCGCTCTTCGGGGGTGAGGCGAACCTTGGCCGCCGAGCCGCCCCGGTGCAGGTTAGAGCGAAATTCACCCGGCGCTCCCTGGCGCTTCATAGCGGCCACCACCTTGTCGCCCACCACAAAGCAGCGAATATCCATCCCCCCGGCTTCTTTGATAAATTCCTGCACCAAAATGTTGGCATCCAGCCCGCGAAAGGCTTCGATCACCGACTTGGCCGCCTGCTGAGTCTCCGCCAGCACCACCCCAATGCCCTGGGTACCCTCTAAAAGCTTGATCACCAGGGGGGCACCGCCAACAATATCGACCAGGCCGTCGATGTCTTTGGTGGAATGGGCAAAGCCCGTCACCGGCAGACCAATGCCCCGGCGAGCCATGATCTGGAGCGAGCGCAACTTGTCGCGCGATCGCGAAATCGCCATAGAAGTATTGGCCGGAAACACCCCCATAATTTCAAACTGCCGCACTACCGCTGTACCGTAGAACGTGTTTGACGCCCCGATCCGGGGAATGACCGCATCGATATCGATCAGAGGCTTGCTCTGGTACATCACCTTGGGCTGGTGGGAGGTGATATTCATGTAGCAGCGCAGATGGTCAATCACCTGCATTTCGTGGCCACGAGCTTCGCCAGCTTCCTTCAGCCGCCGGGTCGAGTAGAGAGCGGCATCCCTCGATAAAATCGCGATTTTCATAGCGCCTTAAGGTAAGTCTTGGGGAGAGGCAGAGGTGTGACCATGGGAGGCCGGCGGTTGCCCCGGCAGAGGCTGGAGGTACGATCGCCCTGGGTCTACCAGATATCGTCGGCGCACGGCCTGGCGTCCCAGCAGCATTCTAAAGCCCATCTCATCACGGTTAGTCAGAGTTAGCTCGATTGCCCATAGGGCTTCCCCTATCTGCACAAAGGCTTCTATCACCGGGCGTCGCTCGGCCTGCCCACCAGAGTTGCGTACTAGGCGCTCCTCTAGCAAAGTGGCTTCGGCAGTCACTATATAGTCGTCGTTGCGCTGCATCGGGTGGGCCTGAAAGCGCACCATGGCCATGCCGTCGCGCTCAAAATGCTCCAGATCAAAGGCGTGCAGGGCCGAAGACCGCGCTCCCGTATCAATCTTAGCCTTGATCGCAGTCACGCCGAGGTCAGGTAGCGAGACCCATTCTCGCCAGCCAATAATTGCACTGGTTGCAGCAGCAGAACCCATATTACCTTTGAGAGCATAGCAGTACAGGGGACGGTCTTATCCTAGGGGGAAATGGGTGCAGGTTGGCTGTGGTCGAGGCTTTCCTCCGCCTGCGGCAGGGTTGAAGCGTTGACTAAGCTGAGCGGGTAGAGGGTCTCACTCAGGGCAGCGGCAAAGGCCGCGCTGAGGGCGGGCTGAAACCGCTGATCGCCCTCTAGGGTGAGCTTAAAGTAGGCTAGCCCGAGTACCTGCATGTGAGCCCAAACCAGCTCAGGCCGCAGACCAATAATCTCGGGGGGAATGGGCAAGGGCTGATCGCCGACAGCCACATCGCCAATGGTCGAAAAGTGGGTGCCCTGGCTGATCAACAGCAGGTAGCGCTGGGGCACCGTCAACCAGCTAAAGGGCTCTATTTGCTCAGGAAAGGCCGGGGCGACGGTGTCGGCAGTACCACCCACCACCATGACGGGCACGTCAATCTGGCTGTAGCCGCTCGGGCCAAACAGCTCGCTGCCAATGGGGTTCATGACAAAAATGGCCTTTACCCGTTCATCGGCCAACCCCCGACCCGGATCGCCCACATTGACCGCCTGGCACTGCAACAGCAGCGACGGGTTAAAGGAGAGGGTGCTAGGGGGGCAGGCCGTCGCCAATCTGGCCACATCAAAGGTGGCTCCAGCTAGGGCCAGGGCAGTGTACCCGCCAAACGACTGACCGATGACGCCGACTCGGCTAAAGTCTAGCTGTCTCTGCAACGGCGAGGGGTTGCGGTTAAGGCGATTTAAGGTGTCGAGGGTGAGAGAGACATCCCTGGGTCGGCGCAAAAACTCTTGGTCTTGAACGACTTCACCGGACAATCCGGTCAGCAGAGCATAGAGCTGCTGGTCATTGCTGCCAAAGTGCTCTAGGGCGGCAACCGCTATGCCCCCCGTGGCCAGGTACTCGGCGAGGTAGGCGTAGCTGTCGCCGGTGCCCCCCAACCCATGGGAAATCACCACCAGAGGAAAGCCGCCCACTGGCCTTCTTCGCCCTCCAGGCTGAGCCTGGGGCAGGTAGATCTGCACAGGGCGAGGAAGGCCCGGCACAATGACTTGCAGACG
Organism: Pseudanabaena sp. PCC 9330; assembly: GCF_055795045.1. Lineage (NCBI taxonomy): Bacteria > Bacillati > Cyanobacteriota > Cyanophyceae > Pseudanabaenales > Pseudanabaenaceae > Pseudanabaena > Pseudanabaena sp. PCC 9330. The sequence continues at coordinate 175,155 of NZ_JAYFES010000117.1, read as the reverse complement.
CTCAACGCTGTACTGACGCTCTTGCTGCACCAGTTGCAGCAAGGCCTCGGCATCGACCGGGGTAGCCGCTGCCTGCTGCTGAGCCAGGGTCTGCACCTGGGCAAAGGCTCTCTCCGACTGAAGAATGGCCTGGTTAATCTCCTGGGCGATCGCCAACCCCGCCCCTATATCAATCCGGATAGCTACGGTGGGGTAGGTCTTGAGCACGTTGATCAGAGTAAAGCCACCGTTGGGGTCAGCAGCCGCTAAAATCAGGGCTCCCCGCAGGGCTTGCACATTGGCCTGGCGCACTGGCGTTTGCACAACGCGACCGACCTGTTCTAGCAATAGCACTCCCTGATCGGTATAGAGAAACTGGGCCACCGCTACTGGGCTAATGGTGGCGGGAGTGCTGAGCACCTGCCGCACCTGGCTGAGCTGTTCGTCAGAGAGCCGTAGCTGTTGACTATAGATTTTGAGCTGGGGAGTCAACTCGCCCGTGGTGGCAAACCGCTCCAGATCGGCGATCGGAATCGATCGCTCTAGCACCCCAAGCCCCACCAGCAGGTTTTCAGCGGCATGCCCCGGTGCCATTGCCCCCAGGGCCGCGATCGCACCCAGCACAAACCCTACCCCTCGCCGCCAGCGCCAGAGGGCCAATTTCAGGGTTGCGGTCGGGGTAGAGCGAGTCAAGATCACAGGAAATGAAGGTTATCTGTCGGTAGCACCCGCAATCGAGCGATCTAAAAGCTCGTCTAGCAGCCCCTCGCAGGCGTCAAACAGCAGCTCAACCACGTAGTTAAAGCCCTCTGGCCCGCCGTAGTAGGGGTCAGGCACCTCTCGATCGCGGTGGGTGCGGCAAAAATCGCACATCAGCCGCACCCGATCGCGGTGGCGACCCACGGGGTCGAGGGCGACGATGTCGCGGTGGTTTTGCCGATCCATCGCCAGAATGTAGTCAAAGCGATCGAAGTCTGCGGCTTTAAACTGCCGCGCTTGCCCCAGCAGCTCAACCCCGTAGGTCTTTGCCGCCTGGGTCATGCGGCGATCGGGAGAGCTGCCAACGTGGTAGCCAGCGGTGCCCGCCGAGTCGCAGATCACCTGACCGGTCAGCCCTCGCTGCTGGATCAGATGGTTCATGATGTTTTCGGCCGAGGGCGATCGACAGATATTGCCCAGGCATACAAACAAAAGCCGGGTGGTCATGACTCTAGAGCCTAGAGACCAGGCAGGTTGAGGCCACCGGTCAGCAGCTCCATGCGTTCGCGCATAGTAGCGGTCGATTTTTCGTAGGCGTCTTTCATGGCTGCGGCCACCAGGTCAGAGAGCACCTCGGCCCCTTCGTTGAGGGCGTCGGGGGCAATGGTGACACCCCGGGGCTCCTGATTGCCGCTCATGACTACTTTCACTAGGCCGCCGCCCGACTCACCTTCGATCTCCATATTTTCCAGCTCTTCCTGGAGCTGTTTGGCCCCTTCCTGAATCTGCTGGGCTTTTTTGAAGGCCTCGGTCAGCTCCTTCATTTTGCCCAGCCCAAACCCAAATCCTTGACCTTGTGACATGGAGTATCTCTCGAACGTACAGCGCGCTGGGGGCATCAAACGGATGCCGTCAATCAGCTCTACGATTCTAGCGCCCAGTGGCGAGATCGCAGACTAGGTTTGCAGCAGTGGCCAGGGCGATCGCCATGCCCCAGACTCAGTAGGGCGCTGAGTAGGGTTATCTACCCTTTGCGAGGCGCTAATCTTAACCGTAGGCTTTTAGATATAAACCGATCGATACAACTAAACCTCATTCCAGGCCAGAGGTGGAGTTTTGCCTGTGGGAAACCTCCAAGCCCCAGAGCTGGGCTTGGTTATAGCTTCAGGTTAACTACCGGGGTGTAGCGAGGTTGCTCACGTTAGCCAAGCAAAGAAAAATGGGATTTTTTGATTCAGAGATAGTTCAGCAAGAGGCTCAGCAGCTGTTTCAGGATTACCAATCGCTGGTGCAGCTAGGCGGCAACTACGGCAAGTTTGACCGCGAGGGCAAAAAAATGTACATCGCCCAGATGGAGGCGATGATGGATCGCTACCACATCTTCATGAAGCGCTTTGAGCTATCCGAAGATTTTATGGCCAAGATGACCGTCGAGCAGCTCAAGACCCAGCTGGGCCAGTTTGGCATGACCCCCGACATGATGTTTCAGCAGATGCAGCAGACCCTAGAGCGCATGAAGGCTGAAATCAAGGAATAAGGAAAAGCAATTTTATGGCAGAGTTAGCCGCCGTTCAGGGTGAGGTGCAGCGCTATCGCCAGCGCATTGACAGCCTGCTGATCTACAGTAACGTTTTTGCCAATTCTCTAGGGATCGCCTTTGTCTCGTTACTCGATGCTTTGATCGATGGCGATGCCTCCCTTAGTCTGAAAGCCTACAGCCGCTGGTTTAAGGGGCTGGCGACGAGCGGCGCTGGGTGGGGTGCTTACCTGCTGCAACAAATGGCCTACGCCGACAATGCCTTTACCGATCAAGCCCAGATTCTCAGCTCCGAAGATCTGCCGATCGTCTTGGTTCAGTCTGCGCGCCACGATTTAACCCAGCTTCAGGCAATTTACGAGCTGAGCGGCGATCGCGTTGCCGAGTGGGTACAGACCATTGCCCAACTGCCCGATCGCCCCGTGGTTTGGGCGGTTGCAGAGCCTGCATCGCCGCTTTTAGATTTCCCTTTGACCGCGCCATGGGCCGACGCAGCGCCCGAACTGGCCCAGCACTATCGCCGCTATGGTGCTGGCATCTTCGCCCAGTACCGTGCGTTCACCTGGCACAACGGCACCCTGCAAGGTATTGCCGACCCCGACCCCATTCGCCTTGACGGGCTCACCGCCTACGACCATCCTCGCCAGCAGCTGGTGCAAAATACCCGCGCTCTGCTCAAGGGCTACCCGGCTCTCAACGTGCTGCTCTACGGCAGTCGCGGCACAGGCAAATCGTCTCTGGTCAAGGCCCTAGTGAATGAGTATGCCCCCCAGGGGCTGCGGCTGGTAGAGGTCTCTAAAGCCGAACTGACGGCCATGCCTGAGATCGTGGGGCAACTGCGATCGCGCCCGCAAAAATTCATTATTTTTGTCGATGACCTCTCCTTCGAGGAGGATGACGACACCTTTAAGGCACTCAAGGTCGTGCTGGAGGGGGGCACCGTGGCCCGACCCGCTAACGTGGTGGTCTATGCCACCAGCAACCGCCGCCACCTGGTGCGCGAATATTTCAGCGATCGCCCCCGGCCCAGCGATCAAGACGAGGTGCAATCTTGGGACACCATGCAGGAGAAGCTGTCGTTTAGCGATCGCTTTGGCCTGACGCTCACCTTTGAGCCTGCCGATCAGCCGACCTACCTGGCGATCGTCCACCACCTGGCCCTGCAGGCCAGCATTTCTCTGCCCGAGGACGATCTAACCGCCCGTGCTCTCCAATGGGCTACGAGGCATAACGGGCGATCGGGGCGATCGGCCCGGCAGTTTATCGACTGGCTGGTGGCAGACCTGGCCCTAGGTGACACCCTCACCCCCCTTCCAGGTCCAGATTCTCAGTGAGGGCCATATCCCAATAGCAGGCTTCGATCTGGTGGCCAAGGCGTGCATCGCCGCTTTGGTCGGGGCCACAAACGCTCCATGGGTGCCATTTCCCACCGTATCCGTTTGATTGTCCTAGGGAGTTTGCATCCAAAACTCAGGGTAGACCCTGCCGTCGGCCACGGATCCTGGGTGCTCCATATGCGCTGGCAGCCTAAGGTCGGTAAGACGCGGTTGTAAAGGGCCACAGCCCGCTCAAAATCGTTGGTGCCACCGGAAATGTGAAGGCAATGTCTAAACCAGACGGCTATCACCAAACGTTTAACCCGCCCCGCACAATGAGCCATAGACTCTGCGCGGGGCGGGTTAGTTTGGGCATAGAAATTTTGAGCCGTCTAACGATCAGCCCCCAGCTACCGCAGGCACAATGCTGACCTCGTCGCCATCGCTAAGGGCAGTCTCTTTGCCGTCAAGAAAACGAATATCTTCGCTGTTGACGTAGAAGTTGACAAACCGGCGCAGCTCACCGGCATCGTCACACAGGCGGGCCTTAATGCCGGGGCAGGTGCTCTCCAGGTCGTTCAGCAACTCAATGATGGTGCCACCGTTGCTCTCGATGGTGGCCTGGTCATTGGTGAATTTTTGCAGCGGGGTAGGAATCAGAACTTTTACAGCCATATCAGTTGAGTCAAAATTTGGGAAGGAAGAAATAAACCGTGTAGGTGGGCCTTGCCCACCCTACGATGCTAAGCCAGCAATCTGCCCCCTTAGACTGGGACCTGCTGCCACTCTAGGCGACCCAGGGTTTGAGAGCGCTCTAGAGCCCGCTCAAAGCTGTCGAGCTTGGGCTCGATGGTGAAGGGCTCGCCGATATAGCCCTGCACCGCCTCTTGGGTCTTGAGACCGTTGCCGGTGATATAGACCACCGTGGATTCATCGGGGTTGATTTTACCGGCTTCGACGAGCTTTTTGAGCACCGCAATGGTGGTGCCGCCAGCGGTTTCGGTAAAGATGCCCTCGGTCTCGGCCAGCAGCTTCATACCGGCGATGATCTCGGCATCAGTGACTGACTCGATGTTGCCGTTGGTCTTGCGGGCAATGTCGAGGGCGTAGATGCCATCGGCGGGGTTGCCGATCGCAATAGACTTGGCAATGGTGTTGGGCTTCACCGGGGTGACAAAGTCGCGGCCCTCTTTAAAGGCCTGGGCAATGGGGGAGCAGCCCTCGGCCTGGGCACCGCTAAAGCGCACGGGCTTGTCGTCCACTAGGCCAACTTTTACAAATTCTTGGAAGCCCTTGTAAATCTTGGTAAACAGAGACCCAGAGGCCAGGGGCGCAACAATGTGGTCGGGCAGACGCCAGCCCAATTGCTCAGCCACCTCATAGCCCAAGGTTTTAGAGCCCTCAGAATAGTAGGGCCGCAGGTTGATATTCACAAAACCCCAGCCGTGGGTATTGGCCACCTCAGAGCACAGGCGGTTGACCTGGTCATAGTTGCCCTGTACTGCCATCACTGTGGGGTTGTAGATCAAAGTGCCTAGCACCTTGCCCGCTTCCAAGTCGGCGGGGATAAACACACAGCAGTCGAGACCGGCATGGGCCGCGATCGCCGCCGTCGAATTCGCCAGATTGCCTGTGCTGGCGCAGGACACGGTGGTAAAGCCCAGCTCCCGCGCCCGAGTCAGCGCCACCGACACCACCCGATCTTTAAAGCTCAGGGTGGGCATGTTGACGGCGTCATTCTTTATATAGAGTTCTTTCAGGCCGAGCTGTCGTGCCAGACGATTGGCCCGCACCAGCGGGGTCATACCGGTACCCACATCGATGGGGTTGCTGCCTTCTACGGGCAGAAAATCTTTGTAGCGCCAGATCGACAGCGGCCCCGCCTGAATGGTCTCGCGGCTCACCCGCTGACGGATAGCGTCGTAGTCGTAGGCCACCTCTAGGGGGCCAAAGCACACGTCTTCGCAAACATGCTTGGCACCTAGGTCGTAGGTCTCACCGCACTCTCGGCACTTAAGCGATGAGAATGTCGACGTTGTAGCAAGGGAGCGTTCGATGGACTGAGTCATGGCAACTTCTCTAGGGCTGGTCGGCAGGTGGCAGGCATTTAATCAATTGTGCAAACCGTAACACTGAGTACAATACCTCGTCAAACATACCCGACCAAAAAAGTCGGGTATAGCCAAGATCGCCTAATACAAGGCCTTGGCCTGCTTTCTGGGGCTAGTGGTGGGCAGTGAGCGAGAAAAAAGACTAGAAGAGATTAAAAAGTATTTTCTTATACAAACTCTCTCGGGTCAGTTGAGGTTAAGTGATTTAAAGTCATGGAACGTTTGCATTACTCCATGTGCCAGCCCAGTCACGTTGCCCTATGCTTATTGCCCAGTAGTGCTCTGTACTGCCGGTCTGGCTATGGTTGTAGCCGTGTTGATGAGTATGTCGGTGCAGGTGGTTTCTATGATGCTCTTAGCAGAACGTTATGGTAGTGACCCAAGATAAGCCCCTTGCTAACGTTTTTCGCCAGCTGTCGGGAGGATCCTTTCCCCCCGTAGTTGAGTCCTATGAGCGTGGCAAAACCATTTTTTTTCCTGGTGATCCGGCTGAACGGGTCTACTTCTTGCTGAAGGGGGCAGTCAAGCTGTCTCGCGTGTACGAAGCTGGCGAAGAGATCACCGTTGCTCTGCTGAGAGAAAATAGCGTATTTGGCGTGCTGTCGCTGATTACGGGCAACCGCTCCGACCGGTTTTACCACTCGGTGGCGTTTACCCCGGTAGAGCTGCTGTCGGTGCCCATTGAGCAGGTTGAGCAGGCCCTAGAAGAAAATCCTGAGCTAGCTCTGCTGATGCTGCGGGGCCTGTCTTCCCGCATTTTGCAGACGGAGATGATGATCGAGACCCTGGCGCACCGAGACATGGGGTCGCGGCTGGTGAGCTTCTTGCTCATTCTCTGTCGTGACTTTGGGGTGCCCAGCCAAGATGGCATCACTATTGATCTCAAGCTCTCTCATCAGGCGATCGCCGAAGCCATCGGCTCTACTCGGGTGACCGTTACCCGGCTGCTGGGCGACCTGCGCCAGGAAGGTATGATTTCTATCTACAAGAAGAAAATCACCGTTCACGACCCGGTCAATCTGAGCCAGCAGTTTACCTAGTCCGGTTACCTAGGCATGAGTTGTCTTGACGGCTGAGGCCCTCCTAACCAGCTTATGCACCGGCTAGCTGGAGACCTACGGGAGCTGGGGCCATACATACAGTAGAGTGAAGGCAAATTTTCCGTTGGCCGGTGCATGGTTTCTGGTTACGTATTGATTTTGGCGATTCTGCTGTTGGGGGGTGTAATCGCCACCCTGGGCGATCGCGTCGGTACGCGGGTGGGCAAAGCCCGTCTCAGTCTGTTTAACCTCAGGCCCCGGCAAACCGCCACCCTAGTCAGTATTGCCACCGGCAGCGTGATATCGGCCTCTACCCTGGCGCTGCTGTTTGGCATCAGCAGTCAGTTGCGCACCGGTGTCTTTGAGCTGGGTAGAATTCAGGCTGACTTGGCCCAGGCCGAGGGCGACCTGGCCCAGGCCCAAGCAACTCAAGCGGGGGTTGAGGCAGATCTAGAGTCAGCCACCGTCGAGCGCCAGCGTGCCCTAGCTCGCCTTCAAGAGGTTAACCAGTCGCTCGATCAGGCAGTAGCGCAACAGGAGGCCACCGAGGCGCAGCTAGGCCGTACCGTAGATCGACTCAGCGCTGTGTCGCAGCAGGCCGAAACCCTGCGCCAGTCGACTGAAACCCTGAAGGTAGAGCGCGATCGCCTCTTGCAGCAGCAGGCCACCATTGGTGCCCAGATTGCCCAGCGCGATCGCGCCATTGCCGACCTTGACGAGCAAATTGCCCAGCGCGATCGACAGATTGCCCAGCGCGAAGACCTGCTGGTCAGCCTAGAGGCCGAGCAAGATTTTTTAGAACAGCAGGTGGCTGACCTCCAGACCCAGTTTCAGGGGCTATTTCGGGGCAACATTGCCCTCAACCGCAACCAAGAAATTTTGGCAGGCCAGGGCCGAGCCGAAAACCGCGAGCAGGCAGAGGAGTTTGTGACCGACTTTTTGGTAGAGGCCAACCGGCTGGTCGCCCGAGCGATCGCCCCTGGAGCCTTCATCGACCAACAAATTTTACTGATCAGCAACCGCGAGGTCGAAAGTCTAATCAACCGACTGGCCACGGGTGAAGACTACGTCGTCAGGCTGCTCTCAGCGGCCAACTACATTACCGGTGAGCCCTGCGTCGTTCAGCGGGGCGAACCCTGCGTGCAGGTCTTCTTCGACGCTACCCCCAATGAGCAAATCTATGCCAGGGGCGAGCGCCTGGCCACGGTTAGTCTAGACCCCCCGCCCTACGACAACCGCCAGTTGGTAGAGCGAATGAATTTGCTCCTGGCGGCAGCTCAGTTTCGGGCTCGCCAAGATGGCGTGGTGAGCGACACGTTGCAGGTAGCCGACAATCGCCCCGAAACTATTCTCAACTTTTTAGAAGCGGTGCAGCAGTCAGGCCAAACCTTTGACCTCCAGGCGATCGCCGCCACCGACATCTACACCGCTGGCCCCGTCCAAATTCATCTGGCGGCGGTGCGTGACGGGCGAATTGTGTTGCAAACCAACAGCCAAAATTCTCTGCCCAACGGCAGCGGCCTGCGCGATCGAGAGCCCCGCTAAACTCCACCCCAGTCTAAAAGTAGAGTTCTACCGGTGTACCAAGATCTGATCTCGATCATGGCTGGAATTAACGTGAGCTGGATCAAGAATAATTCTTGGGAAAACACCATGTATTCGTCGGAGCCATTTTGGCCCGTCTCGCCCTCCCGGCATTCATCTCCAGCGGGGATATGACCGACTTTTTACCCATGGGATTGCACCAAACTGACATAGTTATAAGCAAAGTAGGATCCGATCCTAATTATCTCTGGTGGCGAATATTTAATAATGTCTAAAAAAATTTGCAGATAGTTACTATCTGCCCCCACTTCGATACCGTGGGGATCACCTGTGCATAGAATTAACCTACAAATACAAATAAGTTACCTGAGACAAATAAGTCTTAGGTTAAGGCATTGTTTTTTTAGCCTGCCTCGCCCTTGGTGGGGTATCCCTTAACATATCTGGAGCGATCCCATGAAATTTGAGGATATCTATCAGTTCTTCAAGGATCCACCGCCCATTTATCTCAATAAAGAGCTGGCTGTTTGCTACGTGTTGTCGGTGTTGCTCCAGCAAGATTCTTACGGCACTGCGCTGATTCAGCGTTTAGCCGATCAATATATTCACTATCGCCTATCCGACACGGTGCTCTACGGAGCGCTGAAGTTTTTAGAAGATGAAAGCGCCATCGACGGCTACTGGAAAAAAGTAGAGGGTCGCGGTCGCCCCCGGCGGATGTATCGCCTTAACCCCGACTGGCGGCTCCAGGCCGAAGAGTTAGCCGAGTTCTGGAAGACCTACATGGGTGTGTCAGTACAGCCTACCTGTAGTCAGCCGGTCTTTTCTTCGCCCCGATGGTGAACAGGGTTGAACCTGGGCCAGAGCCTATCTCTATGAGCCATGATTTCGTACTCTAGAAGAGTAGCTTCGTCTGGCCCCACCCGTGACCGATACTGTGACCGCTTCAACCCTGCTGCTGACCCTGCTGATGGTGGTGGGGTTAGTCTTTTTTATTCGAGCCTCCACCAAAGACCGTCTGGAGACCGTGGCGGTGGTGCGTTCGGTAGAGCCCCTGGATCTGTTGAAAGAGATCACCACTTACTTTGAAGATCGCGCCTATCGCGTTGTTGCCGCTGAGGCTGCCCCCCAGCGCATTGTGCTGCGGGGCAGGGTGCGGCCCAGTCTTTTTCTAGCTGGCTTTTTAACTCTGCTCGCCGCTGTGGGAGCGCTGTGCTTTGCCCTGGTTTTGACCAATCTCTGGCCTACCTATAGCCCGGTGTTTCTCGGGTTGTTGGCGATCGCCCCTGCCGCCGGGTGGTTTTACTGGCGCGGTTCTGATCGCGACGAAGAAATTGTTCTAGAGGTGCGGCCCGGTTCTGACGGTGCTGCCACATTACCCCAGGCAACGGTATCGGTAACCGCTCACCGCGATGAACTCATTGCCCTAGAGCAGACTTTTGGCCCCTAGAGTAATTGTCTCTGCGACAAAAAAAGAGCTAGCCTTGGGGGCTAGCTCTTTTTGTCTTAGCTTTTAGTGACTTAACACCAACCTAAGCTGCTCGACTTCAGTTTGCCTAGGTCAGCAGTTAAGTGTCGACTAGAGCTTAATGAGCAAGAGTCTCCAGGGCGGCACTCTCTTCATCGTCTTCACACTCGCCAAGCAGTACCCGTAGGCTAGGGAAGAGGAAATGATTCTCTTCGACATACTGAGCGCCAAATAGACCCTTCTCGGCCCAAAAATAGCGGTCAGTGGTATGTTCATTCCGTTTGACCAGCAGCAGGGCTGGGGGGGCAATGCCTTCGGAATGGATAAAATTCCGAGCTGCGGTTACGGGTTTTTCATTGCCGCTCTCAATACTATACTGAGGAACAGCCTCTAGAATGCGACGGCCTTCTAAGCGACGACGACTCTTACGCTTGCGTCTCCTTGCCAAGTTGCCTACCTCCCTCTCATTGGATATTTGGATGTAGTTTCGGTTACAAAATTTGTTAACCAGGCCAAGTATATAGGCTCAAAATAAGAATTTCAACTTCTCTTAAAAATTGGGCTAAAAGCCCTGCAACCCATGATGTGTAATGAATACAAGGTCTTCTTCGGCGGCGGCGGCTGAACAGAATTGTTAAAAAATTGACAAAACTTTAATTTTTCTTCCGTCACACTCAAATGTTGCTCCGTTATGGTGGGTTCTCCCAGCTCTGAATTCATCGCTCTTTGCCAGTCTCAAGTGCTGTTGTTGACCCAGGCTCTAGGGGCAGTGTCGACGGTTATCTATCTGGCTGAGGCTACGGCTGAGTCGGTCGATCCGACCCTAGTGCCCCTGGTGGCCTACCCGGAGACGGCGGATCGCTGGAGTGGGCTAAGGGATGGTTTGACCCTAGGCTCTGAGGGAGAGATAGAGGTTTGGGGAGCATCTCAGGAGTTTGCCCAGGGAGAAGATCAGCGCCAGGGTGGGGCCAGTTTAGGTCTGGCGAAAGATCGGTCTCAGGAGGTCTCGCCAGACCAGCAGGTTGAAGCTTCGCTGGCGAGGCAAGCTGCTCTGCCTCCCGCTAGCAAACCCCAGGGATCTGCGTCTGAGCCTGAGCCTGGGGCGACCTATCCGCTGGTGTTGCCCTTGACCTACGATGGAGTGGTTTTGGGCATGATGGTCAGCACTCGGCAGCTACAGCCTTGGACGGCGGATGACTATCAGCAGGCCGAGCAGGTGGCGACCACCCTAGCGATCGCCTGCATGATGGATCAACGTCAACAGTGGCTCCAGCGCCAGCTCGCCCAGCGCCAGATCACCCAGGCCGATCAGTCTGAGACCTTCCACGATCTGCTCCATCAGTTTCGCAATCCGCTGACAGCGCTACAGACCTTTGGCAAGCTCATCGTCAAGCGTTTACCTCCCGAAGATATTAATTTACCCATTGCCGAAGGCATTGTGCGAGAGAGTCGGCGACTGCAAGATCTGGCTCAGCACTTTGACGATGCCGTCATCGCCGCCGACGCAACCTTTGATAACGAAGGCGATTTGTTACCCAGGGGGCTATTGCTGCCAGCCTCAGGGGGCGGGGCTGAGCCACAGGCTGGGGCCAATACTGACTCCAAGAACGACAGCGTTCAGCAAGAAACGGTGGCTTTGCCCCAGGGCCATGGTCTCGGGCGATCGCTCACGGTTATACCTGGGGCGATCGCCCCGGTAGCGCTGCCTCTAGTGCAGTCTAGGCTGCCCTTGGCCGAAGAAAAAGGCCTAAACCTGGTGTATCACATTCCTAGCCCCCTGCCCCAGGTCTGGCTCGATGCCTCGGCGCTCGGAGAGGTGCTGCACAATCTGCTCGACAACGCTCTGAAGTATGCCCCCGCAGGGTCGCTGGTTTGGGTTACAGCAGGGCTGGTGCAGCATCTCAATGGTGAAGTCTTTCAGGGCATTGCCGTGGGCGATACGGGGGCGGGCATTCCCGCTGATGACCAGCCGCAGTTGTTTAGGCGGCATTTTCGGGGGGTGCAGGCCCAGGGCGAGATTCCAGGTACGGGGCTGGGGTTGGCCATTGTCTACGATTTAGTACAGGGCATGGGAGGGCATATCGACTTGATCAGCCCCGTCCAAGGCACACCTTGGCTACCCCCCGAAGCCAGGGCCTATCCCTCAACCCCAGGAGCGCTGTTTGTGGTTTGGCTGCGATCGCTCACCGCCACGGGCTAGATAGGGTGTGCCTGACGCTACAGAACGTCGCTTCCATAGGAGAATAGAGCAATAGCTATTGCGTTTAGGACAGGGATACTGGTCACGGTTGAGACCAGAGGCAGCGCAGCGACGTATAGCCATCGTTGTCAGCCCATGGCCTAATCGTTTTGACGAGAGCTAAAGAATCAGTTCGCCCCGATGGCTCTCGTCTTGAGTGCCTTTCATCTTTCAAATCACGCTGAAATAACTCTGGATACACCATGGTCACCACTCTTTCTCCCAATGGCTCAGTGCGGCTGGCCCCACCCGCCTCGCTCACCCCCCTGGCGGTACCCGATCGCCTGCTGCTTGGCCCCGGCCCCTCCAACGCTGACCCCTGCGTCATCGCCGCCATGAACCACCAGCCCATTGGGCATCTCGACACCGCCTACCTAGCCATGATGGATGAGGTGCAAGAGCTGCTGCGTTATACCTGGCAGACCACCCACCCGCTGACCTACGCTGTGGCCGGCACAGGGTCAGCGGCGATGGAAGCGACTATCGCCAATGCGGTAGAACCCGGCGATCGCGTTCTGGTCTGCGTCAAGGGCTACTTTGGCCATCGCCTGGTCGATATGGCCCAGCGCTACGGGGCCGATGTGGTGACCATCCACCGCCCCTGGGGCGAAGCCTTTAGCCTAGACGAGTTGACCGCTGCTCTAGAGCAGCATCGACCGGCGGTGCTGGCAATTGTCCACGCCGAAACCTCCACGGGGGTTCGACAACCCCTCGAAGGACTAGGTGACGCCTGCGCCGCCCACGACTGCCTGCTACTGGTCGATACCGTCACCAGCCTGGGTGGAGTGCCGATTTTTCTAGACGACTGGCAGGTTGACCTGGCCTATAGCTGTAGCCAAAAAGGACTGAGCTGCGCCCCTGGCATTTCGCCCTTTACAATGAGCCCCCGCGCCGAAGCCAAGCTGGCCCGTCGCCGCCAGCCCGTGGCCAACTGGTACCTCGATGCCAACCTGCTGCGCAAGTACTGGGGGCCAGAGCGGGTCTACCATCACACCGCCCCGGTCAACCTCACCTACGCTCTGCGCGAAGCCCTGCGACTGCTGGCCGAAGAGGGCTTAGAGGCTCGCTGGCAGCGCCACCAGCAAACCGCTGAATATTTTTGGGCAGGGCTCGCCGATCTGGGGCTAACCTGCCACGTGGAAGAATCTTTTCGATTGCCTACTTTGACCACGGTGCGGGTGCCCGACGGGGTCGATGCCAAGGCGGTCGGTCGTCAGCTCATGGCCGACTACAGCATAGAGGTCGGCGGTGGCCTGGGCGAGCTGGGCGGCAAAGTCTGGCGGATTGGCCTGATGGGTTACAACAGCCAAACAGAAAACGTCGATACCCTGCTGAAAGCGCTGAGCGAAGTACTACATACCGCCTAGAACCAGCAATCCTTCACTCATAGCCCTGGGTCAACAGGGGTTGCTTGAGCTCAGATGATTACAGAGACTCATTCGCAGCGCCCCCGCCAAGATAGGCCGGGGGGGCGCTGCGGCCTAGCATAGGAGGATAGGCCTGAATATCGCAGGGATATCGCATCTGGTGGTGAAGAATGCCGGCCTGGGTGAGGCCCAGCTCGTTGCCCTGGTAGATGCAGCTGCTGCCCTATCGGGAAATGACTAGGGCAGCAAACATGTGGTCAGAGGCCTTCTGCAAGATGGCGTCGCTGCGCTGGAGTTTTAGTTCCAGGTGCGGTTGCCGTCTTCGTCCATCCGTGCCTGACGAATCACGTCGGAAATCTCTTCGGCATCTTTGATATGGTGGAGTGCTTTTCGCCCTTCCTCAGGGTCATCCACCACAAAATAGGTGGGCACAACAATGCGATCGCCGGTAATATCTCCCGTATTAACCGCCACCTGCTGAGATTTTTCCTCTAGAGATTTCTCGCCGTTCACAATATCGCCAGGGTTGAGGATGGTGTCGTTATTTTTCATCATCTGCTTTTGGGCAGCCCGCTGTTCGGGCGAGACATCCTCAGGGGTCAGTGGTTGATGAATACTGCGATTTTGAGGCTCAGAACTAGATTGCTCAGTACGACTCTCCGTAGGAGCATGCTGCTGACTCGATTGAGAATTTTGGCTACTCATATATAGTCCTTCAGTCGTTTATTAGACTGATCCTAGTCACTGCACAGGAGAGGAGTATCGCTCTGTAGAAATAGTTGATCTAAACCAAGCGGCTCGATTTTTTCTGGCATCTCGTTGAGGTACAGCCGTCAGCCAAGGCTAGACCCCATGAACTAGACAACTGGCATAGCGAAAGCTGCGATCGCGCCCCCCCGACGCCACAAATCATCGCCGGTTTAGCCGCCCAGGCAGCAGATGCCCGCCAGCATATCTTTCTCAGCGCCAACCCATCGGTGCAAGAGCGGCTATGGAGAGTGGTCTGCTTTGGCGACTAAACGGTAGCCAAAGATGAGCGCCAGTAGAACGTGAAATGTGATGGGGAACCACAGAAAATTGTTGGCTAGCCCCGTTCCCTGAAACAACAAGATGCTGATGGCTCCCAACGTGAAGTAGATGCAAAATCCCAGACTGATGCCCCTAAGGACTAATGGATCGGTGGAATATCTCGCTGTCCAGGCTATGGTTGCGATCGCCAGTAGAGCGCTGCCAAAATTGCGGGCCATATGCTGTGAAACTGGGTCCAAGGCGACCCCAAATAGAGCACTGAGTTGAACCGGGGCAAGCACATAACCTAGGCCAAAAAGCAGGCCCAAGACCGCTGTTGTTGTCAGCGCTAGTTTGATAGTCATGGTGATCACCAAAATAATAAAAGTCCTGGCTCAACTACCCCGAAGAACCAGGACTCTTGAGAAGCGGAGAGTCTCCATCCGTCTCAAGCTTGGAGGCGGCGAGCATTGTAGAGAGCCGCTCACACACCTCAAATTATTCAAAATACTTTGTCGGGTGGGCACCGCCCACCGAGGCAAGACTGCTTTACCTAAGGAATTTTGCTGAATAGAAAATCTTGTTCTTCGATCGGAGAGGGTAGAGATCGTCTAAAGAAGAAATTTTGAATGGGGTTGTCTATACTCCCCTCTTGGGAGGGGTGCCCGGAGGGCGGGGTGGGTCAAGCCTGAGCCAGGAAAACCCACCCCTGCCCCTCCTAGGAGGGGATTAGCGGCCTCGCTAGCCAAAGCGGCTCGATGTCGAGGCGATCAGGAAGGCAGCATAGGTGAGAATGTAGCCCACCGTAAAGTGAGCCAGACCCACCACCCTTGCCTGCACGATGGAGAGAGCCACGGGCTTGTCCTTCCAACGAACCAGGTTCGCTAGAGGGGTGCGCTCGTGGGCCCACACCAGGGTCTCGATCAGCTCCTGCCAGTAGCCCCGCCAGGAGATCAAGAACATGAAGCCCGTCGCCCAGACCAGGTGCCCAAAGAGGAACATCCAGGCCCAAACCGCCAGATTATTCATGCCGTAGGGGTTGTAGCCGTTGATCAGCTGCGACGAGTTAAGCCACAGGTAGTCTCGGAACCAGCCCATCAGATAGGTCGAGTTTTCGTTGAACTGAGCTACATTGCCCGACCACAGGGTGAGATGTTTCCAGTGCCAGTAGAAGGTCACCCAGCCAATGGTGTTCAACATCCAGAACATCGCCAGGTAGAACGAATCCCACGCGGAGATGTCGCAGGTGCCGCCCCGACCAGGGCCGTCGCAGGGGAAGCTGTAGCCGAAGTCTTTTTTGTCGGGCATCAGCTTAGAGCCACGGGCGTCAAGCGCTCCCTTGACCAAGATCAAGGTGGTGGTGTGCAGACCCAGGGCGATCGCATGGTGCACTAAGAAGTCACCAGGGCCGATATTCAAGAACAGCGAGTTGGCACTGCTGTTGATGCCCTCTAGCCAGCCGGGCAGCCAGACGTTGCCGTAGTTGGGCCAGGCCGTAGTGGCAATGCTGTCGGGGTTGGATAGGAGAGTATCCATGCCGTAGATCAGCTTGCCGTGGGCCGCTTGAATCCACTGGGCAAAGACCGGCTCCACTAGGATCTGTTTTTCGGGGGTGCCAAAGGCGACCACCACGTCGTTATGCACATACAGGCCTAGGGTGTGGAAGCCCAGGAACAGCGACACCCAGCTCAGGTGGGAGATCAGTGCTTCCTTGTGCTCCAACATGCGGTACAGCACGTTGTTTTCGTTGGCCTTCGGGTCGTAGTCGCGAATCAGGAAGATCGCGCCGTGGGCAAAGGCCCCCACCATCAAGAACCCAGCGATGTACTGGTGATGGGTGTAGAGCGCTGCTTGGGTGGTGTAGTCCTTGGCGATGAAGGCGTAGGCCGGCATGGAGTACATGTGCTGGGCCACCAGCGACGTCACCACCCCTAGACAGGCCAGGTGCCAACCCAGCTGGAAGTGCAGCGAGTTGTTGTAGGTGTCGTACATGCCCTTGTGGCCCGCCCCAATCATGCCGCCGAAGGGGGTGCCTCGGGGGGGATTGTGGGCTTCCATGATGGTCTTCATGTCGTGGCCAATACCGAAGTTAGTCCGGTACATGTGGCCCGCAACGATGAAGAGCACCGCGATCGCCAGGTGGTGGTGGGCCATATCCGTCAGCCACAGCGACTCAGTCTGCGGGTGGAACCCACCTAAGAATGTGAGAATTGCATCGCCCGAGCCATTGGCCGTGCCAAACACATGGTTAGCGGTGTCTGGGTTCTGGGCATAGACCCCCCACTGGCCGGTAAAGAACGGCTTCAGCCCCGCCGGGTGAGGCCGTACCGACAGAAAGTTATCCCAGCCCACGTGCTGCCCCCGGGCTTCGGGAATGGCCACATGGATCAGGTGCCCAGCCCAGGCCAACGAACTCACCCCAAACAGCCCGGCCAGGTGGTGGTTCAGGCGCGATTCCGCATTTTTGAACCAGGCCAGACTGGGCCGAAACTTGGGTTGCAGGTGCAGCCAACCCGCAAACAGAAACACCGCCGCCAAAATCAGCAGGAACATAGCCCCGCCGTAGAGGTCGGTGTTGGTGCGCATGCCGATGGTGTACCACCAGTGATACACCCCAGAAAATGAAATGTTAACCGGGTAGCTGGCCCCCGCCTGGGTGAAGGCATCCACAGCGGGTTGGCCAAATTGCGGATCCCAGATCGCGTGGGCGATCGGTTTCACGCCCAGCGGGTCTTTCACCCACTGTTCAAAGTTGCCTTGCCAGGCGACGTGGAAGAGGTTGCCCGAGGTCCACAAAAAGATGATTGCCAGGTGGCCAAAGTGCGAAGCAAAAATCTTCTGGTAAAGATTTTCCTCCGTCATGCCGTCGTGGCTTTCAAAGTCGTGGGCCGTGGCAATCCCGTACCAGATCCGCCTTGTGGTCGGATCGGCAGCCAGGTCCTGGCTAAATTTAGGGAATTTAGTTGCCATGAATCAAAACGAGTACGAATGGGTCAAAGAACGCAATTCGTCAAAAGTCGGTGGTGTGGATTGGTAGAGGCACAGCATGCTGTGCCCCTACGGGAATCCCATGACCAAACGGGTCATCCCACCGCAATTATTCGAGCCAGGAAGAAGGCCCACGTTGTGGCAATCCCTCCCAGTAGGTAGTGAGCCACACCCACGGCCCGACCCTGAGTGATGCTCAGAGCGCGAGGCTGGATCGCTGGAGCCAGCTTCAGCTTGCTGTGCGCCCAAACAATCGACTCGATCAGCTCCTGCCAGTAGCCGCGGCCGCTGAACAAGAACATCAGGCTAAAGGCCCACACAAAGTGCGCCCCTAAGAACATCAACCCGTAGGCCGACAGCGCCGACCCGTAGGAGCCAATTACCTGAGAGGCCTGCGCCCACAGGAAGTCGCGCAGCCAGCCGTTGATGGTGATGGCGCTCTGGGCAAAGTTGCCGCCGGTAATGTGCGACACCGCCCCATCCGGCGAAACCGTACCCCACACATCCGACTGCATCTTCCAGCTGAAGTGGAAAATCACAATCGAGATCGAGTTGTACATCCAGAACAGGCCTAGGAATACGTGATCCCAGCCAGAAACCTGGCAAGTGCCACCCCGACCCGGCCCGTCACAGGGGAACCGGAAGCCCAGGTCGCCCTTGTCGGGAACCAGCCTGGAGCTGCGGGCAAACAGCACGCCCTTGAGCAAAATCAGCACCGTCACGTGGATAGTGAAGGCGTGGATGTGGTGCACCATAAAGTCGGCAGTACCCAGTGGGATTGCTGCCATGGCCACCTTGCCACCCACCGCCAGTACGTCGCCGTTAAACACCGGGCTAACGCCAGCGAGCACATTGGGCGCAGTATTCCCTGCTGCCGCTCCGTGAACGCCTTGGATCCACTGGGCAAACACCGGTTGCAGGTTGATCGCCGTATCCGAGAACATATCCTGAGGCCGCCCCAACGCCCGCATGGTGTCGTTGTGGATGTATAACCCAAAGCTATGGAAGCCTAGGAAAATACAGACCCAGTTGAGGTGCGAAATAATCGCATCCCGGTGGCGCAATACGCGATCGAGGTTGTTGTTGACATGCACCGAGGGCTCATAGTCGCGCACCATGAAGATGGCCGCGTGGGCCGCTCCCCCCACAATCAAGAAGCCGCCAATCCACATGTGGTGGGTAAACAGCGACAGCTGAGTGGGGTAATCTGTCGCCAGGTACGGATAGGGCGGCATCGAGTACATGTGCTGGGCCACGATGATGGTGAGAGACCCGAGCAGAGCCAGGTTCCACGCCAGCTGGGCATGCCAGGAGGTCGTGAAAATCTCGTACATGCCCTTGTGGCCTTCGCCAGTAAACGGCCCTTTATGGGCCTCTAGCACCTCTTTAAAGCTGTGGCCGATGCCCCAGTTGGTGCGATAAAAGTGGCCCGCTACGATAAACAGCACCGCCAGCGCCAGGTGGTGGTGAGCCGTATCTGATAACCACAGCCCGCCGGTTTGGGGGTTGAGCCCGCCCTTGAAGGTCAGGAAGTCAGCATAGACTCCCCAGTTCAGGGTAAAGAAGGGCTTCAGACCCTCAGCAAAGCTGGGGTACAGGTCAGCGATTAAGGCCTTATTGAGAATCCACTCGTGGGGCAAGGGAATCGCCGCTACTGAATCGATGACGCGACCGCCAATAGTCAAAGGGCGACCAGCATCGATCGCATCCAGGCAAGCATTCACCGGCAGCGACACGTGGATCTGCTGACCGGCGTAGCCCAGACAGCCCAGGCCCAGCAGGCCCGCCAGGTGGTGGTTCATCATCGATTCCACGTTCTGGAACCACTCCAGCTTGGGAGCGGCCTTGTGGTAATGGAACCAGCCAGCAAACAGCATTAAACCAGCCATCACCAGCGCCCCAATGGCGGTGCAGTAGAGCTGGAAACTGTTGGTGATGCCGTTGGCTCGCCACATCTGGAACAGCCCAGAGGTGATTTGAATGCCGTGGAAGCCACCGCCCACATCGGCATTGAGAATTTCTTGGCCAAAGATAGGCCAAACCACCTGGGCACTGGGCTTAATGCCAGTAGGGTTGGTGAGCCAAGCCTCGTAGTTGGAGAACTTGGCACCGTGGAAGTACATGCCGCTCAGCCAGATAAAAATGACGGCTAAGTGACCAAAGTGAGCACTGAAGATTTTCCTCGAAATATCTTCTAGGTCACTGGTGTGACTGTCAAAGTCATGGGCGTCGGCGTGCAGGTTCCAAATCCAGGTGGTGGTTTTGGGCCCCTTGGCCAACGTGCGGTCGAAGTGGCCGGGCTTGCCCCATCGCTCAAATGAGACGGGCACCGGATCTCTATCAACCACGACCCTGACTTTTTGTCCCGGTTCAGGGGGACTTATGGTCATGGGACTCTCCTCTCTTCTACTCGAAAATACAGAGCGGATAAAGGCGCTTCCTACTACAGAGACAGATATGAACTGAGCTATAGAAAGCTTCAATAAACCAAGTCCAAGTTCAAACGCGGAGTCTTGCTGGTGGAA
This sequence comes from Pseudanabaena sp. PCC 9330, assembly GCF_055795045.1. NCBI lineage: Bacteria > Bacillati > Cyanobacteriota > Cyanophyceae > Pseudanabaenales > Pseudanabaenaceae > Pseudanabaena > Pseudanabaena sp. PCC 9330. Next base: position 155,333 of record NZ_JAYFES010000117.1, on the reverse strand, counting down.
AACCCACAGATCTCGAGCTGAACTTGGCCTCAGCCGTTGTCGGGGAAAACTGAACCGAAGCAATGATGCTTTTCCGTGGACGGCCAGGGAAAGAGCCATTGATCGAAGGTTCAGCCGTTAGAAACCGCAGTCAATAGGAGGCTCAAGTCAGTCTGGAACCTAAGCCAGACAGCTGAATCGTCCTAAGGTGACGGCAGGTTAAGTAACAAACTACAGAATCACTACCACCCTTGGACAGCGAAATTTTCACAAGTTAATAACTCTGATGAAATTAAATTCAAAAGCTCAAACAGCAACAAAAACTGGCTGATCGGTATCAGCTTATTTCTCGCATTAGAGAATTTTTAATCTCTAAAAATTGCCATCAGAGAATTATTGAAAGCCGCAAGATTCTCAGAATTCTAGGGTTGGAAGATTTTTCTCTAAAGAAGAAGAAAAGCGGCTGGCTTGCCCAGTGCCCCTCCCCCGAGCATGGGTCGGCCTCGCCCATCGAGATCGGCTATGAGCGCTCTACGGCCCACAGGTCAGGCGGTTATCATGACGCGTCTGCTGATTCAAACCGAGAGCGCCCCGAGCAACCGACTGAGATTTTAGAAAACCCTGCCAGTGTTGGGGTCGCCCCCAACCTGCCGGGCTTTGTGCTACAACTGGCCAGGATTTGGTAGGGACAGGCGCGGCACTTTTCTGGGGGCTGTTTCCGGGTCTTGGCTGTGTAGCTGTGGATATACAGAGTACTTCTCATACCTTGAGAGCTAGTTTACTGGGGTGGCCATGGGGCACAGGCAGCGTCTAATACTGGCGGGGTTGGGGATCGCGATTTTGGCCCTACAGGGGTGTCAGATGCTGTCTGTGGCTGGCGTTTTTAACCCGACCCCGGCTCCGCCAGAAGCGCCTGATCAGCTCACGCCAGCCAACCTGGGGGTGATCGTCAATCGGCGCGATCGCCTTAGCATTCAGATCGCCGAATATTACCAACTGCGGCGTAACATACCGCCGGAGAATGTGATCTGGGTGGAGTTTGACCCTGGCCAGACCGTGATGCCGCCAGACGAGTTTGCCACCCTGTCTGAGACGGTGCGATTGCACACCCCTGCCCCCGTAAAAGCCTATGCCCTCACCTGGGCCGCGCCCTACCGGGTGGGCTGCATGTCGATCACCGCAGCCTTTACCTTTGGCTTTGATGAGTCGTTTTGCGCCGAGGGGTGCAGCCCGACGGCAGTAAGCCCCTACTTTAACGGTGATAGCGATCGTCCGATCGCGGCAACCCCAGGCCTACGACCCACCATGGCCCTGGCCGCTACCAGCCTAGAAGAGGCCAGGGCGCTGATCGAGCGGGGGATTGCCGCCGATGGTGCCGACCCAAAGGGGACAGCCTACTTGATGAATACCAGCGATGGGGCTCGGAATGTGCGATCGCCCTTTTACCCCACCATTCAAACCCAGCTTGGCCCCTGGTTTGAGATTCAGGTGGTGAAGGATGATCAGCTGATTGGCCGCGATGACGTGATGTTTTACTTCACAGGGCTGACCCAGGTGCAGGCGATTGACACCAATCAGTACAGCCCTGGGGCTGTGGCCGACCACCTCACCTCCTTCGGCGGTCAGCTTACCGACAGCAGCCAGATGAGTAGCCTGCGCTGGCTAGAGGCCGGGGCCACCGGCAGCTACGGCACCGTGGTCGAGCCCTGCAATTTTCCGCAGAAATTCCCCCATCCTGGCGTGCTCATGGCCCACTACCTCAACGGCGACACCCTGATCGAGGCCTACTGGAAGAGCGTGCTCATGCCTGGCCAGGGGATCTTTATTGGCGAACCTCTGGCCAGGCCGTTTCCCTGAGGCAGGGCGTCTGGTCTAGCGCCAAAGCCCGATGAATGGATCTGGCTCACGCTGGGTGAAAGAAAAACGACGCGCCCAAAATGGCAAAGGTGGAGAGCAGCAGCACCCCCTCTAGCCAGTTTGACTTGCCATCTTGGCTAATCAGATTGACCACCGCGACGGCAATCACCACCGCGATCGCCTCAAAGGGGCCAAAGTTTAGATCCATGGGCTGACCAATAAACTGGCCCACCAGCACCAAAATGGGAGCCACCAGCAGTGCCACCAGCAGGCTCGACCCCATGGCGATCGAGACGGCTAGATTCATATCATTTTTTAGGGCCATGCGCACAGCGGTGACATACTCCGCCGCACCCCCCACCAGGGGCAGCAAAATTACGCCGGTAAACAGAGCCGTCAGCCCTAAACTATTGGCGGTCTCTTCTACCGCACCGACAAAAATCTCAGACTCAACCGCCACCCCCAGGGTGGCGGCTAGCAGCACCCCCACCCACAGCCACACATTGGGCTTTTCGCCCTCACCGTGCTCGCCGTGGCCACCCTCAAAATCACTCACCCCCACGTCGTAGAGATAGCTGTGGGTCTTGAGCGAAAACAGCAGCGTCAGCCCGTAGACCACGATCATCACCACCGCCACCGTTAACGACAGATGGCTAATGGCTGCGGGTTCCACAATATTGGAGGTGTTAATCACCATGGCCGGCAGCACGATCGCCGTCACCGCCAGGGCCATGGTGCTGCCATTGATGCCCGCCGCGTTGCGGTTAAACTCCTGCTCTTTATAGCGCAGCCCGCCAAAAAACATCGACAGCCCCAGCACCAGCAGCAGGTTGGCCAAAATCGACCCGGTAATACTGGCCTTGACGATATCAATCAGGCCCGCCTTGAGGGCCACCAGGGCAATAATCAGCTCCGTAGCATTGCCAAATACAGCGTTGATCAGGCCGCCGATAGTGGGGCCAGTGACCACCGCCAGCTCTTCGGTGGCGGTGCTGAGCCAAATGGCCAGGGGCACGATCGCGATCGCCGAGAGGCCAAAGACCGCCAACGCTCCCCACTCTAGGCGCTCTGCTGCGATCGAAATGGGAATAAAGACCAACAGTCCTAGGGAAACAATGTTCTGTATTGACATAAACAATCAGCTTAGGGAAGGACCAGCGAAGAGGTTGATGAATAAACCTTAACCAAGTCCAGCCGTGAAATTCTGCCTGGGGAAACGACAGATTCCCAACTGGATTTGGATGAAGCTCAAATGAGTATGCGTTTGCTCTGCCTTTCTCCGCAATCACCTGGCCGATCTTTTTACCAAACTCCACTGTAATCGCCATGGCCAAAGCCGCTGCGGTAGCCTGCCCTTAATCGTCCTCCCCCCTCCCCGGCTTGAGCCTGGAGCCGCTAGAATGCTTTTTCACAGCAATTGTAGTGAAGGATACAACTACTTGACTGGCGATCGCTGCTCTCAATGCCTCACATAGATAACCCCTAAATAACCTCAAATAAACGGAGAAAGCCCATGATGAAATCTACCCTTAGAACCTCTGTTGTGACCCTGGCCTTGGCCGGTCTCGCCCTGGCTGGCTGCAATAGCCCCACCCCTGACGACATTGCCGCCACCCCCGACGAAGCCGCTGTCGCCAGTGAAACCGTAGTGTTTGAATGCCCCGGTGGCGAAACCATTACCGCCGAATTTGACGGCGTCGAAACTGCCGTCGTCACTCTGCCCGATCAAGCACCCGTCACCCTAGCGGCCACCGAAGCTGCCTCTGGCGCTCGCTATAGCGACGGCACCACCACCTTCTGGAACAAGGGCGACGAGGCCTTAGTCGAAGTCAACGACGAAATCGTGCTGTCAGAGTGCAAAATCCAAAATTGATCGACTCTTAGTCACAACCACCAGGGAGTAAACTCCTGGCTCACAGCAAAAGTCTGCTGAAGCGGGCTGGAAAACTTGGCTTCCAATCCTCTTCAGAGACTTTCGGCTTTCGGCGCTGAGTCTAGGACTTCTGTCCTAGACTCAGGGGCCAATCTACGGACTCATGCCACATCAGACTCACAACCCGCCGATTCAAAACCGATATCTTGTAGGGGCATATAGACAGGATCTGGTGTGACTGCTGTTTGCCAAGTATCTGCCAAGCGATCGGGCTACTCAGCAAAGTAAGAACAGGCCAGAGTCGAGATTACGGTAACGATTGCGCCTGCGCTGAGCCTCTGAAACCCCTCCTCCCAGGCGGCCTCTACTGCGTCGACAAGAGCTGCATCATGTGCACTTGGCTAAGCGCCTGGCCCACCACCCGCCGCACGGGTTCTGGTGAAACCTGGATCAGCGTTGGGGTAGCTGAGATATTGTCGGCCTCAGCTTGATCGGGGTGGGCCGCAACGTCAATCACCCGCAGGGTGTAAGCACTGGCCAGCGACTTCTCTAGGGTAGAGTGCAGCAGCCGCAGCATCTTCTCGGTGGCGGCGGTGTCGACACCGTTGACGAACAGTTTAAATTGGTACGACTGGGTCAGCGCTTCGAAGGGCATGGGCATGGCAGGCAGCGCATTGCCCTCGTCCCGCTCCAGTTGAATAATTAAATCGTGGCTTTCCCACAGTTGAGGAAATTGGGGTCGGTAAGACTCAATCATTGCCACAGAGCATTCTTCAACGCTGCCATAGTTGGGCTGCCACTGCCAATCGCCCAGGCCAAATAACACATTGAGCAACGGCTGAAACCGTAGCGCCCGAGGGTAGGCTTCGGCCACGGTGGTGGGTCTAGGGCTGCCGGGGCTGACCCAGCGATCGACGGTGGCGGTAAAGCAGGGCAGCAAAAAATAGGGAGGCTCGATCAGCCCCAGGTGGGTTTGCAGGGCAGCGCAGAGATCGAGGTGCCAGTGGGCCTGCTTTTGCTCATCGAGGCAGTAGACACAGTCGCCCCCAGGGGTAAAGAGGGCAATGCCCTTAAAGCTGGAGGCGGCTGGGCTATCCATCGCAGAGTTAGACACGGCCCCGCAGCATTTGGGCCATCTCGTTTTGCCTGGGCGACATCTCCAGGGCGGTCTCTTCGGTGATGCGGCCCGACTCGTAGAGGGCGTAGAGTGACTGGTTCATGGTGCACATGCCGTCAAAGGTACATTTGGGAATCAACGCCTCGACCTCGTCAAGCTGACCACGCAGAATGTAGTCTTTGATGGCGTCGGTGTTGATCAAAATGTCGTGGAAGGCGGCCCGCTTGCCGTCGGTGGTGCGGCAGAGACCCTGGGCGATCACCGCCACCAGCGACTCTGCCAGCGACACCCGCACCGGGGCCTGCTGCTCGGGTTCGTAGAGGTTGAGAATCCGCTCTACGGTTTTGACGGCGCTGTTAGTGTGCAGGGTGCCCATCACCAGGTGGCCCGTCTGCGCTGCTTTGAGGGCGGTGTTGACCGTCTCCTTGTCCCGCATTTCCCCCACTAGAATGATGTCGGGGTCTTCCCGCAGGGAGGCCTTGAGGGCGTTGTCAAACTTTTGGGTGTGCATGCCCACCTCGCGCTGCTTGATCAGCGATCGCCGGCTGGTGTGCACAAATTCCACCGGATCTTCGATGGTGATGATGTTTTTGGGCATCTCGGTATTGACGTAGTCAATCATCGCCGCCATGGTGGTCGACTTACCTGAGCCAGTCGGCCCGGTGACCAACACTAAGCCCTTATGGTAGTGACACACATCGCGGAAGATGGGCGAGAAGCCCAGCTGATCGAGGGTGAGAATTTTTACCGGGATCAGGCGCAGCACCATGGCGGGGCCGCGCAGGGAGTCAAAAATGTTGATCCGGATGCGGGTGAAGTCGTACTGGGCGGCCCCGTCAAAGTCGAGGGTTTGGCGAAACTCTTGAATTTCGTCGGGCTTGAGAATTTCTTCGAGCCAGCCGTAAAAGGTGGCCTCGTCGGTGACCGGGTACTCGGTGGGGGCCATCTCGCCGCGATCGCGGAACCGAGGCACCTCACCCACCCCCAGGTGAATGTCAGAAAACCCCTTGTCAAAGGCTTCCTTAACGATTCTCTCAAGGGTGAGACCATTGCTCACCTTGAGCGTATCTGCCGCCCTTGGCATCGGCGGTGGCGACGCTGGGCGATGCCGCGTTTGGCCTGGGGCCGGAGCAGCACCCGGAGTAGCGGCGGGGGGAGCGGGAGGTCTCTCTCCGGCGGCTTGGGCGCGGGCCTGGGCCTGGCCCGCAGCGCGAGCAGCGGCTTGGGCACGGGCCTGGGCCTGGGCTGCTGTCGCGGGAGGCCGGGGCGGCGGCGGCGGGGCGGGTTGAGCCCCTGGGGTGTTAGATAACTCAGCCATGAACGGATTCTCCATGATGGACTCGACAGCAACTAAGGATGACAGCCGGACAGTGGCCTCAGGCCCAGCTAACCGGGGAATACAGTCAGGTTGCCCACATTGGGTAGAGAAGTTAGCCCACCCGATTCTCCCCGCCTGCCTCAGGGGCCAGTCAGGGTCTCTGACCGTAGATGTCTTCGACTTTTGGCCTCGGCTGGCCACCGGCCCAAGCTACTGATGAACAGTCTTGGCCAACCAGGGGATTGACTATAACCACAAAGTATACGTTATGAGCCCGATTAGCTCATTGGCTAGCTCATCAGCGTGCGCCCCAGCAGATGACCGTGACTAAACACCGATCGCATTAGCCCCAGTCGCACAGCATTGGGTGCCCGACCAAACAGACCGACCATGGCCTGTACTACCTCCGGCAGCGCCATACTGTCAGCCAAAAAACCAGCCCAGTCGTCGGTGGGCAAGCTGAAAAAAGCCGCAAAAAACTGGTGGAGCTGGGGCGCGTCAAAGGCCATGAGGTTCTCAAGGCCAAACAGGTAGAGGTAGTGCTTGCGCACCCGGTCGGCTGGCCAAAGCGCCTCCCAGGCCCGACTGGCTATGTGGGCGGGGGTAGGCTCGGTGTCTAGGGCTGCGGCGATCGCCTTGGCCAGCCCCGGTCCCCGCCGCAGCAGCGCCCCCACCATGTAGCCCGACGCCGGATGCACCATGCTGGCCGCACCGCCAAACCCCACCACCCGCTGGGTGAAATCGGGCAGGGGCTGATTCATCGGAAACAGACAGCGCTCGACGTGGTGAATATCTTTGACGGCCACTCCCCGATGGCTAAGGCGCTGGTGCAGCCTGTCTTTGAGCGTCTCCATGGCGATGGCGGGATGGTGGGCCAGGGAGGTCTCTTCAACGAAGTAGACCCCATCGCCCAAATCCATGGCGTAGAGAAAGGTGGGCGGCTCTCGCCGCTGGGCCGGGGGCAGATGGTCGTCGCTGAAGTCCATAAAGACCATTTGCTGGGGGGCGACCGGAGGCTGAGAAAACCGTCCCACAATGCCGTAGGCCGCTTGAAACGCCAGATCGGCGGCAGCCGGGCGCTGCACCAATGTGGAGTGGTGGCCGGTGGCGTCGACCACCAGGCGCGCCGACAGCACCGCCCCTGTCTCGGTCGTCACCTGGCTGTGGGTGACGAAATGGTCGATCTGGACGGCTTTGCCTTGGTGCCAGACGACTTGGCCGCGATCGCCCTGGGTCATCCAGTGGTGTTGCAGATGGTCTCTATCGATCAGGCCATACTCTCGGTGTAGGGGCAGAGTGCCGCTGTTGACCCTGACTACACAGTTTTGCCACCGATGCTGCAAGAAAGCGTCTAGGCCCAGGTCTTCTAGCTCATCGACCCAGATACCATAGGTGTTGGGCCAGGGAGAGGCGGGGTCAGTCGGTGCCAACCCCTGCACCGCCACCCCAGCCTCTGCCAGGGCTGCAGCCAGTGAGAGCCCCGCCGGCCCTGCGCCAATGACCAACACATCCTTCATGAACCGCCCGCTATGCTCAACTGCTTTGTGCTTCCCTATCTTACAGAGATAGCGGCAGAGATAGCGCTGCTCCGGGGGAGTTGATGGCGGGGGTAGCCCTGAGAACAGACAAAACAAAAGCTGCTTCTCCGCTGTTTAGAACAGAACCCCTCCGAGTATTGGCGGTATTATTCAGAGGCGATCTTTCCGTGCATGTGGTAGGCATCTAGCCCATGGCAAATCTTGCAACTAGCCCTAACCTGCTGGCTACGGTGGTGGGCATTGTAGCTTTGGGGTTAGCGCCATTGGCCTTTGCGCTGTGTTTTTTTTACACCCGAGACAAGCTCAACCCCGAGCCTCGGGAGTTGATACTCAAGGCGTTTGGCCTGGGGGTTCTGGCGTTTATACCCGTGTTTCTAGTGCGGCAGTTTGTTCCACTACCGCCCTGGCTGACGGTGGTGGTGGTGGTGCCGGTGTTGGCCGAGTTGGCCAAATTTTGGGTGGTGAAGCAGGGCTTTTACCACCATTCAGAGTTTGATGAGCCCGTCGACGGCATTATTTTTGCGGCAGCGGTGGGGCTGGGGTTTGCAGCGCTGGAGGTGGTGGGCTCTATGCTCTATGCCTACTTTGCCGTGGCCAGACTGGGGGTGCCCGGAGAGTCGATTGACAGCGCCTGGGCGGCGGTGTTGAGCATGTTTGCCCTGCGGGGGCTGCTGGCTGGGCCAGGCCACGCTCTGTGGTCGTCGCTGTGGGGCTATGCCCTGGGCTTGGCCAAGTTTTTGCCCGCCGATCGCACCTCGGGGCTGGTGCGCAATGGGCTGCTGGCGGCCATGCTCTCCCACTCGGCCTTTAATGCCCTGGTGCTGGAGTCGAGCTGGTGGCTCAATCGTCTGGGCCTGGTAGCCATCATCGCCCTGCTGGGGTTTGTGGTCATGCGCTGCCTGCGTTACGCCCTGGCGCTGACACCAAACCCAAGATGAAATCTGGTTCAAGGCTGTGGATGTTAAGGCGTCGGGCGGAGAATGGCCTGATGGGACGTTGCGATCGCAGCCCAGGGCAACCCACTGGGCTAAGCATCTGGATTACATCCAAGGGTTGATGCTACGCGCTACTATCAGCCAGTGGGGTTTAAAGCCCGTGTTTGCATGGGTCCCTGCTCTACCATGGTGAATGGCGATCGCAGCCTAACGCGCTCAACTTCTAGCTAACCTATGCCCACTTTCAAAAGCTATCGACCTACCCCGGCTCTAGGGCTTGCCCTCGCCCTGGCGTTCACGGTGTCAGCCTGTAACCGATCGGCGCAGCCCGGAGCGATGGCCCCCCAGGCTGTACCGGTCACTTTGCAGGAGCTTCAGCCTGGCACCTTTGAAGAAGGCTCCGATTTTGTCGGCTCCCTTGAGGCAGAGCAGCGCATCGAGCTCAAGCCTGAGGTAGCAGGTCGGGTGACCCAGGTGTTGATCAGTTCTGGCAGTGCGGTGACCCGGGGCCAGCCGGTGGTGCAGCTAAGCCCAGACCAGAACCAGTCTCAGGTGTCGGCGGCCCAGGCGGCAGCCCAGGCGGCTGGGTTTGGCCGCGATGTGGCCCAGGCTCAGATCGAAGCGGCCCAGGCCCAGGTGGCTCGCACCCAGGCCGATGTAGAGCTAGCCCTGGTGGAGTATCGCCGAGCCGAGCGACTGGTAGCCGCCGGAGCCCTCAGCCGCCAAGATCTCGATACCGCCCAAAATCAGCTCACTGTAGCCCAGGCGGCCCAGCGTCAGGCCGAAGACAACGTGCGGGCCGCCCAGGCCCAGCTCCAGCAGGCTCTGTCTACCTTTGACCAGGCCCAGGCCCAGCTCAATGTTACCCAGGCTGACCTGGGCTTTACCCAGGTGTTGGCCCCGGCCTCGGGCATTGTGGGCGATGTGTCTCTCAGGGTGGGCGACTTCGTTGAGGCGGGCGACACCCTGGGCACCATCACCCAAAACAGCGAGCTGTTTTTGCGCATTCAGGTGCCTACGACCGAGGCCAATCGGCTACAGCTGGGCACCCCCGTCGAGCTGCTCGACCCCGACACTGGGGAAGCCTTGGCCACCGGCAGCCTCAGCTTTGTTTCGCCCCAGGTAGATGGGGTGGGGCAGTCGATTTTGGTCAAGGCTCGCTTCCCTAACGAGGCGGGCAATCTGCGAGACGGCCAGTTTGTGCGGGCGCGGCTGATCTGGAGCACGACAGCGACCCTGCTGGTGCCCACGGTGGCCATCACCCGGGTGGCCGGGCAGAGCTTTGTCTTTGTGGCCACCGATGCCCCCCAGGAAAATGGTCAAACCCGGCGAGTGGCCTCCCAGCGGCCGGTGCAGTTGGGAGATCTACAAGGGGGCAACTACCAGGTGATCGATGGTTTGGAGGCGGGGGATCAGGTGATTGTGACCAATATTCTGCAACTTCGGGACGGTAGCCCCATTGCTGCCGAAACGCCAACATCAGCCAAACCTTTTTAGGTATCTATTCTTAGGTGACTGTTCAGCGATCGCAGTAGCCAGTCTGCGATCGCTCCGCCCGCGCTAGACCATTCTGTGACTAGCTGTTGTCTGTCTGATTTCCACCCCGAACTTCGGTATACCGCCCATGGCGCTGTTCTCTGTCGCTGATACCTTCATCCGTCGCCCGGTGTTGACCACCGTATGCACTCTGCTGATTGTGCTGGCGGGGGCGATCGCCATACCGCTTTTGCCCGTTGAGCAACTGCCCGAGATTGCGCCCTTGCAGATTCAGGTGGCGGCCAACTACACCGGGGCCGATGCCGAAACCGTCGAGAGCAACGTCACCACGGTGCTAGAGCGCGAGATCAACGGCGTGGAGGGGATGGAATTTATCACCTCCAGCAGTACCAATACGGGCCAAAGCGGCATTAACGTCGTGTTTCAGGCGGGGCGCAATAAAGATATTGCCCAGGTAGATGTGCAAAACCGGGTGGCTCGGGCCGAGCCGTCGCTGCCCCCGGAGGTCACCCAGCTGGGGGTGACGGTAAATGCTCAGTCGCCGAGCATTTTGCTGGTGTATCGGTTTTTTACTGACGACGATCGCTACGATGCGCTGTTTTTGAGCAACTACGCCGACCTGTTCATTCTCGATGAGATGAAGCAGATCGATGGGGTGGGCAATGCCGAGGTGTTTGGGGCGGGGCGCTACGCCATGCGGCTGTGGCTTGACCCCATGGCCCTGGCCAGCCAGCAGCTCACCCCAGGAGATGTGGTGGCGGCTCTACAAGAGCAAAATGTGCAGGTGGGCGGCGGCGCTATCGGGGCTCCCCCCAGCGATGTCGATCAGGCCTACCAGTACACAGTGCGCCTACCCGGTCGCCTAGAGGAGGCCAGCGAGTTTGAGAACCTGGTGATCAAGGTGGGCGAGGGCGGTAATCTGGTGCGCCTGCGGGAGGTGGGCCGGGCAGAGCTGGGGGCCGAAGACTATAGCTTCAATGCTCGCACCCAGGGCAAGCTGGCGGCGGGGCTGCTGGTGTACCAGCTGCCGGGCAGCAATGCCCTGGAGGTGGCCCAAGCGGTGCGCGATCGCATGGCCGAGCTGCAAGATAGCTTTCCTCCGGGCTACCGGGCGGAACTGGTGTTTGACACCACCGACTTTGTGCGGGTGTCGCTGCAAGAGGTGCTGGTTACCCTGGTGACGGCGATCGCCCTAGTGCTGCTGATTTTGTTTATATTTTTGCAGGACTGGCGATCGACCATCGTGCCGGCGATCGCGATTCCGGTGTCGCTGATCGGGGCGATGGCATTTTTACTGGCCTTCGGCTTTTCGATCAACACTCTGACCCTGTTTGGCTGCATTTTGGCCTCGGGGGTGGTGGTAGACGACGCGATCGTGATTGTTGAGGCGATCGCCGCCAAAATCGACCAGGGTATGCGCCCCCGCCTAGCCGCCCTCGACGCCATGCAGGAGCTGTCGGGGGCGGTGGTGGCCACCTCATTAGTGCTGATGGCGGTGTTTATTCCGGTGGCATTTTTTCCGGGCAGCACAGGCAAAATCTACCAGCAGTTTGCCCTCACCATTGCCTTTGCGATCGTGGTGTCAACCTTCAACGCCCTCAGCTTTTCGCCCGCCATGTCGGCGCTGCTGCTGCGCCCTACCCCTCCCGGCCCTCGCAGCGGCCTGCTGGGCCGTTTCTTCGACCGGTTTAATGACGCTCTCCGGTGGACCATCGAGCGCTACCGACGGCTAGTGCGGGTGTTGATTCGTCTGCGCTACGGGGTGTTGGCACTCTTTGCAATCGGCCTGGTGCTGATGGTTTTCATGCTGCGAGTGGTGCCCACGGGCTTTGTACCCGAAGAAGATCAGGGCTACTTTCTCGGTATTGTGCAGGCCCCTGACGGGGTATCGCTGGAGTACACCAAGGCGGTGATGGCCGAGGCCGATACTCTGCTCAATCAGTTCCCCGAGATCGAGAGTACCTTTATGCTGTCGGGCTTTGGCTTTGATGGGCCGTCGCCCAACCGGGGGGTGTTCTTTGCCACCCTGGCCCCCTGGGCCGATCGCCGTGCGCCCGAGTCGACGGTGGCCGGGCTATTGCCCCAGGTAAATGGTGCCCTCTCTGGCATTCAAGAGGCGCTGGTGATTGCCTTTAACGCACCGCCGGTACCGGGCTTTAGCCCGACTGGTGCGCTAGAAATGCAGCTGCAAGACCGCAGCGGCAATCAGATGAGCATTGACGAATTTTTGGGCAACGCCTACGCCATTATGGGGCTGGCCAACGAGTCGCCTGCGTCGATGGGGGTGTTTACCCAGTTCACGGCCAGCTCGCCCCAGGTGGCAGTGTCAGTCAACCGCGATCGCCTCAAGGCGCTCGATATCGACATCGACGAAGCCCTCACCACCGTCAGCACTTACCTGGGCTCTCGCTACGTCAACGATTTCACCAGTGGTGGTCGCAACTACCGGGTCTATGTGCAGGCCGACCAGAGCTTTCGCAACGACCCCAGCGACATTAGCAGCCTTTACGTGCGATCGCGCCAGGGGGGCATGGTGCCCCTCGGCGAAGTGATTACCCTGAGCGAAGTGGTGGGGCCATCGACCATCAACCACTTCAACCTGCTGCGATCGATCAAGCTCGAGGGCATGCCCGCACCGGGGGCCAGCACGGGCCAGCTGATTGCCGCCATGGCCGACGCCCATAGCCAGGCCGCTCTGCCGGTGGTAGGTCTGGCCTGGCAGGGCACCGCCCGCGAAGAAATAGCCTCGGGGGGGCTGGCGACCGTTATCTTTGGCCTGGGGGTGCTGGTGGTATTTTTGGTGCTGGCCGCCCAGTACGAAAACTATATTGACCCGATCATTATTTTGCTGACGGTGCCCCTGGCGATCTTGGGGGCGCTGGTGTTTCTCTTTTTGCGCGGTCTCGACCTCAACATCTATGCCCAGGTGGGCCTAGTGATGCTGATTGGTCTGGCCAGCAAAAATGCCATTTTGATCGTTGAGTTTGCCAACCAGGCCCGCAGCCAGGGGCTGGGGCTGATACCGGCGGCGATCGCCGCCGCCGAGCAGCGCTTTCGCCCGATTGTCATGACCGCCATCTCATCGCTGGTTGGGTTCTTTCCGCTGCTGATTGCCACTGGGGCGGGCAGCGCCAGCCGCTGGTCAGTGGGCTACACGGTTTTTGGTGGTCTGCTGGTGGCCACGGTGCTGAGTCTCTTTGTGGTGCCGGTGCTCTACGTAGTGCTTAAGGGCCTGAGCGAGCGCCTGTTTGGTGGGCCGGGGTCACCGCCCATCCTGACGACCGCCGCTGACCTGAGCCAGGACAGCTCCTTTCAGGATAGCGAGGCCGTCGCCCCCCTGCGATCTCAGGGAGAAAGCCCCACCTAGGGAAAAGCTGCTGCGATCGCGGTACTAAAATCGACAGCAACGATCTAACCAACGCAGCCCTCTCTGACGCAACACTGACTGACGCAACACTGACGCAACACACTTTAAGGAGCCAGATCGGTATGGATGGGGAGCGATCGCAGGAAGAACTCATGGCCCGCCTCGAATACCTAGAGACCAGGGTGGAAGGCTTTATTCAGCAGGGCCTCATCGAGCGCATTGCCCGTCTCGAAGATTCCCTGACCCTAGTGACCGATGTAGAGCGCTACCAACCGCTGCAGCGACTGCTCAAAACCGGTAAGCTCCAGGCCGCCGACGAAGAGACCGTGCGGGTGATTTTGCAGGAGGCGGGTACCCTTGCCCGCGAAGACCTTACTCCCGACGCCATTCGACAGTTTCCGTGCAGCGTGCTGCGGGTGATCGATCGCCTGTGGACGACCTATACCGGCGGGCGGTTTGGCTTTAGCGTGCAGCTCAAGCTCTACCAGTCAGTGGGGGGCACCCTAGAGAGCGCGATCGCCCAAGACGCCGCTATGCTCAATCTTTTGGGCGATCGCGTCGGCTGGCGCCACAGCGGCCAGTGGAAAACCGTCGACGAAGCCCAACACAATCTAGAAGACCCCGTCGGCTGTTACCCCATCATCTGGTGGAATTCGCCCTACGGCGCTAAGATGGTCAACTACTTTATGGCTCGGCTCTTTACCTGCAATCTGTAGCCATCGCCGGAGTCATCCAGTTTTCTCATGCCCCTGGTCTCACCCCATTGCCCAGACCCAGAGGGGTGAGATTTTTATCGGTTGCTGCTTTGTTTTTTAGAAAGCAGCCTAATCAAACAATCCCTCTACGGTTTGGCGAAAGGCAATTAGAGCATGGGTCTCTTGCAAGGGCTTTAGAGCTTCTATCAGTTGGTCAGAGAGATCGGAGCTGACAATGGTTTTAAGCTCAATATTGGTGTTGTAGCCTGCAATATCGCCCATGCGTCTGCCATGGCTCCCGGCTCCTTGGGCCGGTACCAGGGTGTATCCAGAAACGTTAAGCTCCGTCAGCAGCTTAATCAGTCGATTTTGCAGAACGGCCTCACCGATGATGGTGACCAGGGTTCCTTTGGTTAAAGAAGACGACATACTAGACCTCTAACAGTGATTATTGAAGCCAATCAGCTAAGTTGAAAACTTGGCTGCATGAGCTCTCTGACGGTTTTCCTTGAAATGCCTGAAAGGTCAGTAAAATTTGTTTGGTGCTTTTTAATGCCGGTTATATTGGCATCTGTTAGGTCAACGTGATCTAATATGGCCCGACTCAAGTCAGCGCCAAACAAATTTGCACCGCGCAGACTTACATTCCTCAGCGTTGCTCCATGCAAGTTAGCATGGGCTAGATCGACATCATCTAAATTTGACTGTTCTATGATCGCGCCAGTCAACCGAGAACGACGAAAATCAGCACTGACTAAATTGACCTGACTAAAGCGAGCTTCTACTAAATTGGCATCTACAAATTTAGTACTGCATAAATCAGCATGACTAAAATTAGCTAGGCTTAATTTTGCTCCAGTCAAGTCAGCATTGCATAGATCGGCTCCGTCAAGCATCGTCTCAATGAGAATAGCGCCAATTAAGGTTGCGCCGCTGAGATTGGCTTGACGTAAAACTGCATGACTTAAATTTGTGCCTGCCAGGTTGGCATTGCTCAAGTTGGCCTTTACCAGGCTGGCTTTGTTTAAGTTTGCCTGACTCAGGTTGGCATTGCTGAAATCAGCCCCGTCTAAGGGCTGCTCGCTAAAATCTTGCCCGCTCAAGTTTGTATTGGCATAGTCGTGACTCACGATGCACCTCCTAAACAACTGATTCAACCATGGCTAGTGCCTGGGCGTTTTGCGCCCTGACAATGGGTGCAAGTCATTCTTTATAGAATTGACGATCTGCGGTTTGATGTCTGGTTTGAATCGGTGGAGAGTAATACCAAAGTTTAAACACCTCAAAAGGTATCGCCCCAGAGGGTAGCGCGATGGAAAAATGGAGGCCACCAGTATTAGCTGGGCGTGAGCAAGTTTTGTCCACCGCGAAACATAAATTTCTAAACCCGTTCTGACAAGAGCAGGTGGGGACATCCCGTGACCCGATCAACCTAGGGGCGATGAAAATTTATGAAGGGAAGTCGTAGCGCTTGGGATCTTTTTTGGGTTTCTTGGAGCTGGCGTCGGCCTTCGGCTTTTTAGTTTCCTTGTTGCTTTTCTTTTCTTTTCCCATGACCAGATGACCTAACGTAAGAACTTGACTATTGCTAACCGAATTAATGCTTGCGGCTTAAGGTTTTGCCCTTAGGGCCGACAAGAGATTTATCGCTCAGAGAGGTGCTTTGACTAACCCGATAAAGCGCCAGCTCTACGAAGTTTTAGACCTTACGCAGACTTGCTAGGGTGCTAAAACCAGACTGGGCATTTCCGTTAGCTAACACTGATTGCCTTCAGATACAATCATTTTAGTAGGTGTTGATCAGCTTTGTCCCGATCGCGTTTAATTCTTAGGAAATAGCCTGCACCCAGACCTCCATCTCAGTCAAGTTTAAGGGGCCATACTGGGTGGCGAGGGCGACATCGGCGGCGTCGCGACCGTAGGCGATGATGATGCGATCGCCCCGAGGTTCGGGCTGGGTGGCATCAAAGGTGTACCAGCGATCGCCCACGTAGGCCTCAAACCAGGCGTGGAGATCCATCGGCTCAAGGTTGTATAGGTAGCCCACCACCATGCGGGCGGGAATGGTGAGGCTGCGGCAGAGCGCCAGGCCGAGGTGCACAAAGTCACGGCAGACGCCAACCCGGTTTTTCTCGGTCTCTAGGGCTGAGGTAGAGGCGTCGCTGGTGTCGTAGCGGTACTCGATGTGGGTGTGAATCCAGTGGCGGATGGCCTCGACCTGGTCGTAGGCAGGCTCGATGTCGGCCACAATATCGTTGGCCAGCTCTGCCATCAGGTCTGACTGACAGTAGCGGCTGGGCAAAAGAAACTGAAGCGTGGCGTCGGGCAGGTCTTGCACTGGCACAAACTCGGCCCCAAACTGCACATCGATGCGATCGGCGACCTCTGCGGTGACCGTGCTGCGCACCTGAAGTTTGCCCGTCGGAGCCACCAGCCGCTGACAGAGGTTGCCGTAGCTGTCGATGTAATCGACTACGGGCACCGAGGGTACCAGGTGCAGGTCGGCCTGAAGAATTTGTTGAGCAGCCCCACCCTGGGGCTGTAGCATCAAAATTAACGGAGACGGTTCGGTGGCCTCAAACAAAAGCTCGCACCCGGCGTTTAGTCGCATTCGATCCCTCGGTAGTCTTCTTAGAATAACGGGGCAGATGGGCGGATTATCTCAGTCTTAGATCAGTTTTTGGAGCTGAGCAGCGCCATTTATCGCCCAATGGGCACCCGCACTTCGTCCATGGGGGGCTGAGCCGTCATACTGTCTGCATCTAGACCCACTCAGCGCCATCAGTTTAGACTAAGACTCACCTCTGGTATGTCTCTCCCAAAACCCTCTCCCGCCGATGACACTGTACCGGCCTCTGCCGAACCAGAGGCGACGTTTCCGGTGGTGGCAATTGGGGCGTCGGCGGGGGGGCTAGAGGCCTTTACCCAGCTGCTGAGCCATCTGCCCACTACGACGGGCATGGCCTTTGTGCTGGTGCAACACCTCGACCCCAACCAGCCTAGTCTGCTGAGCGAAATCATTGGCCGCATCACTGAGATGCCGGTGCTAGAGGTGACCGATGGGCTAGCGATCGCCCCCAACCAGATCTACGTGATTCCGCCCAACCAGGCGATGACCATTGAAGCAGGCACCCTGAGGCTGCGACCACGACCGCGATCGCGCACCGGCAGCCGCCTGATCGACAGTTTTTTTAGCGCCCTGGCTCAGGAGCGGGGCGCTAAGGCCATTGGTGTGGTGCTCTCGGGGGCCGATGCTGACGGCACCCTGGGCCTGGAGGCGATTAAGGCAGCGGGAGGTATCACCTTTTCGCAGTCGGAGGCGTCGGCCAAATTTAGCAGTATGCCCCACATGGCGATCGCCACCGGCCAGGTCGATTTCATTCAAACGCCAGAGGAAATCGCCCAGACTCTGGCCAACCTCAGCGCCCACCCCTACGTCGCAGGCTCCAGCCTCGTAGAGCCTGCGGTGCCCCCGGAGGAAGACAATGCCCTGGCCACCATTCTTGCCCTGCTAAAGCGGGCCACCAAGGTTGACTTTGCCCAGTACAAACCCACCACCGTTAAGCGGCGCATCTTTCGTCGCATGGTCTTGCACCACCTAGAGAGCCTAGAGAGCTACGGCCAGTACCTCCAGGCCAACCCTGAAGAGGTGCAGGCGCTGCACCAGGAAATTTTGATCGGGGTGACCAGCTTTTTTCGCGATGGCGAAGTGTTTACAGCTCTAGAGCAGACGGTGTTTCCGGCGCTGCTGCGCGACAGTCAACGGCTGGCCCAAGCAGGGCCAGGCAGCTCCGACTCGCCCCTGCGGATTTGGGTGGCAGGCTGCTCGACGGGCGAAGAGGCCTACTCCATCGCCATCTGCCTGCTAGAGTACCTGGGCCGCCACAGCGCTAACCCGTCGATTCAAATTTTTGCCACCGATGTCAGCGAGCCAGCCATCGAGGTGGCCCGCTTTGGCTGGTACTCGCCCATTCAGGTGAGCGACGTGTCGCCAGAGCGGTTGCAGCGTTTTTTTGTGCCTACCGACGGCGGCTACCAAATCAGCAAAGTGGTGCGGGAGCTGTGCATTTTTGCCTGCCAAAATTTAATCACCGACCCACCCTTTTCGCGGCTAGATCTAATTAGCTGCCGCAATGTGTTGATCTACTTTGGGGCAGCATTGCAGAGCCGGGTGCTGCCCATGTTTCACTACGGCCTCAAGCCCAACGGCTTTTTGCTGCTGGGATCGTCAGAGACGGTGGGGGAGTTGAGCTATCTGTTTTCGCTGGTAGACAGCCGCTGCAAGCTCTACGCCAAGCAGGAGGCATCGCTGCCGCTGAGCTTTGACTTTGACCCCACTACCTACACCCCCACCGCCCACCCCCCTCGGCCTGAGCCAGCCCGCGATCGCCCCCAAGATAGCGACCTCTACGCCCTGGCCGACCAAACCGTGCTCAATCGCTACGGCCCGGCGGGAGTGCTGGTCAATGGCCGGCTAGAGATTTTACAGTTTCGGGGCCAGACGGGGGCCTACCTGGAGCCTGCCCCCGGTCGCGCCAGCCTCAACCTGCTCACCATGGCTAGAGAGGAGCTACGCCTCGACCTACGCACCACCCTCTACCAGGCTCAGCAAACCGGCCAGGAGGTGCAGCGGCGATCGCTGCTGCTGACAGCGGGCGATCGGCCCCACCCAGTGCAGATCGACGTGGTGCCCCTTAAACCTCAGCCGGGGGGCAACGCCTACTATCTGGTGCTATTCAGTGACTGTCTGGAGGGGAGCGCCGTCGCTGTTCCGGCTGATGATGACGACCCCACCTCGACCTTAGAGATCAATCAGTATGTGCAGGAAAATCTCGCCCTGCGCCAGGATCTCGACACCACGCGATCGCACCTACAGTCGATCATCCAAGAGCAGGAGGCCACCAACCAAGATCTACGGGCCGCCAACGAAGAGATTCTTTCTAGCAACGAAGAGCTGCAAAGCACCAACGAGGAGCTGCAAACCGCCAAGGAAGAAATTCAGGCGACCAACGAAGAACTCAGCACCATCAACGACGAACTCTATCGCCGCAACGTTGAGACCGCCCGCATCAGCGACGACTTTCAAAACCTGCTCAGCAGCATCCACATTCCCATTCTCATGCTCGAAGATGACCTGAGAATCCGTCGCTTTACCCCTACCGCCGCCGCCCTGTTTAATCTGATTCCTGGCGATGTGGGCCGCCCCCTGGGCGATATCAACCACCGGCTGGCAATCACCGACCTAGAGGCCAGAATTTTGAGCGTGACCAACACCCTAGAGCAGAGCAGCCAGGAGGTGCAAGACCAAGACGGTTGCTGGTATGACCTGCGGATTCGCCCCTATCGCACCCTTGACAACCGCATTGACGGTGCGGTGTTGGTGTTGGTAGACATCGACAGCCTCAAGCGCAGCACCGACCAGCTGCGCCAGGCTCGCGACTACGCCGACGCCATTGTGCAGACCTTGCGTGAAGCCCTGGTGGTGCTCACCCACGACCTGCGAGTGGTGACGGCCAATCAGCAGTTTTATCAGACCTTTCAGGTGAGCCCCGACGACACCGAGGGGCGATCAATCTTTGAGCTGGGCAACGGCCAGTGGAATATCCCTCAGCTGCGATCGCTGCTCCACGAGCTGCTGCCCCAAAATTTGCAGGTCGATGACTTTGAAGTGGTGCACAACTTTGAAACCATTGGCCCCCAGACCATGCGGCTCAACGCCCGCAAGATGACTCAGACCAACGGCGACGATTTAGTTTTGTTAGCGATCGAAATCGTAGGCGATCGAACCCCCAAGGGAGAATAAAGGAGACGTAGCGACAGTTGGGGATTTTTCTTACCCTCTTAAGAAGGGGAATAAGCTAGCTTTGGCTGGTAGTCTTCGATCTCCAGGTGCGCCCCTTTGCGAATAGATCTATCTCGGCTTAGGGACAATTCTAGGAATAAAAATACCGAAGAATTTTGCCTCCTTCTACTTGCCGCTCTAATAATTGCCGTGATTTGTGCAAGATTGTTCATTTTTTCTCCATAGCCAGGCAGAATATCTGGCCTAAGACAACTGTTTTTAATGTGTAAGCTTGGTATAATTTAGAGATGAACGACAAGAACTTTTAAGCTGAAGTTAAACCTTGGAGGAAGGTGCCGTTAGCTACATTTTTTTTGGGATGATTAACAATCCCTAGAAAGGCTGACCCATGGGTATCTCTCATCACATCGAGGCAGTCTACCAACGTGCCCTGCGGCTGCGCGAACAGGCCACCACCAACCCCATTGACCCATCTCTGCTAGAGCTGGCTCTCAAAGACCTCTACCTGGTGCTCGAAGAACTCCAGGCTGTAGATGCAGAGCTGCACCAGCAAAACCAGATACTCAGCGACACCCGGCACCAGGTTGACCTTGAGCGCCAACGCTACCGCACCCTGTTTGAGCTAGCCCCCGACGGCTACCTGGTCACCGACGAAACTGGCAAAATCTACCACGTCAACCGGGCGGCAGAGCTACTATTTACCTCACCTCAGGATGGGCTGGTGGGCAAGCCTCTGATGATGCTGATCGAGCCGGGCGACTGGTCAGAGTTTCAGCAGCGACTGGCCCAGCCCGGCCCAGCCACCCCTTGGGAGGTCACCCTCAAGTCGCGGCAGGGGGAGGCGGTGACGGTGGCGATCGCCACCAATTTCCTCAAAAACAACCGCCCAGGGGCCACCACTATTCTTTGGTCCCTGCGAGATGTGTCTCAGCAGCGCCGTATGCAGCAGCAGCTCCAAGCAACCCATGCCGATCTTGAAGGTCTAATTGCCGCCCGCACCGCATACCTAACCCAGGCCAATGCCAAGCTACGCCAAGATCTCAGCGACTGCCGCCAAGGTAAGGCTCCATGGACATAATGCTTAAGCGCATTGATGCCGTGCAGCAACAGGCGCTGCTGCTGCAGGAGCAGGCCACCGCATTTCCCATTCATCCTGAACTGCTGGCCGTGGCCCTTGAAAATCTCAGTCTGGTGCTCGAAGAGCTGCGCACTGCCCACGATGAGCTGGCTCAGCAAAATCAAGCCCTAGCCAACTACCGTCAGCAGCTTGAGACCGAGCGCCAGCGCTACCAAGACCTGTTTAACCTCGCCCCCGACGGCTACCTGGTGAGCGACGCCAAGGGCATCATTCAGGCAGGCAATGTAGCGATCGCGGCCCTGCTGCGTCTGCCCCAGGAGTTGCTGGTGGGCAAACCCATGGTGTTGTTTCTGCCGGTCAAGCACCGCCGTGCCCTCTACGCTCTGCTGGCCCAGCTCAATCACACCAGCCCGCTCTTGCCGATCAAAACCTGGGAAACCCAGATTGTGCCCCGCGAGGGTGAGGGCATTCATGTAGCCATTACCGTCTCCATGAGCCGTGAGCGAGGTGAAGCGCGCCTGCGCTGGCTGGTGCGCGACATCACCGATAAAAAGCAGGCCGAGGCTAAAATTCACCGCCAGGTTTTCTACGACCATCTCACTGGTCTGCCCAACCGCGCCTTTCTCGATACCTACCTGCCCAAGGTGCTAGCCCAGGCCAATCGCCAACAGAGCCAAGTGGCGGTAGCTTTTTTAGACCTCGACAAGTTCAAAGACATCAACGATGGTCTGGGCCACGAGGTCGGTGACCACATGCTGCACCAGGTGGCCCAGCGGTTGACCCACTGCCTGCGGGAAGAAGATCTACTGGTGCGCTGGGGGGGCGATGAGTTTATTTTGGTGCTCTCGCAGCTGACGGCGGCAGAGTCGGTGGTGCATACCTGCGATCGCATTTTAGAGAGTCTGCGGCCTGACTTTGCGATCGATCACCACCGGCTGCACATCGGCACCAGCATCGGCGTCGCCCTCTTTCCACAAGATGGCACCGACCCCACCTCTCTGCTGCGCCACGCCGACCACGCCCTCTACCAGGCCAAAAACCAGGGCCGCAATACCTACCGTTTCTACCAGCCAGATTGACCATCAACTGTGATGGCGAACCTAGACATCCAAGCTAGTAGTCAGTGCCCACCCCTTTGGGAATGGGGTAGAGCGAGGGCTTTGCTATATGATCGGTAGAGATTGAGCTACCGAGGGAGACCAATTGTGCGCGAAATTTTGATTAGCTTAGGAATTTTGGTGGCCTGCTGCGTAGTACTGGTGGTGGCCCAGTTCACTGGCCCCCAGCCCGAGGCGATCGCATCAAATCTCAGCACTACTGAGATTGCCACCGAGGCCGTTGCCCTGGCCGAGCCACCTGTGCAGGTGGCCCAGGCAGCCGCAGATTTAAGTCCTATTACTGCTGAAACTACTGCCGATATGTCCGAAGCAAACCTGGTAACCACTGACTCTGGCCTACAGTACATCGACATCGTCGAAGGCACCGGGGCCATGCCCCAGGCCGGGCAGCGCGTTACTGTGCACTACACCGGCACCCTTGAAGATGGCACCAAGTTCGACAGCTCCCGCGATCGCGGTCGGCCCTTTACCTTTCAGATTGGCGTAGGCCAGGTGATCAAGGGCTGGGATGAAGGGGTCGCCACCATGCGGGTAGGGGGCCAGCGCCAGCTGGTGATTCCGGCTGAGCTGGGCTACGGTAGCCGAGGGGCGGGTGGTGTGATTCCTCCCAATGCCACTCTGCTGTTTGATGTTGAGCTATTGCGCATTGGCTAAGGTTTGAAGCGATCGAGCCGCTAGGCTCCCTGGGCCATGCCCAGGGAGCCTTTAATATGTAATCCGATTGGGTAAACTCCGATTCACAATCGGGATCCCCATAGGGGCATACCCTTACGTCGTGCAACACATGCTACACCCCTACAAAGCGGGTGTATTTGAGTAACCTCAGTTCGGGATAGCGCTGTCCCCTCCTTTGGAGGGGTGCCCGAAGGGCGGGGTGGGTTAAAACTGCTCCAGCAGAATAATCAGCTGCCTAAGGTGATGTTCCGCCGCTAACCCAGACTGACCCACCCCTTACCCCTCCCAGGAGGGGACAGCAGGCCTGCTTTTGCAGAGAATTTTCTTATCTCAAACTCAGGTTGAGTAGGATACGGTATAAGACTGTATCACCTGAATATGGTCGCAGGGTTAGCAATAGCGTCTAGGCAGAGGCCGGGCTGTGCTCAGCCCCCGCGCTCGACCATGGTAATGCGATCGCCCAGCTGCCGAATGGTCTGGGCCAGATCTAGGTCGCGCTTGAGCTGTTTCTCAATTTTGGTGCAGCTATAGAGCACCGTGGTGTGGTCTTTGCCGCCAAAGGCATGGCCAATTTTAGGCAGACTGAGGTCGGTGTGGCGGCGCATGAGGTACATGCCGATCTGCCGTGCCTGGCTGATCTCACGGCGGCGGGATGCGCCCTTGAGGTCGTCGACCGATACTCCAAACTGTTCGGCCACGGCGGCAATTACTGCGCCGGGAGAGGCCTCAATTTTGTCGGCGGGCGGGTTGAGCACCGCCATCAAATTTTCTACGGTCATGGGCAGCCCCGAGATCGACGTGTAGGCGATCGCTCGAATCAGCGCCCCCTCTAGCTCGCGAATGTTGGAGGTATAGCTGGCAGCGATGTACTCGATCGCCCCCCGAGGAATCTGCACCTGCTCGTACTCCGCTTTCTTTTGCAAAATAGCAATGCGGGTTTCGTAGTCGGGTGTCTGAATGTCAGCGATTAGCCCCATCGAGAACCGCGAGATCAGCCGGTCTTGCAGACGCATGATCTGGTTGGGGGGGCGATCTGAGGCCAGCACAATCTGCTTACCCGCCTCGTGCAGCGTGTTAAAGGTGTGAAAAAACTCTTCCTGGGTGTATTCTTTGCCTTCGATAAATTGAATGTCATCCACCAGCAGAATGTCCACATCTCGGTAGTGAGCGCGGAAATACTGCATGCTGTCGCGGCGAATAGCGGTGATCAGATCGTTGGTGAACTGCTCGGTGCTCACGTAGGCCACCCGCGCCTGGGGGGCGATCTCTTGGCGGTAATGGCCGATCGCCTGCATCAGATGGGTTTTGCCCAGCCCTACCCCGCCACAGAGAAATAGGGGGTTAAACTCGCGCCCTGGCGACTCAGCTACGGCCAGGGCGGCGGCGTGGGCCATACGGTTGTTGGCTCCCACTACAAAGCGCGAAAACACCGCTTTGGGGTTGAGGGAATTGTAGTTTTCTTGGGCCGGGGTCTTGATCTCCACGGGGGCCGAACGCGATGCCAGGGCAGGGCGCTGGGGCGGCGCGGGCCTGGGGGACGAGGACGGCCATGCCATCTCGGCCATGGGCAATAGCGGTGCTTCGGGGGCACCGCCGTCGGGCACCACTGTCACCTGCAGCTCAATAGACTTGCCCAAAATATTGTTGACCACCTGGGTAATGGTGGCTGCATAGTGCTTTTGCACCCAGTTGCGGGCAAAAGGGTTGGGGGTCGAAATCACCAGGGCGCGATCGCTAAGCGCCTGCACCTGGGCCGGTTTAATCCAGGTTTCAAAGGTGGGACGACTCAGCTCCACCTGAAGCTGGCTCAGCACCTCTTCCCACAAGTGATTTAGAGCCTGATCCACGGTTTACCTCTTAAATAGCCGCTGCTTCACATGTTCGCCACCCAGAGACAGCGAGATCGCTGAGGCCAACTATTTTAGCCTCCGCCCAATCAGCATTCTGACCTCAGACCTAAAGACGGCCAGGTAGGTGCAGACGGCAACCGCCTGTCCACAGACTAGACGGGCCTGGCCCAAGCCGCCGTAGGGGATCTCTAGAGTACTAGATATAGGGTGGAAAAATGTCTAGATTCTACATATAGCGCTTTAACAGATGTTGGATCCTGTCGTGCCCCTGTAAGTCAGGCGCTAAACGCACCCCGCTGGTCTATTGAACCACAGGGCTCTCATCTCTGGGGACGATGTATACAATGAATAGAGTGTTGCGATCGCACTCCGATCGCGCCCCTTGACCAGCCAGCCCAGCGAACCTGCCCATGCCAGACCCATCTGCGCCGCCCCCAGGCCCCAATTCAGCGACTGTGGTCACCCTCGACCACCCGGTGCTGCGCCAGGTAGCCCAGCCCGTCACCGCCCTGGCCGAGCCATCGCTACAGCGGCTGATCGATCAAATGTTGACCACAGTACGTACCGCCAATGGCGTCGGCATAGCCGCTCCTCAGTTGGGCCACTCGCTACGGATAGTGGTAGTCGCCTCACGCCCCAACCTGCGCTACCCCCATGCTCCGCAGATGACGCCCACGGTGTTGATCAATCCAGTTTTACTGGCGGCCAGCGATGAGATGGAGCTGGGCTGGGAGGGCTGCCTCAGTGTGCCAGGGGTGCGGGGCCGGGTGCCGCGCCATGAACAAGTGGAGGTGGCGTACTGCGATCGCCATGGGCAGCCCCACCGCCAGATCTGGACAGGCTTCGTCGCTCGCATTGTGCAGCACGAGATCGATCACCTCGATGGCAAGGTGTTTCTCGACCGAGTGCAGGCTGAAACCGACCTGCTCTCAGAAGCAGCCTACCAGGCGCTAGAAATCGCCACCCTGCCCTAGTTCTTACCCAAGCCGACCCACAAAACCCCGATTCAACAGGGCGCATGCAATGCGCCCCTACGGTTTGACCCGTTGAGAATCGGGGGTATGCGATTCGAATTTGGTGGGATCTCGCCGCTGACTTTAGCTACAGAGATCGGTTGTCCAGTCTTGGGAGCCTCGGCCCATCTGGCACCGCACCTGCTGACCGGCCCAGTCTAGCCGCCACTGATCACCCTCGGGCACAAACTCCAGGCGGTAGCGCATGCCATTGACCGAGTCATCGGCCAGGCCCGTCTGGGTTAGGGCCACTAGCACTTGGTCATCAGATTCATCGACCACCACTACCTCTTCGACAAAATTGCCTTCCCCTGGCTCAGGGCTGCCAAAGACATCGAGGGCAACTTGCCTGGGGTCTGCGCCTACCAGGCTTTCATCTGCGGGCAGGTCTACTTCGCTGTAGGCAGCACGATCGTCTACCACTGCCCCATCGACTTGGGGCGATTCTGTCGTCGGTGCCCCCTCAGTCACCGGAGGCGTTGGGGCAGAATCACAGGCAACCAGAGACACCATTAAGGCACCGACAGTCAAAGCAGGGATCAAGTATGTTTTAAGCATGGGGGCTTCTCTTTACACAAAACAAACATCAAATAACAGTAACCTAGATCACAAAATACCGATTCTCTCGCAGGATATATGCCCCGATCGCGCCTTTACCACACCCCTGCTAATGAACGCGAGAATCCGGAAAGTTCACTCCTCAGCAAGCAGGGCTGGAGTTCGCCCAACGCTGCAAAACCCGCGTGACCCCTGGCCGAGTTTGCCCTCCACCAGGGGTCTATATCAAATATCTAGTTCCTTAAAGCTGCTCGATCGCCCGGATAGTGGCTAAGGATTGTGCTTTGACATCCTGGCGGTCGAGCTCTTCGACGATGGCCGCTTGGCTGCCCCGCTCAATCATTTGGGCCTGACGCCGGAGGGCGGCACGGTCGGCGGGTCGGTAGGTGAAGGGGGCAATGACTGCGATCGCCTCTAGCAGCCGGATGGTCACCGCCACACTCGACCGCCCATTCTGCCGAATTTGGTTAAAGGCAGTATCGGTAACATCGGTAAACGTCAAAGAGGGCAGCGACAGTCGCAGCTGGTTTTGCTCGTCGTAGCGGTGGGGCGAGGGCATGTCGCGCCGGGCCAGACGGCACAGAGTGGCGCTAATTTGGTCTATGCAGCGGATGGCAGTAAACGGATCGTTAATGCCGGGTGACAGGGCGCGCACCGCAATCTCAACCAGCTGGTTAATGGAAAATTCTAGGTCTTGCTGGTTGGTACGCTTAGAGCCCAGCACAAAGGCTCCATCAACCTGAGATGTCAGGGATTTATTGACCTTGTCTTTAGGGAATACCCGCGCTAGCTCACTACCCTGCACCACAAAGCGACCGGGGCGCGACTGCACTTGAATCATCAGATCGTTGTCTGTGGCAATCTGCATGAGTTGGCCATCGTCAAAAGCCTGAAGATAGCCATCATCCTTGGCGTTGACCGGGTAAGAGTGGCGGTTAAAATCGGTGGGGAGTTCGGCGGCGGCTTCGGTCTGGCTTGAAAAGCTGTGCTCGGTGGTTTCAGGAAACAGCCGCTGGATAGCGTGATCCAGGTCTTCGCCGACGGCGTTGATCACGTTATCGACCTGAATAGATGAGGCGGCGTGGTGCAGAAAGTAAATGAGCACGCCAATGCTGGCGATCGCTAAACCAATAGCGCAGGTGACCGCCACATGGGGCACAAACTCGCGGCCCTCTGACTCGTTTACGGTGCGCAGCACCATCAGGCAGTACACAAAGGTAGAAATAAACGTCCCCAGCACCACCTGGTTACCGGTATCTTGCATAAAATTTCGCAGCAGACGCGGCCCAAATTGGGAAGAGGCCAGTTGTAGCGCCACAATCGTGATGGAAAAGGCCGTGGTGGCCACGCTCACCATCGAACCGGCGATCGCAGAGAGTACCGCCCGAGACCCGCTAGGCCCCAACGAATACACCCAGCTCACATCGCTGATAATGTCAGACTCTAGCCGGTGATCGATACCAATAGTAAAAAACGAAAGCCCGATGGCTAGCCCAACCATGAGCGATGGCACAAACCAAAAGCTAGAGTTTAAAGAATCCCACCATTTGCTTAACTTGATCGACTTCATCAAAAGTTAAGCCTCCAGAGCGCATTGCCTAATCTGCTATCTTGCGGGGTGGCCAAGACGACTGACTGCCCAGTAGTAGTCTATCCAGAAAAGGGGCAGTGCCCCTGGGTTAGCCCATAACCCGCGTTAGTTGGGGTCAGTCAAAATAAAGTCATTTTCAACCTCGGCGAGTTGATTACCCACCGGGCGATCGCCCGCATCCGCCAGGCCCAGGTGCTCGACCTGCGGCTAAACTCGGTTTACACCGGCAGCCCTCAGATCTCATTAGGCAATTTGCGCGCACCCCGGCCAGGCATTGCCGCATTGTAGAATCATCGAGAAAGACGAAGGCAAGGACTAAACCCGCTTGAGAGAAAACTCGTTTGAATTTTACAGCCTTGCCTTTTTAGCAATTATTCTCGGGCGCTATTTTCTAGTTGCAGGGCTCACCTACTGGGTGTTTTACGGCTCCGAGAGGGCTCAAAAGATGTTCCCCCGGTCTCCCTCCTGGCGGATAATTCGCCACGACATTCAGCTATCGGCGATCGCAGCAGTGGTATTTGCGATTGCCGCCGCCCTCATTCTCTCGGCCCACAGTGCCGGGTTAACCCGCCTCTACAGCGACCCCCACGCCTGCGGTCTGTGGTACCTGGGGGCCAGCTACGGGGCCGCGCTGGTGTTGCAAGACACCTACTTTTACTTCACCCATCGCCTATTTCATCATCCCAGACTCTTTGCCTGGCTGCACCGGGGGCACCACCGATCGCGCTACCCCACCCCCTGGACATCTTTTGCCTTTGACCCCCTAGAGGCCGTGGTGCAGGCGCTGTTTTTGGTGGGGTTGGTGTTTGTACTGCCGCTGCACTTCATCACCATGATTGCCGTCCTCACCACCATGACCGTGTGGGCGGTGATCAACCACCTGGGGCCAGATCGCCTCCCGGCCCTATTTCCCCACCACTGGCTAGGGCAATGGGTGATTGGCCCTGCCCACCACTCCCTTCATCACCTCAGATACACCGTTCACTACGGGCTTTACTTTACCTTTTGGGATCGGCTCCTGGGCACTCAAGATTCTGGCTATGCCCAGGCCCTCAACAACTCTTTTTTACCAGATAAGTAAGGCGACTTCGGAAAAACAGTTTCCTCAATGGCAATATCATTGCTCTTTTTATTACACCTTGGCAAAGAAATTAGGCCTTGCCGTAATTTGATAAACCTGAGGATATGTCCCTGCCATAAAGGCCCCGACACACATTAATAGATAAAATTCCCAGTGACGCTTCCATTCATCAATGGTTTTAAAGGGGGTTGAGTCGAGCATGAGCTGAATATGAGGCTTGATATCATCCCAATTTTTTTGGAAGTAGTGATTCCAAGAACGTAAAGTTGCCGGGTAGTTGTCGAAAATATTGTTCTCTTTGATCTTTACAAACTGACGATTACTCTCGATCGCCTTACCCAGCTCCGATGGAGAGCCCAGCGAAGCATGGGGAAATATGTATCGATTGATATAAGGATCAGAGATTAAAGTGGGATGATCAGATCCAATCGTTTGTATTCCCAGCAGTCCATCAGAACTGATTACCTCACGCACATTGCCTAGGATATGGGGCCAGTTTCGGGTGCCGCCATGTTCAATGGTTTCAAGAAAAATGCACTTTGTAATCTGCTCAACCCCAGCTTGAGCGAGAATATTTGGATAGCGATTGTGGTAGCTATGATTAAAGAAGTGATAATTCTTCATTCCCTCAAACTTAGAACGACAGTAGTCGACCTGTACGTCTGAGATGGTGATTCCAACATAGGTGATATTGAACTGATGCTTTAAGTAGTCTGGTAGCGTTCCCCATCCGCAACCACAGTCTAAAACTATATCCCCATCGCTAATGTTCAGTTCGTCAACCCAATAGGCTAAGTTTTGATTTTGGGCAGCGGTAAGGTTTTCGGGTATTTGAGTCAGCCCTGTCCAATCTCCCGTCGTATATTTCATCGACTCTCCCAAAAAACCTTCATACAATTCAGTCGGAAGGTCGTAGTGGGTCTTAGCAACATCCATTTGCCGAATCAATGAAATATTAAAGACCTTGTAGAGCAGCTGCTCTAAAAACAAGTAAGGCGAATTGGGCAGCTCAAAAACAATGGAATTCCTTCTTTCTTCTACATTGAGAGCAAATAGGCGCTCAAACAAAAGGTCAAGTCGCTCACAGCGCCATAGGCCCTGAATGTAAGTATTGCCAAGCCCTAGAGTTTTGAAGGTCTTAAACTGACTGATTACTTTCTGGCGCTGATTATCTCTACAAACAATATCCCAAGGGTTTACTCCTGTTAAAGCGTCCTGCTCCGACAAAACTCGGATATCTTGGCGAATCAAAAGTTGATCAACTAAATCTACTGATTCAAAGCTAGCAGCTGGAATTCTTTGACGAACTTGCGATAGCGAAGACATAATTACCCTCTCTATATTTAGCAGAAAAAGAATTTAGAAGTGCCTAATGCTTACTAGTATCTATAGTAGATTCTTCGATCTAGGGGGCAAGTCTTAGGCGGCAGCTAAATGCATATTATTTACAACTCTTTATCAAACTTTGCGGACGTCGCCTTGCTGACAGAAAAGTAGGCTATGAGCGCTGATGAATGAAATTAAATCACTGCAATCATTTGCTCAGGTTCGCTCATTTCGCAGCGATTTTTCAAAATTGTCCCCGGCAGAGGGGGCTGATAGCCTTTGGCCGAGGTGTTGACTAAAGTTGTGCACTCCTTCGCGTCACTAAGCGTTTTTGTCAATCGGCACGGGGCTGTCAAGAGGAGACGCATTGAGACCAAATCCGAGTCCCATAACCCCGATTCCCCAAAGGCCAAGCCGTAGGGGCAAACGGTTGTTTGCCCGGCTGAATCGGGGGTAGCCAAGGAGGATTTAGTATGAAACCCTCTCATACACAGATTTTCTTAGGTTGGATCAAGGGCGAGGGCAGAGGCCGATCGCCATCGCCGAAGTCGTCCGTTTCCCTCATGCCCCATGCGGCCTGACCCAACGCGGCCTGAGAGGATGTTTTAGAAGGGTCAGTTTGAGGATCAAAAGCTACCTGTACGGATCACCCAGTTCCTTAAAACCCTCATTCCTTCGTAGCAGTTCCTCGGTAGTCCAGGTAGTTCAAGCTACTCCGTCAGACTCTTCAAACACCCTCTGACCCAACTACGATCGTCCAACCTTCAGCACCAGTTAAAAATCTTTTCGCACCCAGGGTACTAACCAGTCGCTAGGGTGCGGAAAGGTTTGGAGAAAGGTTCTCGCCGACGCGAGTGCACAGTCCACCGCCAGCAGCGGCATTCCTTCAGAAGCTTGGTATAATCCCCGGCAGCACCTATGGGATACAGCGGCATGGCAGACTGGCAAATTATTTCGGGGGGCATTACAGCGCCCAAGGGCTTTCAGGCGGCGGGCATTGTCGCCGGGCTCAAGCCGTCGGGTGCCCCCGATCTGGCGCTGATTTATTCAGACTGTGAGGCGATCGCCGCCGGAGTCTTTACCACCAGCCACGTGCGTGCTGCCTGCGTCGACTACTGCCGTCAACGCCTTGAGGCCCGCCCCAGTGCCCGTGCCATTCTCATCAACGCGGGTCAGGCCAACGCCTGCACCGGTAACCAGGGCTGGGTCGACACCGTCGAAAGTGCTGCCGCCCTCGGGTCTGCGTTAAATCTGCCCCCCGAAGCCGTGCTGATCGCCTCCACCGGGGTGATCGGCCAGCGCATCAAAATGGATCAGCTCAAGGCGGGCATTCCTACCCTGGTCGAGAGCCTGTCAACCGAGGGCTCAGACGCTGCCGCCGGGGCGATCGTCACCACCGACCTGGTGACCAAGACCATCGCCATGGAAACCACCATTCACGATCGCCCGGTGCGCATCGGCGGCATTGCCAAGGGATCGGGCATGATTCACCCCAACATGGCGACCATGCTGGCCTTTATCACCTGCGATGCCACCGTGTCGCCTACCCTCTGGCAAGACATGCTGCGCCGTGCTGCCGATCGCAGCTTTAACCAGATCACCGTCGATGGCGACAGCAGCACCAACGACACCCTGATTGCCCTGGCCAACGGCGAGTCGCGCACTCCTGCCATCACCGACGAGGGGGCCGAGGCCGACCAGCTCGAAGCCATGCTCACCGCCGTCTGCCAATACCTGGCCAAGTGCGTGGCCCGCGACGGCGAAGGGGCCACCTGTTTGATCGAGGTCAGCGTCACTGGGGCTGTCACCGCTGCCACTGCGGGGCAGGTGGCTAAGGCGATCGCCGGGTCATCGCTGGTTAAATCGGCCATCTTTGGCCATGACCCCAACTGGGGCCGTATTGCGGCCGCCGCCGGGCGGGCCGGGGTGCCCTTTGACCAGAGCGACCTGCGGGTGCAGCTGGGCGATATTTTGCTGATGGAGCGCGGCCAGCCCCTGGCCTTCGATCGCCCCGCCGCCAGCGCCTACCTCACCGCTGCCACCCAGGGCGAATACCTCAAGACCGACACCGTTGCCATTCAGGTCAGCATTGGCGATGGCCCCGGCAGTGGGCAGGCCTGGGGCTGCGACCTCAGCTACGACTACGTCAAAATCAACGCCGAATACACGACTTAGCCCCTACCCCGCCTGAATGCCCAGGGGCGGCCCCAGCCGCCGGGGGCGGTGCTTGGCCAGGCGCGAGTAGGCCTGCCAATTTTGAGCCTTGCCCTGGAGTCGGGCCTTGAGCCGCTGGGCTGCCAGGGCATAGCCGCCATCGGCCCCGTCGATCAGGTGAAAGTGGCGATCGCGGCGATCCATGATCAGGCAGGTCATCAGCGCTCGGTCAGAGACATGAATGCCGTAGGCCAGGTGGCCTTGCTCTAGGCGAGATTCTAAGTAGCGCACCAGCTGCTCGGTCTGGGCAGGGCTACCGGCGATCACCATGCGCAGCAGGTCGTCAATTTTTTGATAGTCGGAGGCGGCCCGCACATCGGCCTTGTACTGGCCCCAGTCGACGCCTCCAGCCTGCACCTTGCCGGCCATCAGGCCCAGGCCCACCAGGGTTTCGAGGTAGGCCTGGGCGGTGTAGAGGGCGCGATCGCCCCAGTGCAAACTTTTGGCCCTGGCCTTAGCTTCGGCCCGCAGCCGCCCTGGGTTGACCGACAGATTGAGCGCAGCGGCGGCGGCCACCGGGTGGTAGCTTTCGCCGCCGCCATAGATGCTGCCAATGGTTTCGAGCACCTCGCGGTAGAGATAGTCATTCACATAGCCACCGCTGGGCAGGGCCGCCACAATCAGGCTCAGAGTGTGGCCCTGGGGGCTAGGAATATCTTGCCAGCGGCACTCCAGCCCGGCCAGGTTGGCGGTGGTGCGATCGCCCGGTACATCTAACCGATAGATAGGGTTGGCCTTGATCAGCTCGGTGGCATAGGTGAGGCCACCGCCGATAAAGCTGGCCTGGCAGTAGGTGGGGCTGAGGCGAACTTTGGCCACCCGCACCGGATGCTGGGGCCATACCGCCGTCAGCGGCACAATGCCCACCCGCAAATCGAGGCCAAAGGAGTCGCGGGCCAGGGCACGAACGCCCAGCAGCGCTTCGCGAGCGGCCTGCACAGCGGCGGGGGGCACCAGCAGCACCGCCCCATCGCCGCCAAACACAAAAGGCACCTCCAGCGGGGCTACGGCATTGAGCACCGCCATGATCGAGCTGGCCCCCAGCACATTGACCTCTTTGTACTGCCCCTGGGCGATCGCCTGGGTCGAAGCCACCACGTCGGTAATCAGGGCATACCAGTCGGCGGGGGCGTCAGTATAGTTGCTGGGGTTCGCCAACGCTAGAAATTGTTCTAGGGGCGGCAGATCGGCATAAAACCTATCAGAAGCCATGACAGCCAAACCAAAAATAGATTACAGACGGCTAAAGGGCACCCTAGCGCAACGTCTCCGGATATTTCTTATTTTGAGACGTTATCAACCTCTATTCAGACTGCCCAGCCCGGAGCGAATGGTATCTTTGCATACTGTTTATCCAGGTTCTTCGAGACCTTACAGCTTTAGAGCCGGGAGAGATCTCGCTCTGGGGCAGCTCAACGCCCTAACGCCTCAAATTAATCTGAGGAGAAATCTTGACAGTAGTGCGACCTAAGCTGTTATAGTATCAAAGCGATAACGATGGGGTGTCGCCAAGTGGTAAGGCACCGGGTTTTGGTCCCGGCATTCCTAGGTTCGAATCCTAGCACCCCAGTTAATTTATTAATTTGCTCATATTTTTGGCTGGTATAGGACTTAAGGTGGTTCTATATTGGCCACTTGTGCGCCTGGGTTTTTCTCAACTTCTACCCAGAGATGTATTCCTAGGCGACAGCAGCACGATAGGGTAATCATGCTGAGTTATCGCTGTAGCAGGGGTACCGCTATCGACTGTCTTGAGTCGATAACAGGCCTGAGGAGATGATGCAATTGCTCAGCGGCATTACCTATCCAACCCCATGATCGACTACTTTCGCACAAGCGTTCTTCCCCGGCGATCGGTGCAGCTGCTCGTGCAGACGGCATCTACCTGGCAGCGAGAAAACTGTTCTCGCATGTCGGCGGCGCTGTCTTACTACGCGCTGTTTTCACTGTTTCCCATTCTGCTGGTGATTTTAAGCGTACTGGGCTCATTTTTAGGCCCCGGTACCGATGCAGTGCAGTACGTCGAAGATGCGATCGATCAATTTTTGCCGCCCGATGCCCAGGCATTAGTCGTCACTACAATGCAAAGTCTGTACGGGTCTAGCCTGGGCGCTGGGCTAGTGGGTTTTGGGCTGTTGCTCTACTCGGCTAGCACCGTTTTTGGGGTCTTGAGCAGCTCGGTCGATCAAATATGGCAACCAGACGAGGCCGATCTAGAGGCCACCAACGGGCTCAAACAATCGGTATTGGCCTACCTGGCCAACCAGGCCACCGCCTTTCTGCTCGTGCTTAGCATTGCACTGCTGCTGCTGGTTTCGATGGCCTCAACCCTGGCGATCAGCACCCTGATCAATCTGGCTAGCGCAGTGAATACGCTGTTGCCCAACGTGCCGCTAGCCAATCTGCCCTTGGCCAGCGGCCTCCATCTGGGCTCGTCATTTTTTATTCTGGCTTTGGCGGTTTTGGGGTTAATTCGGGTGTTGCCCGCACGCCACGTTCCCTGGAGGGATATTTGGCCTGCGGCCCTGCTGACGTCAGCGTTGCTGGTGGGGCTACAGCGTTTGGTCAGCACCAGCGTGATCTCTATCGGCGAGCAGTATCTCTCCTACGGGGTGATTGGCGGCGTCATGATTTTGCTGTTATGGATCTATTTCACCTGCCAGATTTTTTTCGTAGGCTGTGCCTTTTCCCACAGCTATGCCCAGCTTTTTGGTAGCCAGCGGCACCAGCAGGCCGGGGCAAAATCTACGCCAGATAGGTGTACTGGCTGAGGCTGCGTTCGTAGTGCTGAATCAGCAGCTGCGACTCTTCGAGGGTGATGCGGTTGTCTTGCAGCGATCGCTCTGACCGACGCCGAATATTCTCAATCATGTCTTCGGCGTTGTACTGCACATAGCCCAGCACCTCGGTCATGGTGTCGCCCTTCACCACCTGCTCAACCTGGTAGCCCTTGGGGGTCATGTGAATGTGCACCGCATTGGTGTCACCAAACAGGTTGTGCAGGTTGCCCATAATTTCTTGATAAGCCCCGCCGAGAAACATGCCCAGGTAGTAGGGCTGATCCGGCTCCAGAGGGTGCAGCTCTAGCACCTGCTTAACATCTCGCAGGTCGATGAATTTGGTGATTTTGCCGTCGCTGTCGCAGGTGAGGTCGGCCAGGGTGCCCCGGCAGCTGGGTTCCTCATTGAGCCGGTGAATGGGCAAAATCGGGAACAGCTGCTCGATCGCCCAGGTGTCGGGCATCGACTGAAACACCGACAGGTTGACGTAGTAGATCGAGGCCATGCTCTGGTGCAGCTCCTCGATGTCTTCGGGCACGTGGTCGGCATCGCTAACCACCGACAGCGCCTTGCGGCAGCAGGCCCAAAACAGTCGCTCGGCCCGCGCCCGCGCCGACAGGCTGAGATAGCCAAAGTTAAACAGGCTAATAGCCTCCTCTTTGAACTGCACGGCGTCGTTGTACAGCTCTTGCACAGTGTTGGGGGTGAGACTCTGATAGATCTCGTACAGCTCACGCAAGATCATGTGGTCGTCGTCGCCAGGCACCTCAACTTCTTCGTGGGTGGGAGCATCGCTGCTGCCCAGCACGTCAAAGACCAGCACCGACTGGTGCGACACCAGCGCCCGCCCGCTCTCGCTCACTAGGGTGGGCACCGGCACGCCCTTGACCCGGCAGGCCTCTTGCACCTCGGCCACCACATCGTTGGCGTAGTTTTGGGTGCTGTAGTTTTTGGAGGCGTAGAAGGTGGTTTTAGAGCCGTCATAGTCGACCGCCAGGCCGCCGCCCACGTCTAGATAGCGCATGCCAGCGCCCAGCTCCGCCAGCTCAACGTAGATGCGGCTGGCCTCTCGCAGGGCCTCTTTGACCACGCTGATGGCCGAAATCTGCGAGCCAATGTGAAAGTGCAGGAGCTGGAGGCAGTCGAGCATGTTGGCCTGCCGCAGGCGATCGACCACGGCCAGGATCTCGGGCACGGTGAGGCCAAATTTGGCGCGATCGCCCGCCGAAATGCCCCAGCGGCCGCTGCCCTTGGTGCTGAGCTTGGCCCGCACCCCCAGCACAGGGCGAATGCCCAAGCGCTGGCTGGCCTCAATGGCGATCTCCAGCTCATTCATCTGCTCGATGACGATGATCGGCTGCTGACCCAGCCGCTGGCCCAGCATGGCGGTCTCGATATAGTCCTTATCTTTGTAGCCGTTGCAGATTAGCAGCGCCCCCGGCGTATCGAGGGTGGCCAGAGCGATCAGCAGCTCGGGCTTTGACCCGGCCTCTAGGCCAAACTGGTAGGGCCGACCGTAGCGCACCACATCTTCTAAAAGCTGCCGCTGCTGGTTGCACTTGACGGGGAAGACGCCCCGGTAGACGCCTGAGTATTTGTAGCGGGCGATCGCCTTGGCAAAGCAGGCATTGATGCGCTCAATGCGGTCTTCGAGAATATCGGAAAAGCGAATCAGCAGCGGCAGGTTGAGGTTGCGCTGCTTGATCGCCTCGACTAGATCAAATAAGTCTAGGGAACCGCCGCGATCGCCCCTGGGCGACACCGTTAAATGCCCCTCGGCATTGATCGAGAAGTAGGGCTCTCCCCAGCTGTGAATGCGGTACAGCTCTTCGCTGTTTTCGATCGTCCAGGTAGCAGCGGCCTCTGGGGTTTGCAGCATGTTTTCTAGGGTGGCCCGGTGCAGGCGAGGGGAGGCAGAAGACAGAGAAGACGCCGGAAGGGGCGGTTGCTGGGCCATATTCATAGACGGGAGAGGCTCGCTGGATAGATGCGTGGGTCAGCGGCCAGGTCGTCTGCCGCAACAGGTCTGCCGCCATAGGGCGCGACCCAAATTGTAACAAAGAGTTATGGCGGAATATCGGTGCTGTCGCTGTTGGGCCAGGCCGATCTGCTGCGGTTTTTGCCGAAGAGCCAAATGGTGGGCAAACCCATCTGGGTAATGGGCTTTTGCCAGTGGCTGCGCCCCAAGCCAGAGGCCCAGGCTCAAGGACTAGTTGATCTCCGGCACGTAGCGATCTGCGTAGTCTTGCTCGGTATGGGGCACAAGGATGATGACAGCATGCATAGGCTAATGCACATTCACCTGGTCAATGAGGCGATCGCCTCATTGACCAGGTGGTTATAGTCTTGCTCAGTGAGGGGCACTTCGAGTGATTGCACGCGTGGGGTTTTCATAGCATCGCCCCGATCTTGAGTACTCCTGTTTTCCAGGGGTGGGCCAAAATAGGAAGCAACCTGCCCCTTGCGCCAAAATCGCCCATGCTCAAGCAGATTGGACAGTCCGTTGTACGCTGGTCGCCCCTTGGCAGTAGTGCTCTAGCTTTTACATCATTTTTGGTCAAACAAGACTGGCTGGTGGCCATTGCCCTGTTTCCAGCGACGGTGATCTCTGCGGTCTGGGCGGGCTACAGCGAAAACTTCATTGATCGCCTGAGCGAAATCTACAGCGAAAGGGCTGGGAACCATGCCAACGTTGTGGCTCGGTGGCTCGATAGCCTGTTAGAAACGCTGCGATGGCAGTTCTTGGGATTTGAGAGCAAGTATCGCAAGCTGCAAGCAAAGCCCTACCAAGAGTACGGCACAGAGGGCTTTCAGCCAGATAAAACCGCCATCCCCCTGCTCGAAGAAGTGTTTGTGCCGCTGGATCTGAGCGGGGCGATCGGCAGCGAGGCATTGGGGGTGGGGAGCCTGGTACAGGCCAAAAAACTCCGCGCCGACTGGCAAAACGACCCCAGCCTGCGGTCTGAAAACCTGGACATTTGGAAACTGCTGGCTCGCACCCGTCGCGATCGCCCCTTTCGGCAGATGAGCATTTTGGCCAAGGGCGGCATGGGCAAAACCACCCTGCTGCGCCACATCACCCTGATCTATGGCCAGCGCCAGCACCGCCGCCACGGTGCCCCACCGCTGATTCCGGTGCTGCTGCGCCTGCGCGACTGGGTAGAGCTGCTCACCCAGGAGACTCCCCCCAGCCTGCCCCAGCTGATCGTGGCCCACCACGTGCCCAACCTGTCCAAAAACCATCCGCTCACTGCGCCCATCTCCTGGGCCGAGCGGCTGCTGATCAGCGGCAAAGCCCTGGTCATGTTCGACGGGTTCGATGAAATTCCCGCCGAAAAGCGGCCCCAGGTTAGCCAGTGGCTGAGCGGCCAAATGGCCGAATATCCCGAATCGGTGTTCATCCTTACCTCTCGCCCGGCGGGCTACCGCGACTACACCGCCCGGCGGCCCGCTATTCCCATCTACGTCAACAAATTCAACCCGGCCCAGCAGGAGGACTTCATTCGTCGCTGGTACCTGTGCCAGGAGCGGTGCTGCCGCAGCGATCGCCAGCGCCGCCAAGCCCAAGCGGTGGCCACCGATCGCGCCAGCGACCTGATCG
The DNA here is from genome assembly GCF_055795045.1 of Pseudanabaena sp. PCC 9330. Lineage (NCBI taxonomy): Bacteria > Bacillati > Cyanobacteriota > Cyanophyceae > Pseudanabaenales > Pseudanabaenaceae > Pseudanabaena > Pseudanabaena sp. PCC 9330. The sequence continues at coordinate 116,469 of NZ_JAYFES010000117.1, read as the reverse complement.
CCCAGCTAGAGGCCCGCCGCAGCGAACTGGGCTACATGGCCGAAAACCCGCTGCTGCTCAACATGCTGGTCACCTTTCACCGTTTGGCCCCCAATCGGGAACTGCCCCGCCAGCGCCTCGGCCTCTACCAGGGCATCTGCAAGCTCCAGCTCGACGATCGCCCCCGCGCCCGGTTCATTCAAATGCCGCTGCCCTACAGCAAAAGCATGGCTCTGCTGCAAGCGATCGCCATTGGCATGGTCACCTCCAAAGCCAAGCGCCTGACCATCAACCGGGCCACGCTGCTGCACTTCCTCAGCCAGCATCCGCTGCTGCAAGACGAAGCAGTGGAGCCCGCCGAGTGGCTTCAGGCGATCGTCGATATCAGCGAACTGCTGGTGGAGCGCGAACCGGGGGAATACGAGTTTCCCCACGCTAGCTTTCAGGGATTTTTTGCCGCCACCTGGCTGGCCAAACCCCAGGACAGAGACACCCTGCAAAAAAATGCCCAACTGGTGCTGCAAAACTGGAACGATGCCCTCTGGCGCGAAACCGTGCTGCTCTACACCGCCCAATTACCCCCAGGGCTGCTCAGCCAGGTGATTCGCAAAGCCTGCGAACCCGGCGGTGAAGCGGCAGAACTCGCCGCCCTGGCCCTGCAAGAATATCCCCGCCCTGAGAAAATTGGGGATGACCTGAAAGCACTGCTTCAGGATTTGACCACCGTTGCCCAAGACTCGAAATATCAAAAGCTGGAGGAATTGCTGAAAGCGGGGCAGTGGCGCGAGGCAGACCAGGAAACCTATCGGCTGATGATTGCCACCGTGGGCAAGGAAGAGGGGCAGTGGTTTGATCGCAAAGATTTAGAAGAGTTTCCCTGTGAAGATCTGCTGGCAATTGACAGACTGTGGGTGAACTACAGCAACGGCAAGTTTGGCTTTAGCGTGCAAAAGAAAATTTATGTCGAGACAGGCAACCCGCTCGATGGCCAGTATCATGAAGAAACTTGGAAAGTATTTTGTGAAGCGATCGGCTGGATGAAGGACGGAAGCTATCAACTCAGCAATCTCAAAGCAGACCCTAAATTTTCTCCCGAGGGAGGGTTTCCCGTTTGGGTGGTGGGTGGTTTGGGGTTGGGGTTGGGGGTTGGTGGTTCTCTTCTCTCGCGCGGGGAGGCGGGGTTCTCTTCTCTCGTGCAGAGACTTGTGAACTGTAGCACGAGCCAGTTCTAGCGATTTTTTAAAGTTTGCAAAGCACTGCTTTTTACACGATTTACCTACCTTTCAGCGATCTGTTACCTGGCACCAGCGGGCACCCCAGATGTAGGGTGCATTCGCGGCCTCAGCAGCCTTTGTTAATGACCGACTCACTCCCATAGCCGCAATGCACCACTCCCATTCGGCAAATTTCTCAACGTACAAATTTGGTGCATTGCTTCGCGAATGCACCCTACGGGTTGGAGTAGCGGTGGATGGTTGAATAGGAGCATCCCAGACGTAGGGTGCATTCGCGGCCTCAGCAGCCTTTTTTAATGACCAACTCACTCCCATAGCCGCAATGCACCACTCCCATTCGGCAAATTTCTCAACGTACAAATTTGGTGCATTGCTTCGCGTTGGCGGAGCCTCGCCTGAGCGTTATGCACCCTACGGGTTGGAGTAGCGGTGGATGGTTGAATAGGGCCAATCAATAGCATGATGAACTAATCCGTGCTTCACCGGATTTTGATGGATGTACTCGCAATGATTGACAAAATCCTGCTCATCCCGGATGCAATGCTCCCAATAGCGACGCTGCCAAAGATTCCCCTCTCGCCGACGCTCTCCCGATGGGGATTTCTTCGATGGCAACGCTAACTCTTGCCCGCAAGCCTTAGTAACCATCAGCTTGATCAACCGCCACCGTTTAGCGTAGTCGATGTCGTCCTTCGGTAACGTCCAAACACAATGGAGGTGATCGGGCAGCAGCACAAGAGCGTCAATGCTAAAGGGGTATTTCTGGCGGATGGTGATCATAGCTTTCCGTAGAGATTGTCTACCTAAGTCGGTACAAAGCCACGGATAACGTTGATACGTGACATGGGTGAAGAAATAGCTGCCACCTGCTCGATACAGGCGTCGATAATCAGACATAGACCACCACAATGCACCACTCCAGGGTGCCCGTAGGGTGCATTCGCGGCCCAAGCATTCTTTGCCAATAACCGATTCATCCCCATGGCCGCAATGCACCACTCTCGTTTGGCAAATTGCTCAACCTATAGATTTAGTGCATGGATGCGCGTTGGCGGAGCCTCGCCTGAGCGTTATGCACCCTACGGGGCTACCAGGCCGCAGGCTGAAAGGCCGTATCGTTAGCCAGGGCCACCGTGTCACCGGTCTGCTTAATCACAAACAGCCCCTGCTGGTAGGCGTAGCGGTCTACCCCCTCGTCAATTTCGATGCCCGCCACCGCCCCATAGATGCGGTAGCTCGAATAGTGGGGAAACGCCTGCCGAAACCGCCCCAGCCGCGCCAAAAAATCATCCACATCCTGCCGCCCCAGGCGCGACTTCACCTCGATCGCCACCGCCACATCGCCATCCACAGCAAAAATGTCGATCTCCATCTCGGCCCCAGGCCGCTTCGACTGCATGCGCCGAGAAATTTCCTGTACCTCGATGCCCCGCTCCTGAAACAGGCGAATCACCGCCGGAGCCACTAGATTTTCCACAAATTGGCCCCAGCGGGTGGTCAGCCCCGCCACCTCGCGGCTGGTGTTGGCGGCAACACGCTCCAGGCGTTGCAGACGGCGATCGGCTTCAGCATTTAACTCAGCCATGCGGCGATCGGCTTCGGCGGCGCGGCGATCGGCCTCGGCATTGAGTTCAGCCATGCGGCGATCGGCTTCGGCGGCGCGGCGATCGGCCTCGGCCTGGGAGGTTTGAAAGAGCGCGTAGATGTCGGCGATGGTGACGGGGTCTGCCATGGTTGCTGGTATGTGGAGCCTATCTGCAATCCATTATGCCTCTCCTAATTTAGGTACAGAAGTAACCGAGCTTCAGCAGTGACCTCAGCACCCAGCAAACCCGCCCAGCAGGCCAGGTGATAGGATAGAAAAGCACTTTTGGCTGCTTGCAAACTCACCTTGACCCGCCCCAGGTGTGGACATTGCCCCTTGCAGAGCGATCGCCCGTTACGGTTGACTTTAAGTGCAACACCCTACGCTGACCTAGGCTGCCTGAATTCATGCTGAAGAACCTCCTCGGTGACCCCAACGCGCGCAAGCTGAAGAAATATCGTCCCGACGTGGTCGAGATCAACCTGCTGGAGGAAGAGATTCAGCAGCTCTCCGACGAGGCCCTGACGGCCAAAACTGGAGAGTTTAAGCAGCGCCTTGAAAAGGGCGAAACCCTTGATGACATTCTGCCCGAAGCCTTTGCCGTGGTGCGTGAAGCCTCGAAGCGGGTGCTGGGCATGCGCCACTTTGACGTGCAGCTGATCGGCGGCATGGTGCTCCACGACGGCCAGATCGCCGAGATGAAAACCGGGGAAGGCAAAACTCTGGTGGCGACGCTGCCGTCGTATCTCAACGCGCTGTCGGGCAAAGGTGCCCACGTGGTCACGGTCAACGACTACCTGGCCCGCCGCGACGCCGAGTGGATGGGGCAGATTCACCGCTTTTTGGGCCTCAGTGTGGGTCTGATTCAGCAGGGCATGTCGCCGACTGAGCGCAAACAAAACTACGGCTGCGACATCACCTACGGCACCAACAGCGAGTTTGGCTTTGACTATCTGCGCGACAACATGGCCACCGCCATGGAAGACGTGGTGCAGCGCCCTTTTAACTACTGCGTCATCGACGAGGTTGACTCGATTCTCGTAGACGAAGCGCGCACGCCGCTGATTATCTCTGGCCAGGTCGAGCGCCCTAGCGAAAAGTACACCCGCGCCGCCGAAGTAGCCCGCGAGCTTAACGCCGAAGACCACTACGAAGTCGATGAAAAGGCCCGCAACGTGCTGCTCACCGACGAAGGCTTTATCCGGGCTGAAGAGGTGCTGGGGGTACAAGATCTGTTCGACCCCAAAGACCCCTGGGCGCACTATATATTTAACGCCATCAAGGGCAAAGAACTCTTCACCAAAGACGTCAACTACATCGTTCGCAACGACGAGATTGTGATTGTGGACGAGTTTACCGGGCGGGTGATGCCCGGTCGCCGCTGGAGCGACGGTCTACACCAGGCGATCGAAGCCAAAGAGCATGTGGAGATTCAGCCTGAGACCCAGACTCTGGCCAGCATTACTTACCAAAATTTCTTTTTGCTCTACCCCAAGCTGTCGGGTATGACCGGTACGGCCAAGACCGAAGAAGCTGAATTTGAGCGCATCTACAAGCTCGAAGTCACCATCATCCCCACCAACCGGCCTGCCTCTCGTCGCGATCTGTCGGATGTGGTCTATAAGAACGAAGAGGCCAAGTGGAAGGCCGTGGCCGAAGAGTGCGCTGAGATGCACGAGGGCGGTCGTCCGGTGCTGGTGGGCACCACCAGCGTGGAAAAATCGGAGGTGCTGTCGGCCCTGCTGAGCGATCGCGGTGTGCCCCACAACCTGCTCAACGCCAAACCCGAGAACGTGGAGCGCGAGTCTGAGATCGTCGCCCAGGCCGGGCGCAGTGGCTCGGTCACGATCGCTACCAACATGGCCGGACGCGGTACCGACATTATCCTGGGCGGCAATGCCGAATACATGGCCCGCCTGAAGGTGCGCGAATATCTGATGCCTCGCATCGTTAAGCCCGAGGATGAAGACGAATTTTCGGTCACCGCTGTACCGGGCACCAAGGGGCGGGGCGCGGCCCAGGGGTTTGGCGGCAATAAGAAAATCAAGACCTGGAAAGCCTCCCCCGACATCTTCCCCATTGAGCTGTCGGCTGACACGGTGAACGAGCTCAAGGCCACCGTCGATTTTGCCGTGGCCACCTATGGGGAGCGCAGCCTGCCCGAGCTACAGGCCGAAGACAAGCTAGCCGTCGCCGCCGAAAAAGCCCCCACCGACGACCCGGTGATTCAAAAGCTGCGGGATGTGTACAACCGCATTCGCCACGAGTACGAGGCGTTTACCAGTACCGAGCACGACAAGGTGATCGAACGCGGTGGCCTGCACGTGATTGGCACCGAGCGCCACGAGTCGCGCCGCATCGACAACCAGCTGCGGGGCCGGGCGGGGCGTCAGGGCGACCCTGGCTCCACCAAGTTCTTCCTGAGTCTGCAAGACAACCTGCTGCGGATTTTTGGCGGCGATCGCGTCGCCGGTCTGATGAATGCTTTCCGCGTCGAAGAAGACATGCCCATCGAGTCGGGGATGCTCACCCGTTCTCTAGAAGGCGCGCAGAAAAAGGTTGAAACCTACTACTACGACATTCGCAAACAGGTGTTTGAGTACGACGAGGTGATGAACAACCAGCGCCGCGCCATCTACGCCGAGCGCCGCCGCGTGCTCGAAGGCAATGAACTCAAAGAGATGGTGATCGGCTACGCCGAGCAGACCATGGATGACATCGTCACCGCCTATATCAACCCCGAGCTGCCTCCCGAAGAGTGGAAGCTGCCCGAGATGGTCGATAAGATCAAAGAGTTTGTCTATCTGCTGGCCGACCTCACCCCCGAGCAGCTCGAAGACCTCTCCGTGGGCGAAATTCGCACCTTCCTCCACGAGCAGGCCCGCATTGCCTACGACATTAAAGAGGCCCAGGTTGACCAGATCAAGCCGGGGCTGATGCGCGAGGCCGAGCGCTTTTTCATCCTTCAGCAGATCGACAGCCTCTGGCGTGACCACCTGCAACAGATGGATGCCCTACGGGAAACCGTGGGCCTGCGCGGCTACGGCCAAAAGGATCCCCTAATTGAGTACAAGAGCGAGGGCTACGAGGTCTTCCTCGACATGATGACCGGCATTCGCCGCAACGTGGTCTACACCCTGTTCCAGTTCCAGCCCCAGCCGCAGACCCAGGTGAAAGCCTCTCAAGAAGTAGGGTAACCGCAGGGGCAGACCCACGTGTCTGCCCTACCTACTGTGGATTACCGCATGGGTAAGGCTGAGGATGACGATGCGATCGCCCGACACTTCCACGACTGGTGGCAAAACCACGGCACTCCAGGGGCTGACAGCAGCCTGATGGAGCTAGACCTGACCACCAGGTTCGAGCCCTTGACTAGTTAGGGAAATCAACCACGGTCAAAAACAGGGGAAACTCCTGCTGGCGCGGTTCTGGCTGGGGCAGTAGCGCCGATCGCCAATCGCCCTCCATACTGTAGAACTGCTCCACGGCCTCCAGCGGAATTTGCCCGGATACAGCCATGGAATCAAAGGTGTAGGGCAGCCCGTTTGCAGCCAGGGTGGGGCCATCCATCAGGTGAAAATGCAGGTGAGGGGCCGATGTATTGCCTGTGTTGCCTAGCCGACCTAAAACTTGCCCCTTTTTGACCTGCTCTCCCGGCGCTACGTCCACCGAGCCTGGCTGGAGGTGGGCATACAGGGCGTAGGCTCCGTTTCCTAGATCGAGAATCACGTTGTTGCCCAGCACGTTTTCCAGGGTGATGGTAGTGGGGTCGGGCAGGGTGGGAGGCACCTGCTCGGGCAGATCGCTGCGGGTCTGGATCACGGTGCCATCGGCCACGGCCAGCAGCTCAGCGCCATAGCCGGTATAGTGGCTCACCTCGGCCAGATCGCCTGTGGCAAGACGCCCCTGGCGATCGAGCTGCATCCAGTCGATGGCAAAGCGCTGGGCAAAGTGAATCTCGCCGTTGATGGGCAAGCCGGTACTGCGGTGACCCACCAGGGGAGAGCAGCAGCCGTTAATTGCCACCCAGCCTGGCCCTCGCAGCGGTGGCCCCAGCACCAGGGCGTCCGGCGATATCGCCAGCGCAGCTGTGGTATAGCTGAGAGAAGAAAGCTGAGTCCGCCTTGGCCCCTCTGGCGCAGAAATATCGAGCCGGTGCAGCAGGTGCTGGGGCAGGGGGCGATCCTGGGCAAAGCTGTGGTCAACCAAAAACAGGCGGGTTTCACTGGGGCCTAGGTCAGCGCTGGGGGCTGGGGCATTGCCTAGGGTGCGCAATCGCAGCAGCAGGTCGTCGTCGCTGAAAGATGCGATCGCTGGAGAAAGCTGGTCATTGACTACCACCTCCTGGGAGCTGTCTAGCGCCACCACCTCAATGCGGTTGACCGTCACCGTCACCGGGCTGGTGTTTGACAGCATCAGCTCGTACAGGCCGTGGTAGTGGCCATCCACCCCCAGCACAGGCTCGGCGGCAGGGGTCAGGGGTGAGACTACAATGGGCGTCCACTGGGGCGGGGCGGGGGCCGATGGGGGCTGGGCTAAGCCAGAGATGTGGGTCAGCCCCACCAGCGTGAGGGCACCCATCAGAGCCATCAGGCCGGTCTTGAGCCAGTTGAGGCGTTTATCCATGGCGGTTTCCTCGGTCTATGGTGTCAACCATAGAGGGTTTAGCGCCCCCGCCGCCGTTAAGAATGTTGAGCGGCGATCGCAAGGCTGCAAGACCACCAGGGGCAACAGCAGGGGGCATTAAACAAAGATCAACCTGCCGGAGAACAGCAGCAGCGGCCCTAGGGGAAAAATCCGCCAGTCACAAGTGGGGAGGTCACCACCTGGGATTCTGAAGCTAAGCCGTTACAATAGTTTACGGGACTGTTTCAGGCGATCGCTTGGGGGTCTTTGGTTATCGGTACTCTTCTCTGAGCTTGTTATGGTTTTCAATCCCACTCAGACTTCGGCTCAGCGCGTCGGTGGCTCTGTCGACATCATCGATGCCGAGGTGATTACGGTAACTGAGGAAGTGCTGGCTGAGCCCATGGTGGCCGCACCGCGCACCCTAGCCACCAAGCCCCAAGACCCCTTTGAATATTTTGGCTACGATCCCGATGCGATCGCCGCCTACTATCGCCGCCGCCCCTTTCAGGTGTGGGGGCGGTTTTTGGGCATCTTTGTGCCGCTGATTAGCTTCTTTGCCCAGATCTGGCTCGATCGCCGGGCTGGCCGCAGTGCCCAAAATGAGGCTAAACGGGCCACTCAGCTGCGCGATATGCTGACCAAACTTGGCCCCGCCTACATCAAAATTGGCCAGGCGCTCTCCACCCGGCCCGACCTGGTGCCGCCGATTTTTCTCGAAGAGCTGACCACGCTGCAAGATCAGATTCCCCCCTTCGCCAACGCGATCGCCTACCGTTTTATCGAAGAAGAGCTGGGCGCGCCCCCAAGCCAAATCTATGCCGAAATTTCGCCTGACCCGATCGCGGCGGCCTCCCTCGGGCAGGTGTATAAGGGCAAGCTGCACAGCGGCGAAGCCGTAGCGATCAAGGTGCAGCGCCCCGGTCTGGCCCAGCGCATTGCCCTCGACCTGCATATTTTGCGGGGGCTAGCCCGCTTTGCCACCAACCGCATCAGCCAGATTCGCAGCGACCTGGTGGCGATTATGGACGAGTTTGGCGATCGCATCTTCGAAGAGATGGACTACACCCACGAGGGCCAAAACGCCCAGCGTTTTGCCGCCCTCTACGGCCATATTGCCGACATCTACGTGCCCTATATCTATCCTCAGTACACCGCTCGCCGGGTGCTGACCATGGAATGGATCGAAGGCACCAAGCTGACCAACATCGACCAGCTCACCCGCCAGGGCATCGACGCCACCCATCTGATCGAGGTGGGGGTGCAATGCTCGCTGCGGCAGCTGCTAGAGCACGGCTTTTTCCACGCCGACCCGCACCCCGGCAACCTGCTGGCCATGGCCGATGGCAAGCTGGCCTACCTCGACTTCGGCATGATGAGCGAGGTCAAGCCCTACCAGCGCTACGGCCTGATCGAGGCGGTGGTCCATATGGTCAACCGCGACTTTGAGGGGCTGGCCAACGACTACGTCAAGCTGGAGTTTTTGACGCCCGACACCGACCTGACGCCGATTATCCCGGCCCTGGCCAACGTGTTTAGCAACGCCCTGGGGGCCAGCGTCGCCGAGCTCAACTTCAAGAGCATCACCGACGAATTTTCGGCCCTAATGTACGAGTACCCGTTTCGGGTGCCCGCCTACTACGCGCTGATCATTCGCTCCCTGGTCACCCTAGAGGGCATCGCCATCAACGTCGATCCTGAGTTTAAGGTGCTGAGCAAGGCCTACCCCTACGTGGCCAAGCGCCTGCTCACCGACCAGTCACCGGAGCTGCGCGCCTCTCTACAAGATCTGCTGTTTAAAGACGGCAGCTTTCGCTGGAACCGGCTAGAAAACCTGCTGCGCAACGCCCGCGACAGCGATGACTACGACATGGATCGGCTGATCGACCAGACGCTGGAGTTTTTATTTTCAGAGCGAGGGTCATTTTTGCGCGATCGCATCGTTAGCGAGCTGGTCAACGGTCTCGACAGCTTTACTCAGAGCACCGTGCACAGCTTTACCACCGCCGTGCAGCGACGCCTTGGTATTAAGCAAGATCTGCCCGTCGCCGCCACCACCGGCCCCAGCGATCTCGACCAGCTGCGCCGCATTTTAGATCTACTGCGAGAGACCCCTGGCTTCGACGCTGCCCAGGTGGCCTCTCGCCTGCCCTCTCTGCTGTTTAAGCCTGAGACCCAGGCCATGGGCCAGCAGGTGGTGTCTGGCCTAGCCCAGCGCGCCCTGGCCCGCCTAATTCGCAATCTGCTGGTGGAAGGCGAACCCAGCGCTAGCCCCCCGCAGCTGACGCCCTCCCGCCTGGGCCGCTAGCTATTTTTCCAAGGCTGAGACGGGTTAGATGCCTGAGCCACCCCTGGGGGTGGCTCAGGCATTCATGCTACTAGCTGCTACAGCTGGGCTTGATAGGCACGTCCCATAAAGCGCAACGTAACTGGCTCAGTGGTCTTGGCTGGGTGGCTATATTGTCGTGCACTCCAGGCAACGCCTCTATATTTGCCAGTCACCTCTCCTGTGTGGGTCTCAACAATAGGCCATTGACGAGAATATTCTGCACCGAGAAAATGTAGCCGCATAGGATTTCCTTTTTTCTTAAATGGGTTCAAAAAATTTGCATGTCAAACTACGGTCAAAACCAAAGATCTACAGGGCGACACCCTCATGGGTTGAAGGAATTATGACCCAAATAAATTAAGCAGCCCTGATATAAAAATTAAATTGACAAATTTGTTACAGAAATTTTTTACGCTGACTGGGATAAATAATCGGCTTAGATGGCTAATACTAAATCCTCCTTGGCTGCCCCCGATTCAGCAGGGCAAACAACCGTTTGCCCCTACGGTTCGGCCTCTGGGGAATCGGGGTTATGGGACTCGGATTTGGTATCAGCCATGGTTAGAGCTAAGCAGTCGCCTGGGAAATTAACCTGGCGGGCTGCTGTCGCCAGCCGTTGCGTATTCAAGTCCCAAAATAAAAAGCGTCCAAAGACAAAAAGCGCTGCCCGTGGGCAGCGCTCAAGAGAGGTTGTAGCTGATGGGTGCGATCGCCCAAACGGGCCATCCGGGAATGTCTTACTGCGGTGGGTTGAGAAAGCGACCGGCAAACTTCATCACCGTGCCCAGGTCGCTAGTGTTGGAGCTGCCGGAGTTGAGAAAGGCATTGAGCAGAGCGTTACCGCCGCTGGCAGCACCGGGTTTAGCGGCACCCATACCCAGCAGCCCCAGCACGACGGGCAGCAGCTGGGGCAGTAGGGTTTGCACCATGCCCGCGTCCATGCCGCTTTTTTGGGCCACCGCCTGAATCAGCTGCTGCTGCATCTGGGGCGGAATCGCCGACGCTAAAGCGGCAACGCCCCCCGCGCCGCCCAGTTTGCTCAACATACCGTCGAGCTGGTTGGTGCCCATGGTCGAGGCCTGCTGCTTGAGGGTAGGCTGTAGGGCACCGCCCAGAGCGTTTAATAGCGAGCCCATTTGGTCGCTGTTCATGCCCTGGCTACCGGCTAGCTGCTGTACAGAGCTCATTACTGAGCTGAGTTGGTCAACGCTACCCTGCTGATTGGGGTTATTGATCGAGCTCAGAACGTCAAAGAAAAGAGACATAGTTGTTCCTTATTGCGGGGAAAAATTGAGATAAAAACCCAGTGGGACAGGCTGCAAAAAGGCTTTCAAAAGCCGCTTGACGCAGACTAGGCAGCGGGTACGCGCACATGGAGCGATCGCACCAGCTGGAGCCACTGACCATCGTCGGTGAGATAGCCCAGCTCCGCCACGTAGTCGCGATCGGGGGTGAGAATGGGCACGTGGCGATCGGTGTCATCAGATTGCAGAATGTACTCCTGGGTAGCGTGGGGAGGCTGGTAATCTAGCTCCAGGTTGGTCGCGTCGTGAATGCGCAGGGCCAAAGCTTTGCCGCCTTCTTCGATCAGCGCCGTCCGGTGAATGGGGGCTGTTTCCCAATAGGCATAGGCAGCGTCGGCCCCTCGGGGCACCAGAATGATCTTGCTCTCAGCCCCCATGTCAGACCGTAGGCCCACCCCAGCCGCCTGCGTTTCAGCGACGACGGCTTCACCAGTGCGATCCCAAAGGCCGGTTACTGCGCCACCCCCAGCGGCGGCGGCAGCAGCTGTCACAGCCGTGCCGGTCAGCGTGGTGACGCCAGTGGCCAGAGCGGCAGCTTTAGCCTGTACGGTGTCCGCTCCACCCAACGGACAGGCCGGTACCCGCACTGACTGAGACTTGGCTAGGGCCTGCCACTGATAATTGCTGTCGACATAGCCGATCTCAACTAGGTAGTCGCGATCGTCAACGGCGACGGGCAGATGCAGATCGCCAGGGGTCTCAAGAGGAGCGTTAAACTCTTGCAGACTATTGAGACCATGGCCGTTGCCGGGCAGCTCCGTCACGTCGTAGAGCCGGGCCTTAAGGGCGCGCGCCCCAGTCTTGAGGTCGTCTACGGTACTCTGGGGCAGCTCCCAGTAGACGTAGGCATTTTTGCAGTCGCGGGGAGCGAGAATGACCCGTGTCGGGGCGGCGGTCTCAGCGGGGCGGGCCATGGCGGCGGCACCTAGACCTGCCGCTCCTAGACCTGCCGCGCCTAGGCCAGCAGCAGCGGCGGCCGCAGCACCAATGCCAGGGGCGGCAGGGGGCACGGTGCTGGGGCAGGCGGGCACTCGCACGTGGGTCGATCGCACCAGGGCGTGCCAGTCGCTATCGTTGCCCACATAGCCCAGCTCAACTAGATAGTCGCGATCGTCGACGCCTATGGGCAGGTGGCGATCGCCCACGGCCACGGTATCGCAGCCAAACTGGTGGGTGCTGTGGGGCGCTTGGCGATCGACATCGGCAATATCGGTCACATCGTGCAGCTTCAGCGCTAGGGAAAGATTTTGATCGCGCAGAGCCTGCACTTCGGCCTCGGGCAGTTCCCAGTAGGCGTAGGCGTCGCGGCAGTTGCGGGGAGTGAGAATAATGCGGCGATCGGGATCTGCCCCCAGGGGAGCCGCCGCCAGGGGAGTCGCCACCGGGGCACGATCTTTTAGCAGCCACCAGAGCAGACCGCCCAGGACTGGCAGGGCCAGCAGCCAGGGCCACCAGGGCAGCCTACGGGCTGGAGCTGGCGCGGGAACAGGTTCGGCCTGTTCGAGAGTGGTTTCTGGAGTAGTCTCTGGAGTGGCCTCTGGGGTAGCTGTGGCTACGGGTTCAGGCTCTGTCGCCGACTCAGCCGTGGCTGCGGCCCGAGCCGCTTCGATCAGCGCCTCGCTGTTGGGGTTGACCGCCAAGCCCAAAAAGGCCAGGGTCGCTGGGCTGGCCGTCTGCGGATTGTAGGCGTAGGTGAGGGGCTGAGAAAAGGGGTAACGCTGGTCGTCGGGCAGGGTGTCGTGCATGGGCACGATCTTGACTGCTGGGTTGTTGATGGCCTGCTCTGCAATGATGTAGCTAATGCTGTTTTCGTCGAGGCTGTCGGCAATCTCGTCAATGCTGGCCTCAGGCAGGGTCACAGCACTAGATACGGCTTCAAATGGGGCTTCCTGGAAGACAGGATAGCTGCGAAAGGCCTGGCGAGTGTCGCTGTCTTCGGGGTGGTCAACCAGCACGATGGGGGCGTCTTGACCACCCACCTCAGACCAGTTGGTGATTTCGCCGCGAAAAATTTGGGCAAACTGCTCAACGGTGAGGCTGCCGGCAAAGGAATTGGCGGGGCTGACCAGGATGGCAATTTTGCGGCGCGACACGGGCACTTCCTGTAGCCCTTCACTGAGTTCTGCGTCGGTGAGGCTGCGCCCGAGGGCGGCCAAGTCGGTGTCGCCGTCGATCAGCGCCTGAATGGCGTTGTTGGCGCTGTCGTAGTCAACCACCACCTCAGCATCGCTGTACTGGCTCGAAAAGCGCGATCGCAGCGCCTCATTCACCAGGCGCATGGCCTCTGAACTTTCAATATTCAGGCGGCTACCGGGTTCGAGGGAGGCGGGCAGCTCAACCCCTTCCAAAGCAGCGGGCACCTGGGCCAGCAGGGCACCATCTCGCTCAAACCATAGGGTAGCTGTGACTACTAGGGGCGCGGTGGCCAGCCAGAAGCTCGATCGCCTCCAGGGGCTGCTGTGAGCATTTGCGCTGTAGCGTTTGGACATAAGCAGGCACCAAAATATTTCAGAATTTTCAGAATTCAAAAAATGGATGATAGAAGCTGGACGCTTGAAATAGCGCAGCCAAAAATAACGCGGCAGCCGAAATTTGCCTACCTTAGGTGCCGAAGTCTACGGTTGGACAATGCTGCTTTTTGCTCTCGGAGCTTAGATCAGAAACATAAGAAATTCATAAAAGTAAAGCTAGGGGCAAAGCCAGGTTTAGGGTTTAAACCCTGGGCATATCAAAGGTGTTGCACTGATTGATGTCACCGGTCTCGATACCGCGATAAAACCACTCTGCCCGCTGCTGAGACGACCCGTGGGTAAAGGAGTCAGGAGTAACATATCCTTGCGCCTCCATCTGGAGGCGATCGTCCCCAATTTGGCTGGCGGCGTTGAGGGCAGCCTCGATATCGCCCTCCTCGAGAATGTTGCGAGACACCTGGGCACGGTGGGCCCAGACCCCAGCAAAACAGTCGGCCTGAAGCTCTAGACGCACCGACAGATCGTTGGCCTCGACTCGGCCTACCCGCTGCTGGGCCCGCTGCACCTGATTCGAAATGCCCAGCAGATTTTGCACATGATGGCCCACCTCATGGGCAATCACATAGGCCTGGGCAAACTCTCCTGGAGCCCCGTGGCGCACAGCCAAATCGTTAAAAAAGCTGGTGTCGAGATAGACCTTTTGATCAGCCGGGCAGTAAAACGGCCCCATCGCCGACTTGCCCAACCCGCAGGCCGACTGGGTAGCCCCAGAGTAGAGCACCAAGTTGGGTTCCTGGTAGCGGGCACCAAATTCGGAGGCAAAAATGCCGTGCCAGGTGTCTTCGGTCTCTCCCAGCACCGCTGCGACAAAATCTGCCGAGCGATCGCGCTCTACCTGAGAGGTCTGAGGTGCATTGTCGTAGGGGCTAACCGCTACCCCTGGCTGTAGCACCACCGACGGATCGCCGCCCAAAAACGCCACTAGCAAGGCCATGATTAACGCCCCAATACCACCAATGGCTGGGCCACCGGGCACACCCATACCTCGGCGATCGTCTACGTTGGTGCTCCGCCGACTCGATTGCCACTTCATGGGGTCGTCTCCTGCTGGTTAAACGCTCTGCTGGTTTTTTTGCTAAGAATAGCGTCTCTGTTCTAAATGCCGATTCTAAATGCCGATCGGTTTTAACAATTGGTTTAAAAGGTCATTACTTCTAAGCGTCTAAAGGGAAATTTTATTGCCCATAAGCAAACCCCGACCATCGAGAGATAGCCGGGGCGAGTTGGTCGTTCCATTTATGGTCGTTGAGTAAATACTAGAGTTTAAAGATAAGAAACCCATAAGAGCTAAGGGGTTAAAAGCCCCGCTGGAGGGTCAATTTCGAGGTATCCCTCAGCTAAATTAACCACCGGCACGATGGCGTTGACAAAGGGCACCAGCACCCGATGGGGCTTGTCAGTGCCTGCATTCTCTGCGTTTAGAGGATAGTAAGTAACTTCTAAGAGGTCGTTGCCCGCTTCAAACAAATCGGTCACCGTGCCAATCTCATCGCCCGTGGCCTGCACGATCACCCGCAGCCCCAGCAGGTCGGCCACATAAAACTCGTCGGGGTCAAGCTGGGGGCGATCGCCTGCGGGCACCAACAGCACTGCATCTCGCAGGGCTTCGGCGCGATCGCGGCTGTCTACCCCCGCCAGTTGCACCACATAAATGCCCTTGCCCTCCACGTAGCGCCCCCGCACCAGCTCCACTGGCTCGGGGGTGAGGCTACGGGGGCGCTTGAGCCAGCGCTGCCCTGGGTCTACAAACCGCTCCGGAAAATCGCTGCTAGGATACACGCGCACCTCACCCTTCACCCCCTGGGGGGCGACAATGCGGCCAATTTCAACCCATTCGTCGGCAGTGGTCGGTGTCATCAGGCGGGTACCGTCGCGGCCTGGTAGATCTCGCTCACCAAAGCGCCGAGGCGAGTGGCCGCCTCGGTCAACTCTCCAGGGCTAGCGGTCAAGCTGAGGCGCAGACACTGGCGGGTGTGGGGCCAATCTTCGCGCAGCCCAGGAAAGAAAGGACTGCCAGGCACCACAATAACCCCCCGCTGCTTGAGCTGTTGGTAGAGATCTTGGTCAGTAATCGGCAAATGGTCGAACCACAGCCAGGCAAAAATGGCTCCCTCACCGTTGTGCAAGTACCAGGGCAAATCTTGGGGTAGAGCGCGATCGAGAGCCGCTTCGAGCACGGCAAACTTATCTTGATAGTAGGGGCGAATCACCTGCTCAGACAGATGGGCCAGCTCGCCCGAGGCAATGGCTCGGGCCGCGATCGCCTGCCCGTAGCGCGACGAGTGAATGCAGAAGTTGGTCTGAAAACACTCTAATACTTGAATAATGGCCGGATCGCCAATCGCCACCCCCAGCCGCTCCCCCGGTAGCCCCGCCTTTGACAGACTCATGCAGTGCACAATGTTGTCGCCAAACACCGGCTCCATGGCGGTAAAGTTGAGCGCTGGGTAAGGGGGCGCGTAGGCCGAGTCAACCAGTACCGGTACATTGTGAACAGCAGCTAGGTCAGCGATGTGGCGCACATCTCTGCCGCTGAGCACGTTGCCCGTCGGGTTGCAGGGGCGAGAAAACAGCACAAACCCCGTATCAGCGGTAATGCTCAGCTGGCTAAAGTCGGGCCGATAGCGAAACCGGTGGGCGCGCTCATCCCCATCGATCGCCGGACGGCAGGCCCGCACCGCCTTAGGTACGAGAGAAATGCCGCCATAGCCAGTGTAGTCAGGGCTGAGGGGCAGCACAATATCTTTCATTCGCCCTGTGGCGTGGTAGCCGCCTAAAGCATTGGCCGCCAAAAAATACAGCGCCTGGCTACCGGGGGTAATCAAAATGTGGCGATCGCTCAACGCCAGCCCGTAGCGCTGGTTAAAGTCATCTTTAATAGCCTCAATGAGAGGCTCGTAGCCCTGGCTAGTGCCGTAGCGACAGACTACATTGCCGTACTCAGAACTGGCCAACAGCGCTTGGGTACAGTCGCGCCAGAGCTGCTCGATCTCAGGCAAAATTACCGGGTTGCCCGCACTGAGGTTAATAAACTGCCGCCCCACCCCCGCCTGCAGCGTCTGGGCAATGTCTTTCATAATGGCGCGCACCCCAGTCAGGTGAGACATTTCCTCGCCAAAGCGGGTTAGTTCTGGAGTCATAGGAGATGAGAGATGGAGGGGGGGGATAGGTCAGTACTACAAAATAACCAGATTAGTATAGTAACCTTGCAAGGCCTCAGCCATCGCCACCCCCAAATGGCAAAGGCTATCAGCAACTCTCATTTTGAGATATTTACCGTTCATCCTGAGCCTGTCGTTGGCGCTGCCTGCCCGCAGGGCGTGGGCTGAGCTGGTTGAAGCCTGAGCGAGATTCTCTAAGCTGAACAGTCAAAATGAGAATTACTGCGTCTCTACATAATGCTTGGTAGGAATTTAGAGCCTTGAGGCATAATAAACCAAACCAAAGTCAAACATTGGTAGCTTGCCTGCGGGCAACTACAGCTCCCAAGCTAGATTTGGTACAGCCGCCTTTTAGGTATAACCGCTTTTATAGAGTAGGCCAGCTGTCTAAACTGCCTGGGCAAGAGGGCCTCACCCCCCAACCTACGGCAGCAAAACTCTGTACACCCTCTAGCTGAAACCTGTTAAGGCTGGGTTACAAGCTCATGAACTAGCATTTTTTCCTAGGGTTGCATCCATGCCGACATCCTTTCAGTTCCCTTCTTGAACCGCATGGCCACCGCATGCTAGACACCTTTGCTACCGGCATTATTGACTTGCGCTTTCACAATGGGAACAGTGCTAAGGCGCTGTCTCTATCGCCGCATAACACCAGCCAGCAAGCTCTCAACCTGATGGGGCTGACAGCGCCCCGACCAGCTCTGGTGATTATTGGTGGAGCCAGTCTGATGACGCCTGAGAGTCTAGAGCAATTGCAGACTATCTTCAACCAGGTGTTGGCCCCTCTAGCCCAAGATCTAGGTCTGACCGTGCTTGATGGCGGCACTGATGCCGGAGTCATTCAAATGATGGGGCGGGCCAGGCAGCAGGTGGGGGGCAATTTCCCTCTGATTGGAGTAGCCCCTGAGACCAAGACTCGTCTGCCGGACTCCCCAGACAATGAGTCGCGCTATGCCCTAGAGCCCCACCACACTCACTTCTTTTTGGTGCCGGGCGAAAAATTTGGCAGCGAGTCGCCCTGGCTGGCAGAGTTTGCCGCCCACATTGCCACCGATCGCCCCTCATTGACGGTTTTGATCAACGGCGGCAAAATTGCCTTTACCGATCTGCAAGAAAATCTAGCCATTGGTCGCCCCACAGTGGTGCTGTCGGGCAGCGGTCGGTTGGCCGACAGCATTGCCGCCGCCATGGGTGGAGACTCAACGGCGGCGGAACCGGAGGTTTTAGCGCTGATTCACCACTATCAGCCTGGCGGCAAGCTGGCCCTCTTAAAGATGTCTACCCCAGTAGGCGAGATGCGCGATCGCCTGCAGCTTTATTTCACCTCCACCCCCTGACCTGACTCACCGTGGCCCATACTCTCCCCGACCCTCAGGATGCTTCTCCCGATCAACCCCTGGCTGCGCCAGGGCCTGACATCGACCCCATACCTCTGCTCAATACCGTTTGGGAACGGCAGCGAGCCTACAGCCAAAACGCCACCAATGCCCAGGAGCGATTTTTTACCCTAGAGCGCATCATTACCCTGCTCGCCGTTGCGGTAGTCGTGCTGGCGGTAGCCCAGCCCATTGTGCTCTACCGATTGATTGCTACCCCGGCTCTATTTGAGCAACGCTTGCCCTTTGACCTGTTGCTCAACCAGCCTCGCCATAACCTGCTGGGCAGTATTAACCTGCTGCTGATTGTCCTCCCCGTTACTATCACGGCGCTGCGGGCCTATGCCATAAAATTTAGCCGGGGCAACAGTTGGGTACTCCTGCGGGGGAGTGCCGAAGCCCTAAAAATGGAGATTTTCTACTTTCGCACTCGGGTTAAGCACTACCGCACCAACCGCAACGCCGAGCTTGCCAACCGCATTCAGCTGATTAGCAAGCGGCTCGAGGGCAGTGCGGTGCAGCAGCGAGCGCTATACCCTTACGAAAACCAGCCCCAGATGAAGGTGCATCTGGGAATTTTGCTGCGCGGGGGGCAGGCGATTTCTAGCTGGTTCAATCGTCTGATAGAGCGCTGCCTAGAGTTTCTGGTAGGCATCAGGGAAGAGGAAGCAGGAAAAAACGCTAGCCCCGGCCACGACGATCGCCTATCTGACCTTTCCCCTGAGGGCTACCTTCGGTATCGACTAGAAAATCAGTTTGATTGGTACCGCCGCAAAGCCCGAATCTACGATCGCCAGCATCAAATTGTGCAGACGAGTGCCTACATTTTTGGTGGCTTTGGCACGCTGCTAGCAGCGGTCGGCTTTCAGGCCTGGGTGGCGGTCACTGCGGCCCTGGCGGCAGCCTTTATCAGTTATTTAGAGTATCGCCGAATCGAGGCCACGGTCATGGGCTACACCCAGGCCGCCGATGCCCTCTACGACATTCGCACCTGGTGGCTGTCGCTCTCCGATGCTGAAAGAGCAAAC
Source organism: Pseudanabaena sp. PCC 9330 (assembly GCF_055795045.1). Lineage (NCBI taxonomy): Bacteria > Bacillati > Cyanobacteriota > Cyanophyceae > Pseudanabaenales > Pseudanabaenaceae > Pseudanabaena > Pseudanabaena sp. PCC 9330. The sequence goes on along the minus strand of NZ_JAYFES010000117.1, from coordinate 97,315 downwards.
TTTGACAACTTTGAAAAACTGGTGGTCAACACCGAAGAGACCATTCGCAGCGAGAACAATAGCTGGCTGCAAGACATGCAAGACCGCCTGGCAGACCTGTACGAATCGACCGCCAAGGACAAAGACCAACCGGCTGACAAGCCCGAGACCGAAGCCCATCTCCCCCCCGATCTGCCCAGCCAGCCCGATGAGGTCTAGAGCATCGGCTGTGTTGCCCCGCACCACGTTCTTATGACTGGGTTCGATCGACTATGAAAAGCCCGCCGATGCGATCGGCGGGCCAGGTCACAGGCGCAGTCAACGAGCAACGCTACAGACTAACCCAGCCAAACCAGGAGAGCACGGTGGCGATCGCAATCAACCCAAGGAAGATCGCCAGTCCGGCGGTGACGGCTCCAGCGGCTTTGCGCACGCCATCTGGAATCTCCATCCAGTCGGCCTGGGCCAGGCGGCGATCGGGCGAGAAGTCGTAGCCCAGGGCCTCTAGGGTGGTCAGATGATCAGCCGTGTAGCGGGGCGATCGCTCAAAGGGCAAATCTCCCTGCGATCGCTGGGGCAGCACCCGCCGCCGCTGGTAGGGCACCGTATTGTCGCCAAAACTAGTGGCATATTCTTCGCTGCCGATCAGGGCGTCTACCAAACCTTCAACCCCTTGGGTCGCCAGCACAATCGACCAGGCCAGAGTTTCTTTGTCATCGTAGATAGGACGCCCCAGCAGGCGCTGCACGCACAGCTCAGCAAAACGGTAGTTATTGTTCACCTCATAGTTCCAGGTGCGAAAAGCATCCGAAACTACCAGCCCCCGGACAAAGTCTTTTACCGAAATCAACCCCCCGCGAAGCTGTGACTCCAGCAGCGTTTGGCGGTTGCTCTTCAGCATTTGTTGCTCATGAAAAATCTGTCGATAGGCGGCAGTAATCAGAGCGTCAACATCTTCTACGGCATACCCTTGATCTAGGGTAAAAATTCCAGATTGCTCGTCTCCAGGGACTTCATAGCCCTCTACGCGCTGGTTTTGACTCCTGGGTGCATAGGCTAGTAGCGGCAAAGTCATGGCCATTTTTCCTCCATATGGAAAACAAAAAAGCATGAATCCTCAGCGGCTGAATCTGACCATGAATCAAGTTCAGATCGAGATCCATAGTTTTCTACAGGCGACACTCTACTGCTGAACTTGGGCAAGGTTTAATTAGCAGATTTCAGCCTTTTCTTCACTTCTAATCGTTGCCCATGTCGGGGGCAGAAGCGATTAAAGCTAAGCCTAAAAGAAGCAGGGATCAGACATTCTGATTTCGACAGGGAGAGTAACAAACAGTCACGTTTCTTTAAAAACAGGTCTTTAAAACCAGGGGTGGCGCTCTGGCCCATGGCCAAAACTCCACCCCTGGTGCTTGGGTATAGGTTTGTCGGGCTACCAACCAAAGGCCGACAGCGAGGCCAAAGCTTCCTCCGGCTGAGTCTCAGTCTGGGGCTCAACCAGACGCGACTCAGCGCAAAATGACGCTGTGCTAAAGCCGCCAAACCGCTTCACCACGCTGGTACGCAGGCGCAGGTTGGGGTTGGCAAACCAAAACCGCTCGATCGAGCTCATGGTGTCGTACTCGGTGATCAATAAAAGACCTCCATCGTCATCGATTTCGTAGCGCCCAATCACCGGCACAATCTCTGCGTAGCCTCGTTCGCGCAGCAGCTGACCCTGATGGGGGGTGTCGGCATCGGGTACAAGGGCAAACACAGTGCTGCCCTCATGGTTTTCATCCTCTTTATCCCAGGCCATGGCTCCCTGCCAGGTAACGTAGGCTCCACCCACAGCCAGGGTGGGGTCGACATCGTGAAGCTGGCAGATTTCGACCACGCGAGGGTCTGCTGCCTCTAGCGCTTCTACAGAGATGGCCGAACCACCCAACTCAGCACGGCGAAAGGGCAGGTGATGGGTGGTGCGCTGGGAGTTCCACTGGCCCGCACTCAGGCGAAAAAAGTCCATTACGTCCATGGGGCAGATCTCTGTTGCTCGGGTTTTCACTCGTGTTTTCATAATTGTGGCCTCAATGCCGCCCCAAAGCCAGCACGACCTGGTAACAGATGTATTGAGACCCCGGATCAGATCTTACCGCTAGCGGCCTCTGCTGCGCCCAGCCTCTAGACTGACGAATAGGTACTTTCGCTACAGACAGGAGCCTGCCGGGGCTAGTGAGGCTCTATGGGCAGGGGTAGCGCGATCGCAGCACCCCCTTTTTTCACCTTTGAGCCCATTTATATTACGCAATGTAAAGTTGCCTGAGAAGACTGGCGCTGGCCGCCCAATCCCCAGACCGCCCAGTGGGAGCTAATTCTTTCGCTTGCCCCCCCGTAGAGTCAGTGCTTTCCCTTAATAACTTGTAAAAAACAAAGACACACCAGCGGTGTATAAACATGTCTGGAGGGTTAATTGAATTAGCGAAAGCCAATTCAGGCAACGGTTTCAAGGAATGTTGCAGATCGCTTACAGAGAGGCTCATTCCTGTCTTCATAGACCATTTGCTTCAGGCCTGTTCGGCAGATTATGTAGAAGCTTGAACAACCTTGAAGAAATGTAAACTAGATGAGAAAACCGAACCCGCTGATCTTTAAGATCCTTCCTATAGATTGGTTAGGCAGCTCCGGCTGTAACTAATGATTAACTTGGTCTTCTGACCGCTTTCAAGCAAACTCAGCGACAAAAATATTAGGAGATTTGAGTCGATGTTTGACGCATTCACTAAGGTTGTTTCCCAAGCCGACGCACGAGGCGACTTCCTCTCCACCGATCAAATTGATGCTCTGCAGCGCATGGTTGCCGACAGCAACAAGCGCATTGACGCGGTCAACCGCATCACCAGCAACTCTTCCAAGATTGTGTCTGATGCTGCCCGCGCTCTGTTCTCTGAGCAGCCCCAGCTGATCGCTCCCGGTGGCAACGCTTACACCAACCGTCGCATGGCTGCCTGCCTGCGCGACATGGAAATCATCCTGCGCTACGTCACCTATGCTGTCTTCTCCGGCGATTCCAGCGTTCTCAACGATCGCTGCCTGAATGGCCTGCGTGAGACCTACGTTGCTCTGGGTACCCCCGGTGCTTCCGTAGCTGCTGGCGTTGAAAAGATGAAAGCGGCCGCTATCGCTATCGTTAACGACACCAACAACATCACCCCTGGTGATTGCAGCTCCCTCGTTTCCGAAATCGGTAGCTACTTCGACCTGGCTGCAGCTGCGGTTGCCTAGGCTAACGCTAAGTCCTAATGGGTTACGCCCTCGGGCGTAGCGTCTCTGTCATCTGTTCATTCGCTGTGAAGACAAAGGAGAACCTTAAATTATGAAAACCCCCTTAACCGAAGCTGTTGCAGCAGCCGATTCCCAAGGCCGTTTCCTGAGCAGCACCGAATTGCAAGCTGCTTTCGGTCGCTTTCGTCAGGCTCAGTCTGGTCTAGAAGCTGCTAAAGCTCTGACCACCAAGGCTGACTCCCTGGTGAGCGGTGCTGCCCAAGCCGTGTACAACAAGTTCCCCTACACCACCCAAATGCAGGGGCCTAACTACGCAGCTGACGAGCGCGGCAAAGCCAAGTGCGCCCGCGACATCGGCTACTACCTGCGGATGGTGACCTACAGCCTGATCGCTGGCGGCACTGGTCCTATGGATGAGTACCTGGTAGCTGGTCTGGATGAAATCAACAGCACCTTTGAACTGTCTCCTAGCTGGTACGTGGAAGCTCTGAAGTACATCAAAGCCAACCACGGTCTGTCTGGCGACGGCGCTGTTGAAGCCAACTCCTACATCGACTATGCCATCAACGCTCTAAGCTAGTTTGGCATTGTGCCCGGAGGGGCAGACAGTTGTTAGCGACTTTGTTAGCGATTGTTTGTGACTCCGGGCATTGTTGTATCTGTATAGTCCCAAGGAGGCAACCATGGCAGTTACGACTGCAGCGGGACGCCTTGGCGTCTCGCCCTATCAAGAGTCAACGCGGGTAGAACTCCGGCCTAACTGGACTGAGGGCGATGTGGAAGCAGTGATTCGGGCTGCTTACCGTCAGGTCTTTGGCAACCAGTACATTATGGCTAGCGAGCGCAATACCAGCGCTGAGTCTTTGCTGCGGCGGGGAGAGATCTCGGTTCGCGATTTTGTGCGGGCTTTGGCCCTCTCTGATCTCTATCGGGATAAGTTTTTCCTGAGCGGGCCACAAAATCGCTTTATTGAGCTGAACTATAAGCACCTGCTGGGCCGAGCGCCCTATAGTCAGGACGAAATTGCCTTTCACACCGATCTTTATAACACCTACGGCTACGCTGCGGAAATCAATTCCTACCTTGATTCCCAAGAGTACCGCGACAATTTTGGGGACAATGTGGTGCCCAGCTATCGTGGTCATCTGACTCAGCGGGGCCAGAAGACGGTTGGGTTTAGCCGCTTCTTTCAGCTCTATCGGGGCTATGGTACCAGCGATCGCGCCCAAGGGGTGCGATCGCAGCTGGTGTCCGAAATTGCCAAAAATTCTTCCTCGCCCGTGGGTAGCGGGGCTACTGGAGCTGCCATCGTGGGCGGATCTGGGGGCGATCGCGAGAAACTCTATCGAGTGCGGGTTACCCAGGCTGCCCGGCCCGGCAGCCCCCAGGTGCGCCGCACCTGCACCGAGTTTTTGGTGCCCTACGAGCAACTGTCTCGCAAGCTGCAACAAGTTAACCGCTCCGGCGGTCGGGTAATCAAAGTCGACCTGGCCTAGGCTAGGGCTTTAATACCTTTCTGGCGGAGTGCTGAGTCCTGCTGAGGCAGGGCTGTAATGGCTATCCCATTGGGCTCAGGGCGGTAGAACTGCGGTTCGCAACCGACCTGAGTGTAGTGGATTTAGCCTGAGGCACTCCGTCGTTTTTTTCTGTGTTGATTGTCTGTGTTGATTGTCTGTGTGGATCGGTTGAGCCTACGCTCACCCGGTTGACCTTACCCTTTTGATAAGGAGGATACCCCTGTGCCTATTACAACAGCTGCATCCCGTTTGGGAACCGCAGCCTATGACGAAACGTCGCCCGTAGAGTTACGCGCCAACTGGACCGCTGACGATGCTGAGGTGGTGATTAACGCCGTCTATCGTCAACTGCTGGGCAACGACTACCTGATGAAGTCTGAGCGGCTGGTCGGGGCTGAGTCGCTGCTAAAAAATGGCTACATCAGCGTTCGCGATTTTGTGCGCGCCGTCGCCAAGTCTGAGCTATACAAAGAAAAGTTTTTCTACGGCAACTTTCAGACCCGCGTGATCGAGCTGCACACCAAGCACTTGCTGGGCCGTGCTGTCTACGACGAGTCTGAGGTCGTTGAGCACCTCGATCGCTACGAGACCCAGGGCTACGACGCCGATGTAGACTCGTTCATCGACAGCGAAGAGTACCAGGCCAACTTTGGTGACAACACGGTGCCCTACTACCGCAGCTTTGTCTACCAGGCGGGTCAGCGCTCGGTGGGTTTTACCCGCATGTTTCAAATGTATCGGGGCTACGCCACCAGCGACACCTCCCAGGCGGGGGGCAAAAAGTCTCGCCTAGCCGGTGAACTGGGCCGCAACACCTCCTCCTCGGTGATTGCCCCCACCAGTGCAGCGGCGGGCTGGTCGTCTCAGGCCAACAAACTGGCTACCCCCAGCCAAGCCCTAGGTGGGTCGACCCCCTACGGTGCTGGTGCGGGCAAGGTGTACCGGGTTGAGGTCGTTGGGGCCAACCTGCCCCGCTACCCCAAGGTGCGGCGCATCAACACCGCCTACCTGGTGCCCTACGAACAGCTGTCGGCCAAGCTACAGCAGATTCACAAGCAGGGTGGCCGAGTAACCAGCGTGACCGCTGCTAGCCTCTAGGTTAAATAGCCGATGGGCGCACCCCTAAGCCTGCGCCCATCGGCATGAAATGTTGGATTCGAGTTATTGCAACGACCAGGAGAGTTTCCTATGCTTGCTCAAAATGTCCTTGGCAGCCAAGCCAGCAATCGTGTCTTTCTCTACGAAGTTGAGGGGCTACGCCAAAACGACGCCACTGACAAAAATAACTATCCTATCCGCCAGAGCGGTAGCACCTTCATCAAGGTACCCTACAGCCGCATGAACGAAGAAATGCTGCGGATTAGCCGTATGGGCGGAAAGATCGTCAGTATTCAGCCGTTGGCTTCTAACTAGACTATTGAGCTAACGCTGGAGACGTCTGGAGCTATGGGTCAGCATTCGCCGCAGTTAGTCAACGCCGGGGGAGAGTCTCTGACGGTCGATCAGGCGATCGCCAATCTGCGCCAGACTGTCGATACGGGGCTGCGCTACTATGCGGCTTGGTGGCTAGGGCGCTTTCGGGTGGCCGTGCCTGAGGCAGTTGAGGCACTGGTGATGGCCTTACAAGATGAGGGCGATCGCGCCCCCGACGGCGGCTATCCGCTGCGGCGCAATGCAGCGCGGGCATTGGGCAAGCTGGGCGATCGCACAGTTGTTCCTGCCCTCATCGCATGTCTCGACTGTGACGACTACTACGTGCGCGAGGCGGCGGCCCAGGCGCTAGAATCCCTGGGCGATCCCCAGGCGATTCCAGCACTGCGGGGGTTGCTAGAGGGCGGACTGGCGGCGGCGGTCGCCGTCCCCGACAAGCCCCACCTGGTACAGCCCTACAACGCAATTTTGGAAGCCCTGGGTACCCTGGGGGCCACCGGCATGGTTGAAGAGATTGCGCCGTTTTTAGATCATGAAGTGGCCCAGGTGCAAAACGCCGCCACCCGCGCCCTCTACCAGCTCACGGGGGATGGTACCTACTGCGATCGCCTGGTGCAGCGCCTGCAAGAGCCCAACCTGCAACTGCGGCGATCGGCGATGATGGATCTGGGGGCGATCGGCTACTTGCCTGCGGCGGGGGCGATCGCCGCCACCCTGGCCGAAAACAGCCTCAAGCTGATCGCCCTGCAAGGTGTGATTGAATCACACCTGCGTCAGTCTGAATTTCCTACCGTGGGTTTGAGCGACGACGCCCGCCAGGTTTTAGCCCTGATGGATGGGTTGCTATAGGGAGTTGCCAGGTGGTTAAAGACCATTCTCCATCGCCGCTCACACCAAAGACTTTTTGACTGCACTGACAAGGACTGGAGACTCTCTCAGCGTGGGCGCAACCGTAGCAGAGCTGATTAACGCCGTTGATGCCGCCGATTCTAAAGGTGCAATGGTGGTGGCCGTGAATAATCTGGCCGCCGCTAAAGATGCTGCCGCCATCTCTACCCTGATCACCGTGCTCGGCTACAACAACCCCGGCGCGGCGGTGGCGGCGGTAGATGGCCTGGTGGCCCTGGGCAGTGGCGCCGTACCCACCCTACTCGAAGCAATCGACGGCTATAACTATGGGGCACGCGCCTGGGCAATTCGTGCCCTGGCGCTGATCGGCGACCCGCGCGCGCTGCCCGTGCTGCTAGACACTACCAAGGGAGACTTTGCCCTCAGTGTGCGCCGTGCCGCCGCCCGCGGCTTGGGTACGATTGACTGGGCACTGCTGCCTACTGACCAGGTCGCGGCCCGTCAGCGTGAGGTGTTAGACGTGTTAACCGGGGCCACCACCGACTCAGAGTGGGTCGTGCGCTACGCCGCAGTAGCCGGGCTACAGACCCTAGCGACCAGTCTGGTAGAACCCGGAGAGCAGCAACCACAGATTCTCGCCACTCTCTATCAGGTCTTGCAAAAGGATGAAACCCTGGCTGTGCAGGCCCGTGCCCGATTGGCTTTAGATGCCCTTGAAGAGCTCCATTAAAGCCTTGAGCTCGATGTTGAGAAATGCAACACATTCATTCAATTTCAAGGTATGGTCTCTATGGTTAATGCGCAGGCAAAGGCCTCGGGCCAGTAGGGCATTGTCTTAGACAGTTTAGACTGGTCGTTAGGCGCACAGCAGACATGGAGAGGCAGAGAGGGTTTTATGGTGTTGACAGGTCGGTCAAATACCCCGGAAGTGCTTAAGGTGATGGGGCTACCCGTCCACTGGCGAGCTGACTATGCGGGCTGGCTGGTCGATCAATACCGCCAGGGGCATGGTGTCCATGTGGTCACGCTCAATGCTGAGATGGCTATGCAAGCTGACCAAAATCCCGATCTCCGCCAGGTCATTGTCAATGCCGAACTGGTTATCCCCGACGGGGCTGGGGTGGTGCTGTACTTTCGCAGCAAAGGGCAACGCATTGAGCGCTCTCCAGGTATTGAGCTGGCAGCTACAGTGCTCAAGCACCTTTCGCCCAAAGAAACAGTCTTTATGTATGGTGGTGTGCCCGGTGTGGCCGATCGCGCTGGTGTCTATTGGCAGCGACAGCTAACCGGGCTAAAAATTGTGGGTACCCAGCACGGCTACCTTGGCCCTGAAGACCAGCCCGAGTTTTTGCGCCATCTAGAGGCGCTCCAGCCCAGCGTTATTTTGGTAGGTATGGGTGTGCCTCGCCAAGAGCTGTGGATTCGCGACCACCGTCATCTCTGTCCCAACAGCATTTGGATTGGCGTCGGGGGCAGTTTTGATATCTGGGCGGGGGTCAAGTCTCGCGCCCCTGGGTGGATGTGCGATAACCACCTGGAGTGGCTCTACCGCCTGTATAAAGAGCCCTGGCGCTGGCGGCGGATGATGGCCCTGCCCCACTTTGCCTGGCGATCGCTCACCTACTCAGCCCGCTAGCCCCAAGTATTTACAGATCCGTTAATGCTGTACAACCCCTACCAATCGGCCTTACAGAATCCCGATTCCCAAAAGGCCAAATCGTAGGGGCAAACGGTTGTTTGACCTGCTGAATCGGGGATAGCCAAGGCGGATTTGGTGTCAAGCCCCTACCCAGCCAAATAGGCTCTCAGATCTTGGCGGGCGTAGCGGAGCTTTTTAATCGCATCGCGCTCAATCTGGCGCACTCGCTCGCGGCTGACGTTGAGCTGTTGCCCCACCTTAGACAGCGATAGCCCCTCGCCGCTGCCGAGGCCAAACCTTAGCACCAGTACCTCCCGCTGCTGAGGCGTCAGGCGATCGAGAATTCTCAGGATGTCTTGCTTGAGGCTGTTTTGGGTGGCGTAGTCTTCGGGCGATCGCCCCTGGTCGTCTTCGAGCATGTCGGCCAGCTCGGTGTCGCCTTTGTCGCCCACCAGGGCGTTGAGAGACATGGGCTGCTGCGACTGGGCCAAAAACTGCCGCACTTGGGTCAGGGGTAAATCTAGGTGGTTGGCCACTTCTTCTAGGGTCGCGGTGCGGCCCAGATCTTGGGCGAGCTGGCGCTGGGCGCGCTTGATCTTGCTCAGCTTTTCAAAGATGTGAATGGGTAGGCGAATCGAGCGGCTCTTCTCAGCGATCGCCCGGGTAATTGCCTGACGAATCCACCAGTAGGCGTAGGTCGAAAAACGAAAGCCCTTGGTGGGGTCAAACTTCTCGACCCCTCGCTGCAACCCGAGGGTGCCCTCTTGCACCAGATCCATCAGATCGAGGTTGCGCTTAGTATATTTTTTGGCGATCGACACCACTAGCCGCAGATTGGCTTCTACCATGCGACGGCGGGCCATCTCACCGGCCTCCACCTGCTGCTGAAGATCTTCTAGAGATAGATCGGCTGCCGCTGCCCATTCTTCCAATGTGGGCGGCTGCCCCAGACTCTCGGCGAGGGTCTCGCGCTGGGCAGTGAGCTCATTGAGCTGTTGCACCCGCTTACCCAGGAAAATTTCCTCGTCGCGGGACAGCCGAGAGATGCGGCCAATTTCTTTCAAGTAGGCCTGAACAGAATTGCTGGAGGCGAAAGTAGTTTGAGCCATAGAGCGGGTTTGGTTAAGCATTTAACTTAACTATCACTATGGCAAGCTCCAGTGATCTACACCTCTATCCCAGGGAGGGAAGCTAAGGAATGTTACAGGATCCGGCTATTCCATACGCTCAGCCAATTGCAGCCAGCGCTCGGTGGACGAGTCAATGGTGGCGGTGAGTTCGCCCAGACGTTTTGACAGCTTTTCCACCTCGCTATAGTCACTAGGTGGGTTGCCATAGAGCTGCTTTTCTAGGGCTTCTTTCTCAGCCTCCATGGCAGGAATTTGGGTTTCGAGCTGCTCGTATTCACGCTTTTCTTTGTAGGAGATCTTTTTAGGCTTGGCTTCAGCGGGCGGGCTCACCACCGAGGCGTTGACTTCTGGTTTTGGTTTCTGGCTTTCTTCTGCTTTCTGCCTTCTGCCTTCTGCTTTTTCTTCACCTATGGCCGACTTCTTGTGGTCTAAATACACCGAGTAGTTGCCGGGATAGTTACGCAGAATGCCGTCGCCCTCGAAGGCAAAGATGGTGTTGACGGTGCGATCGAGAAAGTAGCGATCGTGGGAGACCACAATCACGCAGCCGTTAAATTCCTCCAGGTATTCTTCGAGCACGCCTAGGGTTTGTACGTCGAGGTCGTTGGTGGGCTCGTCGAGAATGAGTAAATTTGGGGCCGCCAGTAGTACCCGCAGCAAAAACAGCCGTCGTCGCTCACCACCAGAAAGTTTCTCTAACGGCGCATACTGCTGGTTTGAGGTGAAGAGAAACCGCTCCAGCATTTGGGAGGCCGTGATCACGCTGCCGTCGTTGGTGGTGACCAGTTCGGCGGTTTCTTTGAGGTATTCGATCACCCGCTGGCTGGGGTTGGCAAACAGGTCTTCGGAGTGCTGGTCGAAGTAGCCCACATGGATGGTGCTACCAATGTCGACGGTGCCGGTGTCTGGCTCCAGCCGCCCGGTGATCACATTCATTAAGGTCGATTTGCCGACGCCGTTGGGGCCGATAATGCCGATGCGGTCGTCGGGGGCAAAGTCGTAGGTGAAGTCTTTGAATAACAGGCGGTTTTCGTAGCTTTTGGAGACATTCTCCAGCTCGATCACTTTCTTGCCAATGCGGCGACCGACGGTGGAAATATCCACCTTGCCGAGGGATTCTTTAAACTCGCGGTTTTGCATGTCGCCGATGCGATCGATGCGGGCCTTTTGTTTAGTGCTGCGGGCCTTGGGACCACGCTTCAGCCATTCCAGCTCGCGGCGCAGCACGCCAGCATGTTTCTTTTGGCTGCTCTGGTCGGCGGCTTCAGCCAGGGCTTTTTTCTCTAGGTAATAGGCGTAGTTGCCCGCATAGCTGTAGAGATCGCCCCGGTCAATTTCGAGAATGCGGTTGGTGACCTGGTCGAGAAAGTAGCGATCGTGGGTGATCAGCAGCAGCGCGCCGCGAAAGCCGCTGAGGTAGCTTTGCAGCCACTCTACCGATTCGGCGTCGAGGTGGTTGGTGGGCTCGTCCATTAGCAGGGCGTCGGGGTCGGCCAGCAGGGCAGCGGCGATCGCCACCCGTTTCCGATATCCCCCCGACAAATCGCCCACCCTGGCGTCAAAGTCGTCAATGCCCAGGCGGCTGAGAATGGCTTTGGCACTGCTTTCTAAGTCCCAGGCATCGGCGGCGGCAATTTTTTCAGATACCGTCGAGAGCCTGGCCATCAGGGCATCGGCGTCGCCAGTGCCCTGGGCCATGTGGTGGGAGATATCTTCGTACTCGCGAATTAGCGCCATCTGCTCGCCTGCATCGGCAAACACTTGCTCTAGCACGGTGCGATCGGCCTCAAAGTCGGGCTGCTGGGGCAGGTAGACAATCTTGGCCCCAGGGTTGACCCAAAAGTCGCCGCCATCAAAGGGCTCTAGCCCGGCGATCATCTTCAGCATGGTCGATTTGCCCGAGCCGTTGGTGCCAATCAGGCCAACTTTGTCGCCCTCCTCTAGGCTAAAGCTGGCATCGCGGAGAATTTCTTTGATGCCAAAGTCTTTAGTGGCCGATCGCAGGGTGAATAGAGTCATAGGGGCGTAGCAGCAAAGCCAGAGTGAAAAGAGCTAGATCGCAACATGGGCGGTGTAAACCACCTTCACAACTTTACCCTCCCTAGCCTCGATCTGCGGCGGGCCTGCCCAATCGGTGGTCAACCCCGTCTAGACAGTCGCCGGTACGCCCTTGTAGGAAGTTTCAAGCACATGGAGCTGGGCAACAAGGTCGGCGATCGACTCGGAGTTGGCGGGCTTTTGGGGGGTGGTCAACAGTTCTCGCCCTAGCACTGTGCAACCCAGGTGGGCAAACTGCTGGCGCATGGCCACCAGTACTTTTTGACCGCCGCCGCCGCTGTGGGTAGCCACCACCACCGGCCTGGTGTTGAACAGCGCCCGAAAGTCAGCGGTGCTCACCGACAGCCAGGCTATGGCATTGCTCAACACCGGAGGAATTGAGCCGTTGTACTCTGGTGCGCAGACAATCAGACCGCTGTGGCGCTTGAGGGCCTCTTCTAGCTTGACCAAGCCGTCGCCCGCGCCCTGGTCTTTATTCAGAGAGTCAAACATGGCTAGGTGTAGCTCGGGCAGGGCAATCACCTCAGCGGATAGCCCCTGAACAGTTGCTTGGGTAGCAAAGGCCTGAGCGAGGTCAAGGTTATTGCCATTGGTGGCAGATAGAATCAGCATTTTGGGTCAAAAGGTTAATGATAGTTTACAAAAGTGTGGTGTCTCTAATTTACCACTGCAATAGCTGTAACGACATCTCTCGGTCTACTCCCTAGGGCAGATGTTTTGTCATCGGCGGGTCAAACCTCTTAGAGAACAGGCCGTAGAGGCCAGAGTCGATGGTGAGCTGCATCTATGACCGTTCTGGGCTGTCGGCTCGAAGCGCCTGTGCAGAGGGTGCAGCATTGGCATGGCCGGGGTGCGGCGCGATCGCCCTCACAAACCCATCTCTATCGCTGGAGTTCTACCCTCGCTTTAAGATCGTTGGCTCAAAATTGGGCAACCTGAAAAAACAATGGGTTGGCCAATTTTGAGTCAATGAATCTGGGTCGGGGGAGCATGAGGATGCAGAAATCAGCGATCGCCTGTAGACCGCTTGCCGATTGGTTAGGGCAAAATGTTCGCTTTCAGGGATATTTAAGTCATTGGAAAACGGCTGACAGAACTGGCACCAAAGCTTGTCTATTGCAGCATATTGAGGTTGTGCCTTACAAAGGTTGCAAGGCGCAAGCGAGAGCGCTAAATCACATTTGGCTGTATTTAGGCGAAAAGGCCCAGGCTGAAACGCAGCTTGAGCGGTTTCGCGGATACCAGGCGGTTGGGCAAGTGGTGAGCTATAGGCGCAGCAATGGCACCAAAGATTTTGCCGTTGATATCCATTCCTATTTCCGTATCGAGTCTTACCTTGAACGGTTGCAGTTGTGTGCAGAACCGAGGCTCGATCACCTCAAAGTCAGGGCGAGACTGCTTGAAAAAGTGTTGACTTTGTTAGAAGCTGAGGAGCTAGATTTTGGCATTCAATCGTCCTACAAGGAGGTTTATCAGCACTTTCAGGAGGATTACGATTTTTGTCGCAGACAGGTTGAGATCAATGAGCGGTATGAGGAACAGAAACAGCATCGCTCCAGGCCAAATCCTGATATTCTCAAGTTTGCTTCAACGTCATCGAAGCCAACCAAAGTAGCCTGCAAAGGCTTTGCCGCCTCGTGACTCATCGGATAATGGGATGACTAGGTAAGCTTTGCGGAAGGTACTTTTTCAGCAGTTTCTCTTCTAACATTGCAGCCACTTCTGCATCCCACACTGTCGTTGCCAATCAGCTTGCCAGCAATAATTCATCCAGCTGATTCTTTAAGCTTGGAGATGCCATCAGCGGATTATAAATTTCACCCTCGTAGGGCAGCCAAACGTAACCAGGACTGAACGAACGATAGGCTGAAGGTAAGCCCATCTCTAACCCGACCTCTCTGGCCAAAACCAAACCGGGAATAGATAACTCAGAGGCATCTTCTAACAACTCACTGTAAGTCCTGAACTCATCAATTTCGACCCCAACTAAGGCGTATCGAAATTTGGGAGCAGATCGCAAATGCCTATAAAAGAGAATGCCTAACTCTGTCATGAGATAGGCGCTTTCTGAAGACTCAATACCAATCTCACTGATATTGTTAGGGCAAACCCGACACCACCAGTTGTCATCAACATCCTGAAACGTGGCGGTTTGACACTGGCACTGACGTCCGTTAGAGAGCGTCCAAGTCACTCCCTCAAAATGTTGAGAAAACAGCTCTGCCTTGCTTTTATCTGAGCCGCATTCTGCCGATAGGCTAAATATCCATGCCATTGCTGTAAGCTCCAGGTATCGATGCCTGATTACTCAACTCTTTCCCAATCGTTCTGAGTATTTGCCAGTGCTGCCTCGTATTTCTCTAAAAGCATTGTAGCGCTTGGCAGAATGCTGACGTGGGTGGGGCTATCTTGAACTGCTTCTAGATCGCCAGTGATCTTGCTGTCATCGATTTGCCAAAGTGGATCTCGACCTGTACCGCCAAACTCAGCGGGTTTACGAAAGGCTGGTAAACCCTCAATGGAAAGCGAGACAGACATGCCTTTTTCATTCCTGATGGCAACGGCTACAGTTTTCTGCGTATACTCGCGTTCTGCTTCTGGTCTTAAGCGACCTTCCCTATCAACACAACCAGAGGGCATTTGCTCAATATCAATGTCAATACCGGGTCTGACTCCCAACAGTCGAGCACTGCGCCCAATTTTAGGCTTGCCGTTGTTCTCTGCCATACCTCGGTAGTAGAGTTTCGCCATCCGTCAAACTGGTTCAAGTTTACAGAGCCGCAATGTTATTAAGGGTCTGACGTCCGCATAACGGTAAATTTGTGAGGCGGCAGATGACCTCGAATGTCCACTGACAACTTTCATTCCATCTGCACCAACACATTGCCAGGCATTTTTATACATCTCAGAAAAATCGATCGCCCATCACCTTGAGTTGTTCAAATGTCATTGACATCCTTTTCGAAGAGACAGAAATCATGAGTGTAGATTCTTTAGGCGTTGCAAGATTATCAGCATACGAAAAAACGGCCAACAAAATCTTTTGACTAATTTTACTGCCAATGTAAAAAGTCTTTGAGCAGATATATCTACCAGGTTGTAGATCTCCAAAATCAATTTTAATCATCATCTTTTCAGGAGTGCTTTCAATGCTTACATCACCAGGACTTTTATGAATGGAGTGAATACCTCTTAAAAACGCAGTGCTTTCAAGTCTATTTTTGCTAGGTCTTGATGGCAAATCAGATTCTTCCAAGACTATGGTTTCATCCCGACTGGAAGCTGTCAGTTCAATACGTACATTCTTAGCAGCGACTTTGCCAGTGTTTTTAACAACTAGCCGTACGGGTTGGCAAAGCCGACGAGTACACTCATAATCAGCTAGCTCACGATAAAAATTGGAGTTGATCTGATTGAACATGTCAGATTGCCAGAAATCATTCCTGGGATTAGATAGATCAGGAATTGAATAGTTTGATGGCATTTCGCAATACTCTGATTCCCAATCAAGCACAGAACCTATAGGCATTTCAGTTCTTATATCACAGAACTGAACAGAGACCAAAGCCTCTTCATGAGATGATCCCAGTCTCATTGTTGCAATCTCGTCAGGCAATGCAGGTTTCGTAGGATCAGTAGAGCTTCCCCTGCGAACATAGACCTCATTCTTCTTAAGCTTGCCGTAGTCACGCTTCAGATAAATAGGTCGCATTTGCTCTTCAATACTTATGATACCGAGCTGCTTGCCTTCAAAACAAAATGCTTCATATTGAAATCTTACCGGATGGTTGGTCAAGTTATTGATAAACTGTTGAAGTGCATGATCTTGCAAATGGCTACTCGGGGAAATGCCGACGATTCTTCCACGATCACCTCGAACCTCTTCTACTCCGATGAGGATGTATGCAGTGACTCTACGCCAAGCATTAGCAAAGCCTAGAATATCTTTAAGCAACTCCGACTTTTCCTCATCTGTTGCTTTTGAAAACAGATATTGCTCTTTCTTAAAATCAAGAGTATTTCCTTCTTCTTCGTATAAAAGTTGTTCGAATTGCTCTTGCTTCATGGCTCATAAATAGTCAATAGACCTCAACTTATATTTTCGCTTATCAGCATTTCTGTGGCAGACCGCTTTAGTACACCTAACAATTTATTATGCTGACAGTTTCCGCATAAATGCCTTGTACAGGATGGTTATACGGACGGTTTCCGCATTATTTACCTGGGGAGGGTAGTTATATGGAAAGTTCACACAGAATATCCTTACTACTGGTAGGCACCTAAAAATTTCTGTATAGCTTCATAAAGACTGGCATAGGCGGTGCATTCACTCCACGGTTGACGAGGAGCGTCTGTAGCCGTGCTCTTTATACCTTAAGTCGTTCAACAGAACGGTGACCACACAAAACTCGAAAACTTTGACGCTGTCCGAAGGTGGTGGCACACCAACGAACAGCTAACCCCGCAAATCTACTCAGCTGATTGCCAGGCTATGTTTGCTCGTACCCTAGCTCCCCTAGTTTGCACTTCAGCTGCGGGCGCTAGGGTTTTCGCGTTCTGTCTTCCTCCCTGTTTCTAAGTACAAGGCATTGAGGTAGGCGATCGCCCCTGGATGATTCTTTACGATCGCTTGCCCAAGAGCTGATCGCGCAGGGATTTGATGCGATCGCGAAACTTAGCCGCCTCTTCAAAGTCCAGGTTTTTCGCTGCTTCTTTCATCTGCTTTTCAAACTGACCAATCAGTTCAGGAATTTCTTCCAACGGCAGCTCTTCTTTGTGTTCGTAGACCTCCTCTAGCTCGTGGGCGCTGAGGCGGCGAGAGACTTCGAGAAACGACAAAATCGAGTTGCTGTTGCGGCGAATAATCGAAGTGGGGGTGATGCCATTCGCCTCGTTGTGGGCGGTTTGAATGGCGCGGCGGCGCTCGGTTTCGCTGATCGCTTTGGCCATGCTGTCGGTGAGGTTGTCGGCATAGAGAATCGCCTGACCGCGAATGTGGCGGGCGGCACGACCGATGGTCTGAATCAGCGATCGCTCAGCCCGCAGAAACCCTTCTTTATCCGCATCCAAGATCGCCACCAGGGAAACCTCGGGCAAATCGAGCCCTTCTCGCAGCAGGTTGACCCCCACCAGCACGTCGTACAAGCCCTCCCGCAGGTCTTGGATGATCTCAATGCGCTCGATGGAGTGGATCTCGGAGTGCAGGTAGCGCACCCGCACCCCGTGCTCGTCGAAATAGTCGGTCAGGTCTTCGGCCATGCGCTTGGTCAGGGTGGTGATCAGCACCCGTTCCTGCCGCGCCGCTCGCTCTTTGATTTCGCCCAGCAGGTCATCGACCTGGCCTTCGGTGGGGCGCACAAAGATCTCGGGGTCGAGCACCCCCGTGGGGCGAATGATCTGCTCGACTACTTTATTCTCGGAGATCTCCATCTCCCAGTTGCCGGGGGTGGCGGAGACAAAGATGCACTGGTTCACCTTGTCCCAAAATTCTTCCGCCTTTAGGGGGCGGTTGTCGGCGGCGCTGGGGAGGCGAAAGCCGTGGTCGATCAGCACCATCTTGCGGCTGCGATCGCCGTTATACATGCCGTGAATCTGCGGAATGGTGACGTGGGACTCATCGATCACCAGCAGCCAATCTTTGGGAAAGTAGTCGAGCAGGCACTCTGGCGGCGACCCGGCGGTGCGCCCGGCTAAGTGGCGAGCGTAGTTTTCTACGCCGTTGCAGTAGCCCACCTCGCGGATCATTTCCAGATCGTAGCGGGTGCGCTGCTCTAGGCGCTGGGCCTCCAGCAGTTTGCCTTCTTTCTCTAGCTCCTCCAGGCGTTCCTTCAGCTCGTCTTGGATGGCTTGGCAAGCCTCTTCAATGCGATCGTCGGGGGTGACAAAGTGCTTGGCGGGGTAGATGCTCAGGCCTTCCATGCTTTGCAGGGTGGCTCCAGTGATCGGGTCCACGTAGCGCACAGCATCGATTTCGTCGCCAAAGAACTCAATGCGAATGATCCGGTCTTCGTAGGCGGGGCCGATCTCCAGCACGTCGCCCTTGACTCGAAATTTGCCTCGGCCCAGATCCAAATCGTTGCGCTCGTACTGAATCGAGGCCAGATCGCGCAGCACCTGGCGCTGGTTGACCTCCATGCCCACGTGCAGCGGAATCGACGCCTTCAGGTATTCGGACGGAATCCCCAGACCGTAGATGCAGCTGATCGAGGCGACTACGATTACATCTTTGCGCTCGAACAGGGAGCGGGTGGCCGAGTGCCGTAGCATGTCGATCTCGTCGTTGATCGAGGCGGTCTTGGCGATGTAGGTGTCGGTGGTGGGAATGTAGGCCTCAGGCTGGTAGTAGTCGTAATAGCTAATGAAGTACTCGACCGCGTTGTCGGGGAAAAACTCGCGCAGCTCGTTGCAGAGCTGCGCCGCCAGGGTTTTGTTGTGGGCCAGCACCAGGGCGGGTTTGCCAATTTTGTCGATGACGCGGGCAACAGTGTGGGTTTTGCCCGTGCCCGTGGCCCCCAGCAGAGTCTGGTACTTGGTCTGATCTTGGAGGAATTGGGTCAGGCCTGCGATCGCCTTTGGCTGGTCGCCCGTGGGTTCAAAGGGAGCCTGAATGTTGAAGTCGCCCATAGGTCACCAAGGAACGATACAAAGACACTAGTACATCTCTTCATGATGCCTGATTTTTTCCGGGGTGGTGGTTATCTGGGTGACTGACAAACTTTCACCAGAGGCACCCGGTTCAGCCCTCCAGCCAGGGGATAGCGATCGCCGGTTTGGGCCTAGGGAGAGGTTGCAGCAGGCTGCTCACGCCGGGGGAGGGGTCGGAGATAAACGCTGATGGGCCGGGATGGCTGCACCCTGGAGGCTCAGCCCGACAGGGTTGGCACATCCCACCGTAACTGACCCATTCACCTCAGGAGTTGCTTCACTGGCTCCGAGGGTGATCAGGGCTGCCTTTTGCGCGGTGGTCAACCCCGTCGCCCCCGCAATGGCCATGGCTTCGTAGGGGCGGGGCATGCGCAGGGTCTGCTCATGGCAGTAGATAAAGCCATCGGGGGTAGTCAATTTCTTCCACACCTGAATGGTTTCGTCTTGACTACAGCTGATCAGGCGGGTGCCGTCGGCGCTAAAGGTGACGTAGCGAACCCATTTGTGGTGGCCGCCCAGAGTTTGGTGACACCGCCGGGTGGGCAGGTGCCAGAGCTTAATCGTGGTGTCGCCACCGCAGCTAGCCAGCCACTGGCCGTCGGGGCTAAAGGCCACGGCCAGCACCAGGCTGGGATGGGTGCCAATCACCGTGCGATGGCCCAGCTTTAGATCCCACAGCATGACGTAGCCATTGGAGCCGCCGCTGGAAAGATAGCGGCCATCGGGGCTAAAGGCCAGCCCCCGCACCCAGCTGCCTTCGCAGGGCAGGGCTTGTAGGCAGGTCTGGGTGGCTAGATCCCACAGGCGCACGGTTTGGTCTTGGCCACCGCTGGCCAGACGGCGACCGTCGGGGCTAATGGCCAGGGTCCAAACACCGCTTGTGTGGCCAGTGAGAATGCCCTGGCAGGTAGCACTGGCAAGATCCCACAGCCGCAGGGTGCCATCGAGGCTGCCGCTGACCAGGCGATCGCCCTGGGGACAGAAGGCAACCGCCCAAACCTCGTGGCTATGGTCAGCCCAAGTGGCCTGGCAATGGCCCGAGACGCTATGCCACAGCCGCACGGTGCGGTCTTCGCCACCGCTGGCAATCCACTGGCCGTCGGGGCTAACCGCTACGGCTAACACCCAGCCGTCATGGCCCCCAAAGGCTCTGGGGCTGCCCTCGTCAGTGAGGGGCCAGAGGCGTACCCGGCGGTCTTGACCGCCGCTGACCAGGTATTGCCCCTGGGGATGTAGAGCCACCGACCAGACACCGCTGTTGTGGCCGCGCAGCACCCGCAGGGCCTGATGGGTTTGACTATCCCACAGGCGCACCGACTGATCTTCGCTGGCACTGGCCAGGGTGCAGCCATTTTCCTCAGGCGACGCGCCCCGCACAGGGCTAAAGGCAACGTTAGAAATCCAGCTGCTGTGGCCTTTAAAGACCCAGTCAATCTGTCGGGTTTGCCAGTTCCATAGGCGAATGGTTTGGTCATCACCGCCGCTGGCTAACTGTCGACCATCGGGGCTAAAGGCCACGGAGCGCACCGCCTGGTTGGGCCTCGGAAGAGATGCCTCGGGGTGAGTCACCAGCCCTGGTAGAGAGGTCTGGGTCGCCCGATCCCAAAGACCCACGGTGCCATCTTGATGGCCGCTGGCCAAGATTTGCCCATCGGGGCTAAAAGCGATCGCCGCAATGGGTGAACCGGTGGTCAGAATGGTGCTGCCGCCGCTGACCAAATTCCAGAGGCGCAGGGTGCCGTCGTAGCTGCCGCTGGCCAGGTGGTGACCGGCCTGGGTTGGCCCTACCCCGCCTCTGATATAGCCCTGGGGCGAAAACGCCACGGCCCGGACTTCATTGCTGTGGCCAGCCAGGCAATGCACCAGAGTACGGGTGCGCACATCCCAGACGCGAATGTGGTGATCTTCGCAGCCGCTGGCCAAGAAGCGCCCATCGGGGCTAAAGGCCAGGGAAAAAACCCGGCCACCAGAATCTTGGAGCTGGCCGTAGCGATCGCCGGTTTTGAGATCCCACAGGTCGATGGTGTCGTTGGCGCTGCTGGCTAGGGTCTGGTTGTCGGGGCTAAAGGTGACTGCCCAGCACCAGCCGTTTTGGGCTTGCAGGGTGAGCACGGGCTGGGCATCACTGACCCGCCACAGATGGATCTCGTAGCTGACGTCGCTGGCGGCGAGCAGCTGACCATCGGGGCTAAAGGCAATGGAGAGCACCTGGCTAAAGGTGTCTTTAAACACCGAGCGAGACAGGTCGGCATGGGCAAAGTTAGTGTGCTGTAAGGTGCTGTCTTGTAGATAGGCCTGCCAGATCGTCTGGTGAGAAAAATCCCAGCCGGAAAGGGGAATTTGGGCCTGTTGGAGCAGATTGATCAGATTGCCGCAGGCGTAGCTTTGCAGCCCTTGGTGTCGCCAGGCCTCTAGGTGGTGGCGCAGACGATCGGCTAACGATTGGGGACGCAGGCAGTCTAGCACTGGCTGCAAAATCAGCCGGGTCTGGCTGTCGCGCAGATAATCTTTAGCCTGGGCCAAAACCAGAGCGTAGGTGTGCAGCGGGCTGGGGTCGAGGCTGGGCGGAGCCAAAATGGCCTGGCTGACCTGCTTGACCAGCCAGTCGGTGACATATTCCATCACGACGGGTTGGAGGGTAAAGCGGGGGCTGCGCTGGGTGGCCCGGGGGGCATCCCGTTCGATCA
Source organism: Pseudanabaena sp. PCC 9330 (assembly GCF_055795045.1). NCBI lineage: Bacteria > Bacillati > Cyanobacteriota > Cyanophyceae > Pseudanabaenales > Pseudanabaenaceae > Pseudanabaena > Pseudanabaena sp. PCC 9330. The sequence continues at coordinate 76,119 of NZ_JAYFES010000117.1, read as the reverse complement.
GCGATCGGCGCTCTAGGCTGGAGAGAGCCTCAATCAGCTCTCCCAGGGGCAGGGGAATGACCAGGTGCGATCGCAGGTGGGCCAAGGTAACCGGCACGCGGTGAATGGCTAGCCAGGCCATCACCTGCTGTTCTAGGGGCGAGAGCCGATCGATTTGGCCGGCCAGCAGGTCGCGAATATCGCCAAAGACAGAGTTTCCCTGGGCCAGCATGTGCAAAAAGGGACTGAGCTGACCGTCGAAAAAATCTTGCACCACGGCGGCCACCATCTTGAGGGCCAAGGGGTTGCCTGCGTAGTGGTTGACTAAGCGCTGCCAGTCGCTGGCGGTGCCGATAAACTGCCCCCGAGCTTGACATAGAGATTGCCCCACAGGGGGCGGCAGCCCCGGCAGCCGCAGCGAACGAATCGGTAAACCATCCCCTTCTTGGTAGACAATTTCTTTGATTTTCTCGCGGCTGGTGAGCACGATGGTGCTCTGGTGGGCGGCATTGCCGAGGCTGTAGAACAGCAGGCCATAGTCTTCGTAGCCGGGCTGGTAGGTGCCGGTGCGATCGCCAGGTTGCAAAATGGTTTCCCCATTGTCGAGCACCAGCAGGCAGCGGCGCTGGCGCAGCTCAGTCAGCAGCGATCGCAGCAGGCCGTCAAACTCAGCGGCGGTGTCGGTCTCCGGTGCCAGCACCCCCAGTAGATCGCGGAGCAGATCAGGGGCCAGCGGGGCGTGGCGCAGCGATCGCCAGATCACCACCTCAAAGTGGTCTTGCATCTGCTGAGCCAGCTTGACCGCTAGGGTAGTTTTGCCCATCCCCCCCATGCCAAACACCCCCACCAGCCGACAGCCTTGAACACGGCTCTCTGCCCCTTGATCAGCCAATATCCAGGCTTCGAGTTGGGCTAGTTCGTGGGTGCGTCCGTAGAAAACGGCGGTGTCGGGCGCGTCACCCCAGTCGCGGCGGCGGGTAGACACTGGGGTCAGATCTAAGCCGTCAGCAGCAGGCAGCCCCAAGACAGACCGTTGGCGGGCTAAGACGCCGCGCAGATTGCGCTTGGTCACCCTTTCCCCCAGGTTTTCTGAGAGGCGCTGCCACAGATCAGAGCCGATTTGCTTGATATAGCCAACCTCATAGCCCAGGGCCAAGGCCATACCTTGATAGGTGCGATCGTCCCAAGCCTGCCTAAACAGAGTGATTTGTAGTGGGCTGAGCGATCCCGTCCCCCGGTCAGCCAAGACTTGCTCAACCAGAGCTAACGCATCATCGGCGGTCATGGTCGTGTATCCAAGACTACTCGTTTCTCTGAAACTGAGGCAACACAGGGCATAGGGGCAGTTCTTTGGTGTTGATCCTAGCCAAGCGATACCTACAACTTTGTACCTTAGGCAACATTTTGTCAGAGAGCCCAGCCCAGCCCGCCCACAAACGCACCTTTGGCGAACTTTCCTCGAACCTCCCTCTATGGGCCCCGTTGGTAATCTCTCCTTAACTGTTCAGCGCTTCATCCTGACTGTCTTTCACCCTTATTTACGGAGAGCCCCCATGCGAAACCCGACATTTCAGGTGACCCGTCGCCAGGCAATCCGGGGATTGCTGGCCACCGGAGCCTTTGGTCTAACCGTTAAGCTCAGCGCCTGCGGCAGCGCCCCCACGGCTGGTGGCAGCGATACTCTCACAACGGGGTTTATCTACGTTGGCCCCAAAGATGACTATGGCTACAACCAGGCCCATGCCGAAGGTGCCACCAGCCTCAGCGCCATTGACGGGGTGAAAATCTCCGAAGAGGCCAGCGTGCCCGAAACCAATGCGGTGCAAGAAACCATCCGCAGCATGATCGACATTGACGGGGCTAAGGCCATTTTTGCCACCTCCTTTGGTTACTTTGACCCCCACCTGCTGGCCCTGGCCCAAGACTTTCCCGATGTTCAGTTTTTCCACTGCGGCGGGCTCTACGAAGAGGGAGTACACCCCGAAAATCTCGGCAGCTATTTTGGCTACATCGACGAAGCCCAGTACGTGGCGGGCGTAGTCGCGGCCCACGCCTCGAAGAGCAAACGACTGGGGTTCATTGCCGCCAAACCTATTCCCCAGGTGCTGCGCAACGTCAACAGCTTTACCCTGGGTGCCCGCAGCATTGACCCCAGCGTTACTACCCAGGTGATCTTTACCGGCGACTGGGCCGACCCGGTGCGCGAAGCCGAGGCCGCCAACAGCATGGCCGACCAGGGCATCGACGTCCTCACCTGCCATGTGGACAGCCCCAAGGTGGTCATCGAAACCGCCGAGCGACGCGGCATCTTTGCCTCGGGCTACCACGCCAACCAGGCCGAGCTGGCTCCCCAGGGCTACCTCACCGGGGCCGAGTGGGATTGGTCAAACGTCTACAAAAACTACATCACCGAGATCCAGGCGGGCAAAACCCTGATGAATGGCGGCATTCCCCACCTGGTGCGGGGCGGCTTTCAGGATGGCTTTTTGAAGCTGTCGCCCTTTGGCCCGGCGGTGAGCGCCGAGGCCCAGCAGGCGGCAGAGGCGGCCAAGGCCCAACTGATGGCTGGAGACCTGGTGATTTATAAGGGCGAGATCAAAGATAACCAGGGCAAAACCGTCATTGCTAGCGATCAGGAATTGGGGCAGACCGCCATTGAGCTAGAGCAGATGAACTGGCTAGCGGAAGGGGTAATGGGGAGCGTGGGGTAGAGCACTCATCTGAATGGTGGGAAATACCCACCATTCAGACGTATCCCTGACAACGTGATTCAAAATCCGGTGAGTAAGGAGCAAAATCATGAGCGATCGCTGGCGAAGCCTTCTCGAAAAAATCTGCATTCCCGTGGGGGCGCTGGTGGCGGCCCTGATGATCTTTGGTCTATTTTGCGCCCTGGCGGGGGCCAACCCCTTTGGGGTCTACTACTCGATCTATCGGGCCGCCTTTGGCAGCTGGAGCTCATTTCAAAATACGCTGATCCAAGCGTCGCCGCTGATGTTGAGCGCCCTTTGTACGGCGCTGCCTGCCCGGTTGGGGCTGGTGATTATTGGTAATGAAGGAGCGCTGGTGCTGGGCGGGCTGGCGGCGGTGGCGGGCGGCCTCACCCTGGGGGGCTGGGGTTTGCCCACCCCAGGGGTGCAGTTGGGTATGGCCCTGGCGGGCATGGCGGCGGGCGGCATCTGGATCGCCATTGTCGGGGCGCTGCGCCACTACCGGGCGGTAAATGAGACCATTAGCAGCCTGCTGATGAACTACATTGCGATCGCCTTTCTCAACCACATGGTCAACGGCCCGATGAAGGATCCGGCCTCCCTCAATAAGCCCTCTAGCTACCCGCTACCTGAGATTCATATGTTGGGCACGCTGCCTGGCAGCCGGGTGCACTATGGCCTGGTGCTGGGTCTGGTGGCCTGCGGTCTGGCCTATTTCTTGATTCAGCGCACCACCTTTGGCTTTGCGGCGCGCACCGCCGGGGGCAATGTGCGGGCAGCGCGGGTGGCGGGGCTACCGGTGGGCAAGCTCACCCTGGCGATCTGCTTTTTGGGCGGGGCCTGCGCGGGCTTGGCGGGGATGATTGAGGTAGCGGCAGTCCACGGTCGGGCGAATGAATCGCTGAATGCCAACTACGGCTACGGCGGCGTGCTGGTGGCGTTTATCGCCCGCCACAACCCGATCGCCGCTAGCCTGGTGGCCCTTTTATTAGGAGGCATTCTCGCCAGTGGCGGCATTTTGCAGCGGGCCCACGGTCTGCCCGACGCCACGGTGATGGTGTTTCAGGGCATTGTGTTTTTGTCGGTGCTATACAGCGACTCGCTCTACGGCAAGCTGCCCATCTTCAAAGAACGGCCTCCCACGGTGCGGCCTGCCCCCCCGGTGGCCACGGCGACCCCGGTTTAGAGAAGCATCGTCCCCTCCTCGGAGGGGTGCCCGTAGGGCGGGGTGGGTCAACCCAGGCAGAGAACATTCCGCTGACGGTTAGAAACCTGAGCTCGACCCACCCCTACCCCTCCCAGGAGGGGAGTCCTCCTGGCATATCCCAAGATTGGCTCAATCAATACACCCACGGAGAGTTAGAACCATGGCAACTGAAGCGTTGGGCTGGTGGGGCGTACCCCTGGCCATCATTGCCGGAACCCTGCGGGGCAGCGCCCCCTTTCTGTTTGTCAGTCTGGGAGAATGCCTGACCGAAAAAAGCGGCAAGATCAACCTGGGCCTAGAAGGCACCCTGCTGATGGGGGCGATGAGCGCCTACGCCGTGTCGTACCTAACCGGGTCGCCCTGGCTGGGGGTGATTACGGCGGGCGTCGCGGGCATGTTCCTCGGGGTTATCCACGGCTGGCTGTCGCAGCAGCCTCGGGTTAACGACGTGGCGGTGGGCATTGCCATGATTATCTTTGGTAGCGGCCTGGCCTTCTTTTTGGGCAAGCCCTTCATTCAGCCCTCGGCCCCGCAGCTGCCGACGCTGTCGCTGGCGGGGTGGACTCAGATTCCGCAGCTAGAATCGGCGCTGCAGATTAGCCCGCTGTTTATTTTGGGGGTGGCGATCGCCCCCCTGATGCAGTGGTTCTTTCGCTCCACCCGTTGGGGGCTGCTGGTGCGGGCCGTGGGCGACAGCCCCGACGCCGCGAGGGCCATGGGCATCTCGATCTTTAAAGTGCGGATGGCCAGCATTGTGGCGGGCAGCTTTTTGGCCGGTATCGGCGGCGCATCGCTGTCGCTGTTTTACCCCGGCAGTTGGTCAGAGCGAATTTCGAGCGGCCAGGGTTTGATGGCGGTGGCTCTGGTGATCTTTGCTCGGTGGAACCCGATGCAGTGTCTGCTGGCCTCGCTGCTGTTTGGCGGTGCCCAGGCGATCGGCCCCGCCATGCAGTCGGTGGGCATCGACGCCTACTACTACTTGTTCAACGCGTCGCCCTACATTTTGACGCTGCTGATTATGGTGATCACCTGCTCGCCCAAGCGCACGTTGACTGGCGCACCGGGAGCCTTGGGGCAAGCTCAGGAGTAACCGTTTAGCGCTGTCCTTTAGCGCACTTTATAAGAATGTCTCTAACTGTAGGTTGGGTGAAACGCAGTACAACCCAACAGCGGCAGATTTGTTGGGTGCCGCTACGCTCTACCCAACCTACGACACCTTGTTAGCCATTGCGATGGAGAGAACCCATGGGAATTTTTGTTGAAGCCGAGCCGTACCCCTACCCCTACAACGGGGATCTGCGACCGGAGAATACGGCCCTGATTGTGATTGATATGCAGACCGATTTTTGCGGCATCGGGGGCTATGTCGACAAGATGGGCTACGACCTATCGCTCACCCGCGCCCCGATCGAGCCGATCGCCAAGCTGCTGGGAGTGATGCGCGATCGCCACTTCACCATCATTCACACCCGCGAGGGCCATCGCCCCGATCTGTCAGATCTGCCAGAGAATAAGCAGTGGCGATCGCGCCAGATCGGCGCAGGCATTGGCGACCCTGGCCCCTGCGGACGCATTCTCGTGCGCGGCGAACCTGGCTGGGAACTCATCCCCGAGCTGCAACCTCTGCCTGGCGAGGTGATCATCGACAAACCCGGCAAAGGATCCTTCTACGCCACCGATTTAGACTTGATTTTGACCCGCAAAGGCATTCGCAACATCATTTTGGCGGGCATCACCACCGATGTGTGCGTGCACACCACCATGCGCGACGCCAACGATCGCGGCTACGAGTGCCTGCTGCTGTCTGACTGCACTGGCGCGACTGACTACGGCAACCACCTGGCGGCGCTGAAGATGGTCAAAATGCAGGGCGGCGTGTTTGGTGCGGTAGCCCATTCTGAGGCGCTGATCGAGGCGTTGGCCTAATTGGAAATTTGGAAATAGGGAAAATGCTCACCCTGCGTCAGCTATAGGGGCTTAGCAGTGCTAAGCCCCTACCCATCCCTAGCCCTACCCTCCCTCCCATCCACCCCCTACCCCCTACCCCCCACTCCTATGGCAACCACCACCGCTGCTCCGCAGACCAAAACCGCCCCGCCTGAGCTAGAAGTGATCAACCTCACCAAGCGCTTTGGCACCTTCACCGCCCTCGACCAGGTTTCGATCAAAGTCACCCCCGGCAGCTTTCACGCCCTGCTGGGCGAAAACGGGGCCGGCAAGAGCACCCTGGTGAAATGCATCATGGGCTTTTACACCCCCACCTCTGGGGATGTGCTGGTAGATAAACACTCCCGCACCATTGCTAGCCCCAAGGATGCCCACCACTTTGGCATTGGCATGGTCTACCAGCACTTCACCTCGGTGCCTGCCATGACCGTGGCCGAAAACCTGGTGCTTTCACGCTACGACAGCCCCCAGTGGATTAACTGGGCCTCAGAGTACGATCGCCTTGAGGCCTTTATGGCTAGCTCACCCTTTCAGATCGACCTGCGCACCCCCATCGCTCAACTGGCGGCGGGCCAAAAGCAAAAGCTGGAAATTCTCAAGCAGCTCTACCTCAACAGTCGGGTGCTGATTCTCGACGAGCCCACCTCGGTGCTCACCCCCGACGAGGCCGACGAGGTGCTGGGCCTGCTGCGGGACGAGGTCACCGCTGGCCACCTCAGCGTGCTGATGATTTCCCACAAGTTTCGCGAGGTCATGGCCTTTACCGACGAGGTCACCGTGCTGCGCAAGGGGCAGCTAGCGGGCCACGGCTACGTGCGCGATCTGACCGTGGCCGACATGGCCCACATGATGCTGGGCGAAAAGAAAGAGGCCACCCCGGTTGAGAAAGTGACTGTGCCCGACCCGCGCCCGGTGCTAGAGCTCAAAGATCTCTGCGCCGATCGCGACAATGGTCTGCCTGCGGTGCGCAGCGCCAGCTTCACCGTCAACAGCGGCGAAATCGTCGGCATTGCTGGGGTTTCGGGCAACGGCCAGCGGGAGCTGGTGGAGGTGCTAGCGGGGCAGCGCCCTCGCCACAGCGGCGACATTTTGGTCAACGGCACCCCATACCAGTCGACCCGCAAAGAGATGGCCCTGCACCAGGTCTACACCCTGCCCGAAGAACCCCTGCGCAACGCCTGTGTGCCCCACATGAGCGTGGCCGAAAATATGGCGCTGCGCACCTTTGACTGCCACCCCCAGGCTAGACAGGGCTGGCTGCTCAGCCTTAGCAACATTCGGCGCATGGCCGAGGGTTTGGTCAAGGTGTTTTCGGTCAAGACCCCGTCGGTGGATACCCCCGTGAGCCATCTGTCCGGCGGCAACGTGCAGCGCACCGTACTGGCGCGGGAGCTGTCGTCCACGAATATCAACCTGCTGATCGCCGCTAACCCCTGCTTTGGCCTCGACTTTTCGGCGGTTGACTATATTCACAGCCAGATTCTCGCCGCCCGCAATCGCGGGGTGGGGGTGCTGCTGGTGAGCGAAGACCTGGACGAGTTGCTGAAGCTGAGCGATCGCATTTTTGTGATCAGCGACGGCGAGCTGGTCTACGAAAGCCCCACCGCTACTGCCGACATCAAAACCCTGGGGCAAAAAATGGCCGGGCATTAGCAGATAGGTGGATGGGTAGGGGCAGACCCACCTGTCTGCCCTGGCGAGCATGGGTTAATCAGCGGAAAAGTTGTGATGGAATCGATTGTGTTGCCCGATTTAAAAGCGTTAGCGGTTGATCCAGACCTGGCCTGGGAGCCGTTTCGCCCCGGCGTGGAGATCCATCGGCTGTACCCGGCTGTACCCGACGGGGCCGCCGCCGCGCTGCTGCGCTACCAGCCGGGGGCTTCAGTTCCCTACCATCGCCACACCGGCTTTGAGCATATCTTGGTGCTCTCTGGCTCCCAAGTCGACAACCACGGCACCTACACCGCAGGCACCCTGGTAGTCAACCCGCCCGGCACTCGCCACACCGTCCATAGCCCCGACGGCTGCATCGTCCTCGCCATCTGGGCCAAGCCTGTCCACATCGAAGAATAACGCAGGCGCCGTTTTTCCCGAATCGAACCCTGGGGCAGACGCCGTCTACACCTACCCTACCTCTTTTATCTCCTACCCACCATGACCATCCTCGCCCTCCCCTACCCCTACCCCCTACCCCCCACCGGCCTGGCGCTAATCATCATCGACATGCAGCGCGATTTCATCGAGCCGGGCGGCTTTGGCGATGCCCTGGGCAACGATGTCAGCCTACTGCGGGCAATCATCCCCAACGTCAAGGCGTTGCAGGAGGCGTTTCGCCGCTACAGTCTGCCGATCTTTCAGACCGTGGAGGGCCACCAGCCAGATATGTCTGACTGTCCGCCGTCGAAGCGCGATCGCGGCACGGGCTCACTCAAAATTGGCGATCGCGGCCCCATGGGGCGAATTTTGATTTTGGGCGAACCGGGCAATGGCATTATTCCTGAACTCGCGCCGTTGCCGGGGGAAGTGATTATTCCTAAACCCGGCAAGGGGGCTTTCTATGCCACCGAGCTAGAGGCCCATCTCAAAGCCCAGGGCATTACCCACCTGATTATTACCGGCGTCACCACCGAAGTCTGCGTACAGACCACCATGCGCGAGGCCAACGATCGCGGCTATGAATGCCTGCTGGTCGAAGACGCCACCGAGAGCTATTTCCCCGAGTTTAAGCAGTCCACCCTAGAAATGCTGCGCGCCCAGGACGGCATCATCGGCTGGACGGGGTCAACTGAGGCGGTGCTCAGCGCTCTATCGGCCCAGTATGCTGCTCAGGCCGTGGCCTAAAGGACTAGCCAATCAATCAGACTACCCCCAATGCCTCTGGGCAAACGCCATTTGCCTCTACGATTTTGCCGGTTGAGCATCGGGGTGATGTGATGCGGATGTGTACTGAATGCTTTCCGGTTGACGCTTAGATCGCTGTCCCTATCAGGGCAAGGGTGACCCTTAAACGAGTCATGCAACACAGCCGTTTCACACTATCCTCGATCCATGGTCTGAGGGAGATTAAGCCAGGCCAGCAGGTGGTGACGCAGCTGATTCAAGTCACGATAAAATTCCTGTTTCATAAACTGCCCCACGGCATCGAGGGGGCTAAAGGACTCCCCCGGTTGCCAGCCAATCTCCTGGGCGATGGGGGTAGTGTGCGACCCCTGGAGAATCTGCACAGTGGTCAACTCAGGAAACCGGCGCACCAGTACCTCAGACAGGGGGCGGGTTTGATCGAGATTATCGCTACGAAATTTGATCAGCAGGTTGCGCGGCACTGGGTAGCGATCGCGCACTAGGGCTAGGGTCGTCTCTGGATCTGGGGTGAACTCAATGTTGAAGGCCGGGTTAAACTGCACCACCTGTTCTAACAGCGGAATCGATCGCCGGGCCGGGTAGTTATTAAAGCTCATGTAGATATTCCCCGCTCGCTCTACCTGCCACAGACTGTTGATCAGCAGGTGCACCTTGCAGCCCATGCTGTGGCCCAGGCCGTAGATCGGGAGATAGCGGCTGCTAGTGAGCACGCGCTTGTGCAGATAGCGCAGAGCTTGATCAAAGGTAATCAGCACTTCTTCGGCGATCGCACTGTGGTCAAAAGTGTTGATAAACGGTGTCGCCACCACCAGATAGCCCTGGCGAGCTAGGTTTTCTAGCAGCCACTGGTAGGTAATGCTGGGAGCTGTAGCGACAAAGGCACCGCCCAAAAAATGTACGATCGCCCTGGGATTGGGGGGCACTAAAATCCAGTTGCCAGACACCTCTTGCCAGTTCATTGCGACCAAATAGGGGGAGGGCACTACCGTGGGATGCACCCACTTTTAATTTCTTAACTTTACTGTAGCCAGGTTAAGGCTGGGGCAGCGACCGACCGACAGTAGAGATAGCCGCCCGCCTCGTCGGTCGCTCGGGGCGGCTTGCCCTGGGTTTCGGCAGAGCGGTAAGCTCGACAGACCACACTAAAGGCAAGTCTATGGATCAGAGCAGGGCGATCGCAGAGCAAACCGTAGCCGCAGACGGGCTGACGTGGTTCTACCGCGAGCTGCAGCCCGTGGGTGACAGCGATCGGCTGCCGGTGGTGTTGCTGCACGGCCTGGTCTCCCAGAGCTATAGCTGGCGACAGGTTATGCCTGTCCTGGCCCAGCAGGGCTTTCGCACCATTGCCCCTGACTGGCTAGGCCACGGCTTCTCCGACAAGCCCGATCGCCGCGACTTTGCCTATACCCCCGAGGCGCTGATGGCCGCTTTCGGCAGCTTTTTAGACGCTCTAGCTCTACCTCGGGTCCATCTGGTTGCCCAGGGCTTCTTGGGATCGGTGGGCATTCAGTATGCCCTGGCCCATCCCGATCGCGTCGATCGCCTGGTCATCATCAATGCCCCCATCGGCCCAGGCGCAAAGCTGCCCTGGAAAATTCGCCAAATGGGCCTACCGCTGGCCGGAGACATGATCACCCAAGACCCGCTGCTGGTTGACCGCACCCTAGAGGGCGGCGGCCCCTACCAGATTGACGATGCTGATCTAGATGTCTACCGACGGCCATTTTTGAAGAGTTCTGACGTGGGCCGAGCCCTAATGACCACCGTGCGGCGGCTGGCCATCGATGAGGTCAGCCAGGCGATCGCCGCCGGGCTACCCCAGTGGGATCACCCCACCCTGGTGCTCTGGGGAACCAGCGATCCTTGGCTGCCGGTGAGTTTGGCAACCGCTGCTGTGCAGGCTCTACCCCAGGGGGAGCTAAAAACCCTAGACGAAGTGGGCCACTACGCTCAAGAAGACTGGGCCGAGAAGGTCGCCGCTGCCCTCGATACCTTTTTGCGCCAGATGGCTGTGTAGGCGATTGCTACTGCCAGTCATACTCTAGGGCGGCATCGCCTAATACCTGACGCATGGTCTCGCGCACGGTAGTCAGCTCGGCTACGGTCACCCGGTGATCAGCCCGCATCAAGGTCTGAATACTTTGCATCTCAGCCTTCGATAGTTTGCCGTCTGCTAGGGCACGCTGGATCAACTGCCGGAGTTGATCTAGGTGGGCAACCTCCTCAGGGCTGAGGTCTGCTGAGTTGGGTCTTTCAATCTTCATGGCTGGCTCTAGGGCTGGGGCAGAGAAAGGGTGCAAAAGGCTCTAACGTTGCTCTAGTTCTAACTAGGGGTATAGGCTCTGAGCGCCATGGCCATCGTCATTAGCCTATGCTAGACAAATAGGCAATGTTGTGACCCAGACAACCAATGCTTGTCAGCGGAGATTAACCATGGCAACCAAACAGCAGTTTCAGAGTTTTGACGCCCTACTGGCAGGGGCAGACACCCCCGTTTTAGTTGACTTTTATGCTACCTGGTGTGGCCCTTGTCAGATGATGGCGGGCATTTTGACCGAGGTCAGTCATCAGCTCAAAGGACAGCTAAAAATCGTTAAGATTGACACCGATAAATATCCCCAAATTGCTTCTCAGCACCGCATTGCGGCCCTGCCCACCCTAGTCTTATTTAAGAGTGGTCAGCCTGTAGATCGCATTGAAGGGGTACTCCCGGCCGATCAACTCACGGCCCGGCTGCGGCTTAACTTGGGTTAGTCTGTGGCGGCTGATCCTGCTTATGCTGATGTACTTTGTGCGATCGCCCTGGGCAGCAATCTAGGCGACTCACGCAGCCTTTTGCACCAAGCGCTGACGACCCTGCACCATCCCCCAGATTTGACCCTGGTGGCCCAGTCTAGCCTGTACCAGACCATTGCCATCGGCCCACCTCAGCCCGACATTCTCAATGCCTGCGCCCTGGTTACCACCACCCTGACCGCCAGCGCTTTACTGCATTACCTGTTGGCTGTTGAGCAGCGGTTTGGGCGAGTGCGGCGCGAGCGCTGGGGGCCTCGCACCCTCGATCTTGACTTGATCTTTTACGGTCACCTCGTTCACACTGAACCCGATCTAGAGATCCCCCATCCACGCCTGCGGGAACGAGCCTTTGTGCTCATTCCCCTAGCCGAAATTGCCCCAGATTGGCTTGACCCAGTCACCGGGCGATCGGTGCAAGATCTCTGTACCGCCGTAGACCCTGCCGGGGTGACCCTGCTGGGAAAATTTCTCCAGCCCCAGGAGTCACCTACTAAAACTCAGCACTAGCCCACAGGCGCAAGCCGGTTACAATAGTTGACCATCAGGAATTTTTACTGAGTTCTCATCCATGCCCCTTGGTCAAGAGCCGCCGCAACTGCTAAAGCAACGTCTTTTTTACGAGGGTCGCAAGTTTAATTTTGAGGTCAATCGCCTGCGCCTGCCCAACCGGGCCGAGGGCGACTGGGAATGCATTCGCCACCCCGGAGGGGCTCTGGCGGTGCCGGTGACCGCCGATGGCCAGCTGGTGATGGTGCGTCAGTATCGCTTTGCGGTGATGGGCCGGCTGCTGGAGTTTCCGGCGGGTACCGTTGAGGCCAATGAGAGCCCCGCCGCCACCATTGGCCGCGAAATTCAAGAAGAAATCGGCTATACCGCAGAGACTTGGCTACCCATTGGCACGTTTCCCCTTGCCCCTGGCTACTCTGACGAGATTATCTACGCGTTTTTGGCTACCGATCTAAATGCGATCGCCTACCCCCCCGATGCCGATGCTGACGAAGACATAGAAGTAGTCATGCTCACCCCAGCCCAGCTCGAAAAGTCAATTTTGGCGGGAGAAGCCATCGACGCCAAAACCATCGCTAGCTTCTATCTGGCCAAGCCCTACCTCGATAAACTGGCGGCACTTTAAGCCCAGTCGATCTCTGGAAAAGAAAATACCCTCATGTAGGGGCGCAGGGCCTGCGCCCTCGAGAAGAACCAAAATTCTTGAACATTTTCTTAGGCAGAATTGTCATTATGCTAAATTCGCCTTAGCTACCCCTGATTGGGCTGGGCAAACACCGTTTGCCCCTACGGTTTGGCCGGTTTGGAATCGGGGTTATGCGATCCGGATTGGCTCTAAAAATAGATTTTTATCGTAGGGGGTGCCGCGCCAGCGGCATGGACGATTGGCATTAGTACGCTTCCATCGACACCACCGCTGGCTGGAGCGGGTCGCCGTAGTAGGGTTTGAGCCAGTCTAAATGGATCTCATAGAGATAATCTACCGCCCAAGTAGCTCGGCGGTGAATCATTTGGTAAGGGTAGGCGTGGGCCACTCCCAGCACCGGCACCCCAGCCCGTTTGGCCGCCTCAATACCCGCAAAAGAATCTTCGATGGCTAAGCATTCAGCCGGGGCCAGCGCCAGATCGGCAAATTGGTGGTTGAGGTGCTCGATGGCCAGCAAATAGCCGTCGGGAGCGGGTTTGCTCACGCCGATCGCCAAGTCGTCTGAGGACACAATCAGGCTGACATGCTCACCCCAGGGCACCGCCGCTAGCACCGCCTCAATCTCGCTCCGGCGCGCTCCGGAGACAATAGCCAGCTTGAGCTGAGCCGCTCGAATCTGGTAGACCAGGTCGTCTAGGCCAGGGTACAGCGGCAATTGTCCTAACCCTGCCACGAGTTCTTGGTATCGCATCGCTTTGCGATCGAGGAGCTTTTCAATGTAGCTGGCAGACACCACTCGGCCCTGGCGGCTCAGCAAGTCACCTAGGCAGGCGGCATCTGAGCGCCCGAGGCAGCAATCGGTCAGATCTTGGGGGTTGGGGCGCAGGTTTTCGGCCAACAGCAGCTCTTCGATCAGCCGCCCGTGGATGGCCTCGTCGTTGATCACAACGCCGTTAAAGTCGAGTAGTACTGCCTTGAGAGCCATTGACCTTGCCAGAATCTGTTAAGAGATGCAACGGGTGCACCCAGCTCTTAGCTTAGCCGGTTTGGGTGGCCTAGCAATGGCTGTAACCCTGCCAAGCTAGCCGGTTTGGGGCCAAGGGTGAAAGGGCACACCTTGGCGATCGCCTCTCCCTGCACTCCTCTGTCAGGAGCAGGCTCCAGGACTAACCCCGTAGAACCACTGAGGCGGCCCCCCTACCCGGCCTAGACTACCGTAGATCAACGATGGTGAATGCCGGGGCTTCTCCCGAGAATAAGGACAGTTCAAGCGACTCCGCTCTCGTCCCGCTCTCGTAAGGACACACGCAGATATGGCTACCGAAACCTCGACCATTCGCTCCCGTGGCATGGAACTCCTGATGGAGTACAAGCAGTCTCCCTCCGTTAAGTTGCGCAACCGCCTGGTGCAGCTCAACGCTGGGCTCGTACGCAAGATTGCCCACCGCGTTAGCTACCAGTGTTCTGAGCCCTACGAAGATCTGGAGCAAATCGGCTACATCGGTCTGATTCGAGCCATTGAGCGATTCAACCCCGGCCAGGGCTGTGCCTTTAGCTCCTTTGCGGTGCCCTACATTCGCGGTGAGATGCTGCACTATCTGCGCGATCGCGGTACTACTGTTAAGATTCCCCGTCGCTGGCAAGATCTACAAAAAGAATCCCAAAAACTTCAGATGGAGCTAATGCGTAGCCTGGGCCGCACCCCCAGCGACTGCGAAATGGCCGAAGCCCTAGGCGTGCCCGTGAAAGAGTGGCGCGAAGTGAAGATGGCCCACAAAAACCGCATGCCCCTCAGCCTCGACGCCACCGTGTGCCAGCAGGTCGACTCCAACATCACCCTGGGTGAAACCCTGCCCGACAACCACTATCTGCTGATGCAGGCTCTAGAAGAAGACCGCCAGCAGATTCAGCGGGCGCTAAACCGGCTGGAAACCAAAACCCGCACCGCTATTGAGTTTGTCTTCTTCAAAGGTCTGTCCCGCAAGGAAGTGGCCGAAAAAATTGGCGTCAGCCCCATGACCGTCACCCGCCGTATTCAGCGCGGGGTAGATGAAATGATTGCCTTTCTTCAGCCTCAGGAACTGCGCACCGACCCCTAGATGCCGAGAGCCATGGGGCAATCGCCCTTAGGCGAGGGCGCACCACAATGCCCATGGGCTCGAGGTGTCGACCAGCTAGTTCATGGTGCACCAGCCCCTTGGGACGCAGGTGCTGGTAGAGCCAGAGCACATCGCTGGCGTTGGGGCAGGGATCTTGGATACTGCCCGCTACGGTATCTCGCTCGAAGGAGATCATAGCGGTGAGGTTAAATAGATTGCTGCGATCGATCAGCGCTAGGGTCTGCGATCGCGTTGGCTGTACTCCCAGCCCCAGGCTATCGAGCAGGCGGGCCAGGGCTTTCACCGGCACCGCACTGGTGGTGTCGCTGATATCGGGTGCCAGAAGCTGAGAGGGCTGGTTCCAAATAGTGGGGGCATTGGTCAGGCGGCGGCGCAGCCAGTTCGCGTTTTCTACCCCGATCACCTCATCTAGGGTGGGATCATCTGGGTTGAGTTCAATGCCGCACAGCAGCTCTAGCAGAGCAATGTATTTACAGCCCAGGCTGTGGCCGAGCCAGGCGTAGCGATCGCCCTGGGCATAGATTTCGCTGGCATAGCCAGCTCGGGCGGCCAATTTTGGCAGGTAGGCCTGGAGTCGACGCTGCTCTTCTAGTAGACCCAGGGCAATGCTCCAGTGACGAAAGCTAAACCGAAAGGGAATCGCCACTACGGTATACCCGGCGTCGTATAGCCGGTGCAGCAGATAGCGATAGCTCACCGTCGGAAAAGAGCCAAAGAACGCTCCGCCAATGAATTGAATCACCCCCTTGGGCTGGGGGTGCAGGGCTACCCAACTAAAGGAAACCGGCTGAAAATTTAGGGCTGTCATCAGATCAAAACCTCCATAGAGACGACATCAAACAGCCGCAGGTAAGACAGCTCACCTGCGGCTGTTGTTGAGCAAGTTTGGCTGTTATGGAGCACATTGCTGGGGAATGCACCGGTTAAGCGAGATCTGGCAATCGGCCAGCTTCACTTCGGGCATCCTCAGCGCCGCACGTTATTGGTTGACTGGCTCCATGCGAATGGGAATTTCAAGCCGAGAGAGCAGGTTGCTCACGGTGCTGAGATTCTCAGCGCTAGGGTCGACCTGAGCCAGGGTCTCGGCCAGCACCTCAGCGCGGGCAGCAGGGCTGAGCAGCGACAGATCAAGCGCTGGGGGGGTGAACACATCGGGCAGCACAGGGCGATCGATGGGAAAGTTATCCACAAAGATCGGGTCGATGAAGAAAGAACCGGGTTCTGGGTTGATTTCATTTAGCCCTTTGCCGCTGGCCAGCTGGAGGGGGTAGTTGATCTGGTCAAAGTCGCCCCCGCTGGTGGGGAAAGTGTTGGGCAGGAAGGTGCCACGAGTCTCAGGATTAAGGAGCACTTTCACTGGAGTAGTGCTTTGGGGTCTCAGGCGCAGTCCCTGGCGCAAAGCGGGCAGAGTCAAACGGACAAAACCACGGATCTCGATATCGGGGTTGACATCGGTGATCAAACCAGGCTTGGTCAGGTCGGGCAGCAGTTGCAGAGAGGCAGTTTGCTTAGCCGGTAGCCGAAACCGGGTGGTAAACACGGGCGTCGCCGGGCTGGGGGTGACCGCGTTTAGCGCTAGAAAGCTGTTGGCCCCGGCGGTGTCAAAGGCCACTACGGCATTGCCGGCCAAACTGCGGTTGGCGTTGGCTGGGCTGGGGCGGCTGACGTGGAACTCAAGCTGATAGGTCAAGTCGCGATCTTCCAGGTTGGAGAGGGTCAAAAAATAGCCCTGGATCACCCGGCGGGCCAGGGTGGCGTTGGCAGGGGGAGGGGCAATGCGCTTGACCAGCAGTTCAAAGGTTGTAATTTCCATGGGGCGTTATCTCACAAAAAAGGATCAATACCCAGGGGCCGCAGCCTTGCAGAGGTCTCACGCTTTTGCCCTTGGGGTTGAGCCTATTGTGGAATGTGTACCCTGGGGGTGCCGTCACCCGAGCGGGTACTTTTGGGCATGGGCCATGGCAACGCCCGCTTGTGGTGGAAATGGCCCTAGGCTTTGAGCTTGAGGGCTGCTAGGGCGATCGCCGCTGGGTAGATACAATGCTCTTGCTGCTGAATGCGCGCCTGGAGGGTAGCGGCAGTATCCTCCGCTTGCACGGGCACCGCCGCCTGCATGATCACTGGGCCACTGTCTACCGCCAGCTCTACCTGGTGCACGGTGCAGCCCGCTACAGTCACCCCCGCCGCCAGGGCTTGATCGACGGCTTTAATACCCGGAAAGCTGGGCAGCAGACTGGGGTGAATATTCAGCACCCGCTGGGGAAAGGCGTCGATCAGCACGGCGGTGACACAGCGCATCCAGCCGGCCATGATGACCCAATCGGCCCCATGGGCGCGCAGGGTTTGCACGATGTCGCCATCCAGCGCCTCGCGACTGGGGTACTGGCGGTGGTTGAGCAACACCACTGGTAAACCCAACCGCTCGGCCCGCTCGGCCACTTTGGCACCAGGATTGTTATAGATCACCACTTGGATTTGGGCCTGGAGGTCGCCTTGATGAATGGCCTGGGCGATCGCCTCCAGGTTGCTGCCGTTGCCCGAGGCCATTACTCCCAGCTGTAGGGGGCGATCGAAGCGAGGCCAGACCGTTGGCAGCGGTGGCGAAATTAGGCAAGGAACATGGTCTGGCATAGGCTTCAGGCGCGGTGTCAGTGGCTAGCAACGACCCTATAGTATGCCGTAGAGAGACCTGATCCCAGGGCGAGGGTGCTGGGCTAGTTTTCCTATTTGCTGCTGTACTGGCCCATGTCGGCCAGCTCGACCAGGCGACCCGGTCTGATCTCGATGTTGCTCTCACCCTGGGCATCAGCCTAAATGAACTGCCTCCCCAGATTGTTGCCCAAGGCGGCGGCGATCGCCTGGGCGTTTTTAATCTCAGCAATGGGGCGATCGCCCAACGTCAGCTTGGCACGTCAGCTTGAGCTGAGTGCTAAAAAACAGAGGTAGCCTCCTGGGCCATCCACCAGACAGTGGCTAGGTGCCACCAGATTCAGGACACAGCACCACAACTCATACTCCAGTTACGTTGCGTAGATATGAGGTTTGCGGGCAATGAGGGTGCGATGCCGTGGATCACTAGGCCGCATCATAGGCGGCTCAAACCCAGCTTGCACCAGGGCCGTTTCGAGGTCAAAGGTGTAGTAGTCGTCGCTCCAGGGTTCCGTACTTTTCATGAGAGTAAACAGCACCGGGGGCAGAGCTTGAATCACTGGGGACTGGGGGTTGTTGTCTACAATTGCTAGGGCACCGCCAGGACGCAGTACCCGCAAGATCTCTTTGAAGATGGCCTGGGTGGCAGAGCGGGGCAGCTCGTGGGCGACAAACTGCATAGTGACTACATCGAAAGACTCATCGGAGAACCCGGTCGCTTCGGCGGCGGCATGTACCCACTGGGCAATCTCGTGCTGGGTATCTTGGGCCTGGGCGACGGCCAGCATATAGGGCGATAGATCAAGACCGACGGTACAGACAGAGTTCTTTTGGGCGTAGTGGCGGTGGACAGCCACCGTCGAGATACCGACCGAGCAGCCGATGTCGAGAATGTCGCTGACCTGATTGGGGCCGTGCTGGTCAAGGATGTCCAAAAAGCTCTGCCGTAGCCGTGCCTGGGCCTCCTGCCAGGATAGATCCTCCTGGGGCCAGACCCGTAGGGCCATGGCGTAGGTAGCGGGGGCAGCCTCAAATGCCGCCTGCCAGCATAGGTTGCCCTCGCTGTAGGCGTGAAAGGGCACCTGGTAGTAGTCGGGGTAGACTAGGCTTGGGTTGGTCAGCTCGTCCATCCGCTGGCGCATCTCGGGCGTATCCAGCGCCACGCAGGTCTGCCGCCAGGGAATGTCATTTTTCTCGGCGGTTTTGATCATCACCTGGCGGGCCTGGCGCTTCATCAGCGCGTAGAGGGCCGGGGTTTGAATAGCGCGGTTGACAAGGCGCGAGAGCAGGTCGTCGCCAGCCCAATCGGGCTTGAGTTTGGTCGTGGTCATGGAGGGGTACGAGAGCCTTTAAGCTACTGTACCGGATTGACCGGCTGGTGTAGGAAATTCTTCCCAAGGCTATTCTGGGGCTTCGACTTTTTCTATCACCTTTTCGGTAATCAGGCGAGACCCCTGTTTGCGGGTGAGGTAGTTGGCGCCCCACTGGGTCATCACCATGAGTTTGTTGTCAAACTCGATCAGGTAAAAGATGTGTACAAATAGCCAGACAAACCAGGCAGGAAAGCCGGTGAGCTTGGCCCAGGGCAGGTTGACCACGGCGGCATGGCGACCGATCACCGCTAGACTGCCACCATCCTTGTATTCAAAGGGTGGCAGCGTTTCATCGTTGAGCTGCTTTTGAATCAGTTTGGCGACATATTTGCCCTCCTGCATAGCCACAGGGGCCACCCCCGGCAGCGGGCGATTCCCATCTGGGGAGGCGACGTCATCGCTCTGGTGGGCAAAGTGGGCCAGATCACCCACCACAAAAATATTGGGATAGGTGGGCAGGCTGAGGTCGCTGCTGACGATCACGCGACCCGAGCGATCGCGATCGGCCCCGGTGCGATCGGCCAGTAGACCACCCATGCCGGGGTCGCGCACTCCGGCAGCCCACAGTACCGTACCCGCACTCAGCGAAAGCACTTCATCACCCTGTTTGAGCGTAATCTGGTGCCCCTGAATGTCAGTCACCAGGGATTTGGTCATTACCTCGACCCCCATGTTCTCAAGGTCTTTTTGGGCTCGGGCCGATAGCTCGGTCGGAAAGGGCGGCAACACCCGATCCATGCCTTCTACCAGCAAAATGCGGGTGGCGGTGGTGTCAATGTGGCGAAAGTCGTTGCGGAGGGTGTGGTAGGCCAACTCTGCCAGAGAACCGGCTAGCTCTACTCCGGTAGGGCCACCCCCAACAATCACAAAGGTCAGCAGGCTTTTCTTAAGGTCTGGGTCGCTGGTGTTTTCGGCCTTTTCAAAGGCGGCAAAAATGCGTCGCCGCATCTCTAGGGCGTCTTCTACGGTCTTGAGCCCAGGGGCGGTCTCAGCCCAGTCGTCGCGGCCAAAGTAAAAGTGGCTCATGCCCGTGGCCACGATCAAGTTGTCGTAGGGAACTGTGCGCCCATCCTTGAGGGTAACTCGCTGCCCAACGGCATCAACATCAGTGACTTCGCCCATTAGCACCCGAGTATTTTTTTGAGCGCTGAGAATGCCCCGTAGCGGCGAGGCAATATCTCCCGGCGAGAGGCCACCCATCGCCACCTGATAAAGCAGCGGCTGAAACAGGTGAAAGTTGCGCTTGTCAATGAGCGTTACCTCCACGTCAGCGCGACCCAGCTGCTGAGCCGCATAGAGACCGCCAAAGCCGCCCCCAATGATGACGACCTGGTGCTTACCAGGGGTGACCGGCGGCACCTCAAGCACAGCACTGGGTGCTTCAGAGATGCGGCTCTGGTCGATCGGGTCGGAATCAAGGGTACGGGGAACAGTCTGCATGTCTATACCGGGTTGGCAGTTTGTTACTTTTTGTTATAAAGCAGGATACCGCTAAATTCTGTGCGCTGTGTTATATCCCTGCACAAGGGTCAAGATTAAAGCAAGTTAACCAAGAGCTGATGAAGCGGGAAGATAGGCTGATAAAATGAAAGATCTGGCTTTTGAGCTCGCTTCGACTTGCCAAGATCAATTTTGACCGCCAAGGCAGAGCGGGGAAGCTAGAACTTTGGGATTTTTGTTGTTGCCTGGGAGCGCTGAACCCGATCGCTTCAGGTAATATCTCCCCTAGGAATGGGCCTGAGCGGCCCGCACTGGCAACACTGAGCCCCGGCAATCGCGATCGCTGATTGAGATAAATACTTCTGGGGATTGATGACGAGATCTAGGGATCAAGACGGGCTGGCCGGGGAGTCGTGAAGAGGTAGATAGCAGAACCATGGCGCTGATCGTACAGAAATATGGGGGCACCTCCGTTGGCACCGTAGAGCGCATTCAAGCGGTGGCTCAGCGGGTAAAGGCGACGGTGCAGGCTGGCCACGATGTGGTGGTGGTGGTGTCGGCCATGGGCAAGACCACCGACGGTCTGGTAAAGCTGGCTGCCGACATTACCGATCAGCCCAGCCGTCGCGAGATGGATATGCTGCTGTCGACCGGAGAGCAGGTTACGATCGCCCTACTGACCATGGCTCTCCATGCGCTAGGTCAAGAGGCTATCTCGCTGACCGGTGCCCAGGTGGGCATTGTCACCGAGGCAGAGCACACCCGTGCCCGCATTCTCAAAATCAAAACCGATCGCCTCCAGCGCCACCTCAAGGAAGGCAAGGTGATTGTGGTGGCGGGGTTTCAGGGCATTAGTGAGACCTCTGATTTAGAAATCACTACCCTGGGCCGGGGCGGGTCTGACACCTCGGCGGTAGCCCTAGCGGCGGCGCTGACGGCAGAAAAATGTGAAATCTACACCGATGTGCCGGGCATTCTCACCACCGACCCGCGCCTGGTGCCCGAAGCCCAGCTCATGGAGGAAATTACCAGCGATGAAATGCTGGAGCTGGCCAGCCTAGGTGCCAAGGTGCTGCACCCCCGAGCGGTAGAAATTGCCCGCAACTACGGGGTGATGCTGGTGGTGCGATCGAGCTGGACCGATGAGCCCGGCACTAGAGTGGTCTCGCCTCGACCCCAGCCCCGCCCCCTAGAGGGCTTAGAACTAGCCCAGCCCGTAGACGCGGTGGAGTTTGACACCGACCAGGCCAAGGTGGCCCTGCTGCGCATTCCCGATCGCCCCGGCATTGCCGCCCGGCTGTTTGGCGAGCTGGCGACCCAGGCGCTGAACGTAGATTTGATTATTCAGTCGATCCATGAGGGCAACACCAACGACATCGCCTTCACCATGGTAAAGGGCAACTTGGCTCGGGCCGAGGCGGTGTCGGTGGCGATCGCCCCTGCCCTACGCAGCGACCCCACCGACACCACCCAAGCAGAGGTGATGGTCGACCAGCAGATGGCCAAGATCAGCATCGCTGGGGCAGGCATGATTGGCCGACCGGGGGTAGCCGCCAAGATGTTTTCATCCCTGGCGGCGGCGGGTATTAACCTCCAGCTGATCTCTACCTCTGAGGTCAAGGTGAGCTGCACCATTGCCGTGGAAGACTGCGATCGCGCCATTGCGGTACTCTGTGAGGCCTTTGATGTCACCTCCTCGCCCATGCCCCAGGGCGAGCCCACCCCTAGTGCTAAGGCCCCTGAGGTGCGCGGCGCGGCCCTAGATACCAAACAGGCGCGGGTAGCCATTCGTCATGTGCCCGATCGCCCCGGCATGGCGGCCCACATCTTTCAGCTGCTGGCTACCCACGGCGTCAGCGTAGACATGATCATTCAGTCCCAGCGCTGTCGGCTGGTGCAGGGCCAGGCCACCCGCGACATTGCCTTTACCGTGGCCCAGGGCGATGCCCAGACGGCGCAGACGGTGGTTGAGGCAGCGGCAGCAGAGCTAGGCTTTGGCGGTGTGGCGGTAGATGAGGCGATCGCTAAGGTGAGCGTAGTCGGCACCGGCATGATCTACGCCCCCGGCGTAGCGGCACGCATGTTTAAGGCGCTCTCAGAGCAGGGCATCAATCTACAAATGATTGCCACTTCAGAGATTAAAATTAGCTGTCTGGTGGCCGAAGATGAAGGGGTAACCGCCCTGCGCGCCGTGCACAACGCCTTTGGCCTGGCGGGGGTAGAGCGTACCGTGGTACCAGCCTAAACCACCGCAGGTTTGCTGTAGAGATCAGAGGTCTGCCCTTAGTATCTATAGTCCGTGGCCAATGGGCTATAGAACTCTGGGATCTGGCCACACCACCCTGGTGCTTGAGGCGATTTCTAGAAAATAGCTACTCCAAAGGGTAGGCAATGCCTACCCTACAGCGGCAACCCTCTCTAGACTCAAGCTCGTATTTTCTTTCTAGGTCAAGCTGAGGCTCTAAAGCAAAAAACACCGCTGGTGGCCATCGGTGCAGCTCCCCAACCGGGGAAATGTACGTAGAACTCAACGCCAAAATGAATCAGGGACTCTAAACCTGGGTGGGCACTGCCTTGGTAGAGTCGCTAGGCTGAATGCGAAACTTCACCAACGTGGCTAACTCCTGGAGCTGGTGGATGGCTTCGGCCCCTTCTAGCTTCATGAGTTCGCGATCGTCGCGCATTTCCGTCCAGGTGATGCCGTAGTCAGACACTAAGAAGCGAATCAAATGGTCATCTCCCAGGCTCACCATAAAGGAGGCACTGTTCATTTGCCCTCCGCAGGTGTAGCAAGACGCCAGGTAGCCCATGCCTTCAAGCACCGTAGCTAGGGCCTGCAGGTTCATGACCAGGTCTTTAACAAATTGGCGATGCTGCTCGGCAAGTCTGACAAACATAACGACACTCCTCGTTACCCATAAAAATTGTAGCCCAAAAAATTAATTCATTCTTAAGAAACTAAATAGGATGCTTAAATTTTGGTTTGCAATTCATCCATCTTAGCCACCTTATTCGAATATGCCCTCCATTCCCTCTCATTCACCAAGCTATCTCTCGCCATCGGCCCAAGGACGTAGGCTGGGCAAGGATTCTATAGATTGTGAAAACTTAAGAACTGCCCAGCTCTAGTCGGCGACCTGAGGCGACTGCTGAAAAACAGCGTTCTCAACGGTAGGCAGCACCCTCTCTCGAGCATTGACAGCCCCTGGAGTAAAGCTGTTGTCGGCTGGTCTAGCAATCTCCTGACGTACAGATAGCGCTTCACTCCCTATCTTTTAACTCTGGTTAAGGGTATGCACTAGCTTCGGGGCGATCGGTAGCAATGACCACGAAATCGGTGGCTGAATGTCATGCAATTTTGGGAATTTCAAGGGTTTTCTCTGCCGTGGCTGGGTCGGGAGCTTTTAGACTCCAGGTGTGATCTTCGCCCAGTTCGAGGCGGTTTTGGTGATACTCATGGAGCGATTCGCGGTGGCCGACGCTGACGAAGGTAGTGCCGGTGTGGCGCAAATGGTCGTAGAGTTTGGCTTCGTTGGCCAGATCTAGGGCGCTGGTGGCTTCGTCGAGGATGGCAAAGGCAGGCCGTTGTAGAAGAATACGGGCAAAGGTCAGCCGCTGCTGTTCACCCAGCGAGAGCACGTCGCCCCATTCTTCTACGGCATCAAAGCCGCCAAAGCGATCGCCTAGATCAGGCAGGTTTACTTTTTCCAGGGTTTCTTGCAGAGTGGTGTCGGCGATGTCTTGGCCAGTGTGGGGGTACAGTAGCTGATCCCGCAGGGTGCCAAGAATCATGTAGGGCTTTTGGGGCAAAAACAAAATGTCGTCGAGGGCGGGGCGATGAATAGTGCCGCTGCCGGACTGCCAGAGACCGGCGATCGCCCGCAGGAGAGAGCTTTTGCCACAGCCGCTCGGCCCCACGATCAGCAGTCCGGTTTTGTCGGGAATATTGACAGAGAGGTTTTCGACCAGGGTGCGCTGGTAGTTGGGGGTTTGCAGAGTGAAATCTTTTAGCGCTAGGGACTCAGCCGTTTCGATGGCGATGGTGGGGCGATCTAAGGCGGTTGAGCCGTCTGGGGATGCATCAGGATCTGACTTCTCTGACTGTTCTGGCTCAGACTCTCTGCGGATCTCCCCATGGTTGAGGGCTTCGGCAAAACTGTAGAGGCGATCGATGCCCGCCCCAAAGGAGGTTAGCTCTGAGAACCGCGCCACCACCACATTGAGCGAAAAGAACACCCGCATAAACGCCCCCTGGGCCTCCGACACTTTGCCTACCTCAAGATCGCCTGCAAAGACGGCGGGAGCAACGACGATCGCAGGCAGCACAAAGGGAATAAACTCGTAGGCGTTGGTCAGGGCGTTGAGCCCGAGTTCCCACACAATCAGCTTTTTGAAGTTGTCAAAGGCGGCCATAAAGCGGTGGTTGACCTGCTCGGTTTCCTGGGCCTCGCCCCGATAGAATGCGATCGCTTCGGCGTTTTCGCGAATGCGCACCAGACTAAAGCGAAAGTTGGCCTCGCGCTTAAGCTGCTCAAAGTTCAGCCGCACCAGGGGCTGGCCAAAGATCCCCACTGTGACTACTGTTCCCAGCAGGGCATAGAGCACCAGAAACCCCACCAGCGACTTAGAAATACCCCACAGCACGCCGCTAAAGGCGATCACCTGAAGCACCGAACTGACCACCACCAAACATAGGGCCAACGACTGCTGGGTGAAGTTTTTGACGTCTTCGGCGATGCGCTGGTCAGGGTTGTCGATGTCGGGCTGGAACTGCTGAATGTCGTAGAAGGCGCGATCGCCAAAATAATCGCCCACAAACCGCCCCGTCAGCCAGCGGCGCCACTCTAACCCCAGGCGCTTTTGCAGGTAGTCGTACCCGGCCATCAGCGGCGCGTAGGCCACCAGCACCCCAATGAACACCAGCACCGTCTCCCAAAACCGAGCTTCGTCTTGGGCCGACAGGGCCGAGATCAGCACGCCGCGCTTGTTGTTGAGCACCACACTGAGGCCGGTGTAGCCCAGCAAAAACACCGCAATCAGTAGCAGCAGCCCCCCAGCTTTCCACTTTTCGTCGCCTAGCCAGTAGGAGCGGGCGATCGCCCAAAAGCGCCGAAATCCCTTGAGGTTAAATCGTTCCATGGGCTAAGTGGTTCTCCTGCGGTGCGATGGAAGTGCGATGGGGTGCTGGGGTCATCTTACAAAAGTCAACGCAGTTGTGCCGGGCAGATCCGACTGGAGGAATTGCCCAGTTTTAGGAACGCTGAGATGATCGTCGCTGGGTATCCTAAAGCTCTAGACCTAGGCCATCACCGGCCACCCCATCACTGTTTTCATCACCATGACTCTGATCTCCCAACGCCGCACCCAGCTCAAAAAATTGCTGATCCAACAGATCGATGCCCTCGATCCTGAAGACGCCATTCTCCCGGCTGAGCACCCTGCTATCGACCAGATTATCTGTGAGCTAGAGGGGCTCACCCCCATCGACCAACCGCTGCGAAAAGAGCACTGGCCCCTGCTGCTGGGGTCATGGGCACTGGTCTATGCCTCCAGAGGCACGGTGGTAACCCGGCGTATTGGCCGCCAGATCCCCTTACCTATAGGCATTCGGCGGGTGTGGCAGCGGTTGACCGACCCCGAAGACAACGGCGCTGCCATTGGCACCGAAAACGGCGCAGTGATTTCTCTGCCGCTGTGGGGCGAGATCACCGCTACGGCCCAGGGCATTTGGCAACCCTACGACGAGGGCGAAAGTGCTCGGGTCAGTTTTGGCGCGTTTAGCGTGCAGGCGACCCGCCTACTCGGCATTGCCGGGCTGCACCTGCCCCAGATCACGGTGCCGGTACTCGAATTTCTCCGCCAGGAGGCACTGTGGATTACCTCTTACTTAGATGAAGATCTGCGGTTTGGGCGCGGGGCCACGGGCAACCTGTTTGTGTTTCGCCGCTAGGCTCTAAAAGTAAGCTAGGGTCACCCCAGTACCACCGTCAGCCTGGGCAGCGGGCTCAAACTTTTGAATTTGGGGGTGGCGCTTGAGGTACTCGTGCACGCCAGCCTTGAGCTTGCCGGTGCCGTGGCCGTGAATGATCCACAGAGCACCGCTGCCTTTGGCGATTGCCTCTTCGATTACCGATTCGGCCTCGGCCACCCGCATGCCCCGCAGGTCGATTGTGTTGCGGCTGGTGCGCACGGCGGGGGCGGGCGGGGCCGCCTGGGGCGGGGGTACGGTGTCTACGGGTTTGACTTTTACCGGCACCTCGGCCTTTTCGCCCCGCAGCGACTCGATGTCGGCCAGGCTGACGGTGGTTTTCATCAGGCCAAAGCGCACGGTAATGCGGTGGTCGTCGTCGGGGGCGGTGAGCACCTCGGCGGTCTGCCCGAGGCTGGGAATGCGGATGCGATCGCCCACCGCGGGCCGATAACCCGGTTTCGTGGGGCTGGGGGCAGCGGGCAGGTGGGCTGCGGCGATCGCATCCACCGCCGCCGTGGCCCGCTGGGCATCTTGAGCGGTGGCGTCGCCCTGCTGCAGGCGACGAATTACCTTAGCAATGTCGCGCTTGGCTTCGGCGATCGCCTGCTGTACCGCCTGCTGCTGCTGAAGCTTGAGATCTTGCTCACGCTCGCGCAGCAGGTCGGCCTTACGCTGCACCTCGTTGTGGAGCTTTTCGGTAGCGGCCAGCAGATCCGCCGCCGCCTGGGATTTTTCCTCCTGGTCGCGGCGCTGGGCTTCGAGACCGGCAATCACCTGGTTGACATCGTCGCTAGAGCCAATGGCCATCAGGGCTGCGGCCTCATCGACCACGACGGCATCTAGGCCCAGACGCCGGGCAATGGCCAGGGCGTTTGACCGACCGGGAATACCCCACAGCAGCCGGTAGGTGGGCGACAGAGTGGCCTCATCAAACTCCACTGAGGCATTTTCAAACCGTGGGTCTTGATACTTCAGCGCCTTGAGTTCGCCGTAGTGGGTGGTGGCCATGGTCAGCCGGGCTCGGCTGGCCAAATCCTTGAGTAGCGCAATGGCGAGAGCCGTGCCCTCGGTAGGATCGGTGCCCGCACCCACCTCGTCGAGAAGGATGAGGTCGTTGGTGATGGGGTAAGGGCGTAGTGATGGAGTGGGATCTAGAGGCTGGTTAGGGTCATCCCAGTCCCCTTTAGGAGCCTCGATCTCACCCTCTTCCCTAGGCCCTAAGGCTGCCAAAATTCGCCCAATGCGGCGAATATGGCCCGAAAACGTGGAGAGACTCTGCTCGATAGATTGCTCGTCGCCGATGTCAGCCAGCACCTGATCAAACCAGGGCAGCTCCACCGGCTCGCGGGCGGGTACGAAGAGGCCGACGCGGGCCATGAGCGCCGCTAAGCCAAGGGTTTTGAGGGTGACGGTTTTGCCTCCGGTATTTGGCCCGGTGATCGCTACCACCCGCAGCTCTGGGCGCATCAGCAGCGTGGTGGGCACGACGGTTGGCCCCTGTTCGTGGCGCTGCTGCCACACTAGCAGCGGGTGGCGCAGCTCTCGCAGGGTGGTCTGCTCGTAGGGTTTGATAAAGCGGGGCGGGTTGGCCCCTAGCCACAAAGAGTAGCGGGCACGGGCACAGGCCAGATCGAGAGCGGTGACGATGGCCACCAGCTCAGCGAGGTCGTCGTAGACCTCGGCTACGGCCTGGCTGAGCTGGCGCAGCACTGCTTCTTCTTCAGTTTTTTCTTGGCGCAGGAGCTGGCGCAGGCGGTTGCCCAGCTCCACCACGGCCTGGGGCTCGATGTAGAGGGTGGCACCACTGGCCGAGGCGTCGTGCACAATGCCCGGTACGGCGTCTTTTTGGGGCGCTTTGACCGGCAGCACAAAGCGATCGCCCCGCTGGGTGATCAGGGGCTCTTGCATGGCCCCAGCCTGACGCTGGAGAATGCGCTGGAGCCGCTGCTGAATGTCTTGACGGGTGGCCTTGAGGCGATCGCGAATGCCCCCGAGTTTAGGGCTGGCCCGGTCGGTCACATCGCCGCGATCGTCAATGCAGTGGTAGATCTGCTGCTCTAGGTCGGGATGGGTGCGCAGATCGGCCACCAGGGCTTGCAGCACCGGCAGATCTTCGGGCGGCTGGCTGTCGATGGTGCGGCGCAGCTGGCGGGCACCGGCCAGGGTAGTGGCGATCGCCAGCAGCTCTTCGCCCCCCAGCAGCCCCTGACGATAGGCCCGCTCTAGGGCTGGGCCAATATCGCGAACCCCGCCAAAGTTGAGGGTATCGTTGCGCTGATCGAGGTCATAGACCTCCTGGGTTTGAGCCAGCAGGTGGGTACTGGTCGCTTGGGAATCGGGCAGACTCAATTGCTGGGCGGCCAAAGCACCCATCTTCGTAGCGGCAAAGGTCGACAGGTGCTGGCATAGCCGAGGCCATTCCAGCAGTTCTAGGGTCTCATGCTGAATCGGCGACAGGTCAGACAGGGGCTCAGGCTCACTCAACATACTCTTTTAAGTATAGAGAACTCCCCAGATGAAAATCTCATCCCTTCAAAAGCCCAAACGATCGGAGAAAACTATTGGCCCCTAATTCTATTGGCCCCTAATTCCCGTAAAGTTACGCAACCTTTCTGCGCCCAGGATTGTTAAGTCCACCTCAATGTATGGCCAAACTAGCCCCGATTCGGGAACTCTAAGCGCCCCAGGGTTCAATACTGGTATAACCAGTACTACTCCTAGAGGTAGGGCTGTCGCCGTTGTAGACCGATAACCGCAACGGCGCAGCAATGTCCCATGGTTACAAGTACCAACTCCCTTCTGAGCGCCTGAGCTGTGCTTGACAATGACCTGGCAAAACCTGTTCCAGCCGCCGCTGTGATCGATCTATCGCCCCTGACGGTGAAGGTAGATGACACGCTGCAACAGGTGTTGTCTGCCATGGCAAATGCCGCTAAAACTTACGCCTTAGTTAACCGGGGCGGCACCCTGGTTGGCATCTTTAACTACGAGAATGCCGCCCAAGCCGCTGGTAACCAGGTCGACTTTAGCCAAACCCCCGCCGAGAAGTGGATGACCCCCCTCGCCCAGCTACAAGCCCTAGGCACTCCCCTGGCTTGGCCCTTAGTGTTTGGCGACCCGCACCCCGATCAGCCCTTCCAGCCTATCGTTGACCAAGCCCACCACTGGCTGGGGCTGCTAAGCCATGGAGAGTTTTATACCCTGGCTGCCGCCCCTGGACAGATCAACGGCTACACCGCAGAGCTGACGGCCTGTCACTACACTGCGGCCCTGTTTCAGCAACAGCAAGAGCGACTAGCCTTGGCCATAGAAGGAGCCCAAATGGGCACCTGGGACTGGGATCTCTCCCAGGGCGTAATCGTTATCTCTGAAGGGCAAGAACGGCTGCTGGGGCTGGCCCCCGGCGAATTTGACGGCAGCTACGACAGCCTGTTTACCTATCTGCACGCCGATGACCAGGCCACGGTAAACCAGGCCCTACAGCACGCCATTCGCCACGGGCAGCGCTACGAGATTGAGTTTCGCGTGTGCTATCAAGGCGATCGCACCCGCTGGCTGTCGGCCCGAGGCCAGGTGTTTGATCACGGTCAGCCACCGCCTCGGCTGGCCGGTGTCACCCTCGACATCACTCGCCAAAAGCGAGCCGAAGCCGAAATTAAGCTCCAGTTCCAGCGGGAGCGACTGGTGGCCGAAATCGCCCAGCGCATTCGCCATCTGCTCGATCTCGACAGCATTTTGGCCCAGACCGTGAGCTCAGTGAAAGAGTTTATTGAGGCTGACCGGGTCATTGTCATCCAGTGCGGCCCCGACATGGGCGGCGAGGTGATTCAAGAAGCCTGCTCTCCCGACTACCCCAGTATGCTGGGCTGGACATTGCGCGATCCTTGGTCAGTGAGCGAAACCTTTCTCAGCCACTATCGGGCCGGGCGGGGGCTGGCAGTTGAAGACATCTACGCCCAAAACCTGCCCCCTAGCCACCTGGGGTTTTTAGAATATTTTCAAATCCAGGCGGAGATTGTGGTGCCTCTGCTAAAGGACAATACTCTATGGGGGTTGCTGATTACCCATCAGTGCCGATCGCCCCGAGCTTGGCGGACTTCAGATGTGCGGCTGTTGCAGAGTCTGTCCACCCAGGTGGGCATTGCCATTCAGCAGGCCAAGCTACACCAAGACCTCACCCTAGCCAACCAGCGGCTCAGGAAAATGGCCTACCTCGACGGTCTCACCCGTGTGGCCAACCGTCGCCGTTTTGAGCAACACCTCGATCAAGAATGGCGCCGCATGAGTCGAGAACAGGGGCCATTGGCTGTGATCATGGCCGACATCGACTGCTTCAAGGGGTTTAACGATCGCTACGGCCACCAGGCGGGCGACAACTGTCTACAGTTAGTGGCCCGTACTTTGAGCCGAGCCGCCAAACGCCCCGGCGACTTGGTGGCCCGCTACGGTGGCGAAGAATTTGTCATTGTCTTACCCAATACCGATCTCAAAGGAGCCGAGGCAGTCGCCGAGGAAATCCGCCTGCTGGTGCGCAGCCATCGCATTCCCCACGCTGGGTCTACGGTGGCCAAAGTGGTGACCATGAGCCTGGGGGTAGCCAGCATGACCCCCAGTGGCCTAGAGGGCAGCCCTGCGGCGCTGGTAAAACTGGCAGACAATGCTCTCTACAAGGCCAAAGACGAGGGGCGTGACCAAGTCAGGCTAGCTCCCTAAACGGCATCATTGTGGCAGGCCTGAGCCAGCAAATGTCTGGCCGCATCTGCGTCTAGGGGCCGAGAGAACAGGTATCCCTGGCCCAGGCTATAACCCAGCTGACGCAGATAGTCGCGCTGGTAGTCGGTCTCTACGCCCTCGGCAATGGTGGCCAAGCCTAGCTCGTTACTCAGAGCCATGATGGTAGCGACAATGGGGTGGTTGGGCAGGCCCGCCTGGGCCTGGGCCACGAAAGATTGATCGACCTTGAGGTAGTTGACCGGCAGCCGATGCAGATAGCTCAGGGATGAATAACCAGTGCCAAAATCGTCAATGCTAATCTGTACGCCGCGAGTTTGAATTTGCGCCAGCAACTCAATGGTGGCCTCAATATCGTCAATCAGCATGCTCTCAGTAATTTCTAGAATGAGACAAGGGCCAGGCAGGGTGCTGTTGGCTAACACCCGATCGAGGGTGGTGAGCAAATCGGGCTGGCGCAGATCTTGGGCTGACAGGTTGACACTGATGGTCAACGGCCCCAGGGCAGGGAACTGACGCTGCCAATGGGCCATCTGCTGGCAGGCGGTGGTCATGGCCCAGTAGTCGAGCCGACTGATCAGCCCCAGTTCTTCAGCTAGGGGGATAAAGTCACAAGGGGGCACAGTGCCCCGGCTGGGATGTTGCCAGCGGGTCAGGGCTTCAAAACCCACCACGGCACCATTGTCTAGGGCGACAATGGGCTGGTAGTGCAGCAGCATATTGCCCTGGGCGATCGCCCGCCGCAGATCACTTTCTAAATGCAGCCGGGTCACGGCCTGAATGTGCATCTGGGCGTCAAAAATTTCGTACCGGGCCTTGCCCCTGGCCTTGGCCCGGTACATGGCAATGTCGGCATCGCGCAGCAGGTGCTCGGCCTGTCCGTAGCTCCGGTGGCCCAGCACCACGCCAATGCTGGCAGTGGCATATATTTCGCGCCCGGCCACGGTGAAGGGAGCCACCAGGGCAGCAAAAATCCGCTCGGCCTGGGCGATGGCGGCCTCAGCCTGATTGGTGGTCTGGTCGAGCTGGCGCATCAGCACCACAAACTCGTCTCCGCCCAGGCGCGCCGCCAGGTCGCCCAGTCTCAGGGTGGCTTTGAGCCTGGCCGCAATCTCGATCAGCAGCTGGTCGCCCGCCAGATGCCCCAGGCTGTCGTTGATCACCTTGAAGCGATCGAGATCGAGAAACAGCACCCCAAAGCAATAGCTGGGGTCGGATTGAGAGCGAGCAATGGCTTGGCCAAGGCAAGCCATCAGGCGGTGGCGGTTGGGCAGTCCGGTGAGGACGTCGTGCAGGGCATCGTGCTCTAGCTGCTGTTGGGTGCGGACCCGGTCGGTGACATTGCGGGAGGTGGTCTGGAGCTGCACCACTTGCCCAACCCCATTGACAATGGCTCGGATCAGGGTCTCAAACCACAGGTAGTGGCCCCGGCTGTGGCGAACTCGGTAGGTGACGGGGTTGGCCTTGTCGCCAGCGACGGCGATCGCCACCTCAGCCCAGAGGCGATCGCCATCGTCAGGGTGGACAAACTGATCTAGGGGCTGTCCCCGCATGGCTTCGTAGTGATAGCCCAGCAGCGCATAGCAGGAGGGGCTGGCGTAGAGGTACTCACCCTGACGACTGTGGAGACAGACCAGATCGTTGGTGTTTTCGGCCAGCAGCCGATAGCGGGCTTCGCTTTCTCGCAGGGCGGCTTCGGCCTGCTTTTGGCAGCTGATGTCGGTGACGAAGCCCTCTAGGTAGAGCAAAATGCCGTTGCTGTCGTAGGTGCCCTGGCCCCGCTCCCAGACCCACTTTTCTGCGCCAGCCTTGGTGATCAGGCGGTATTCGCACTCGTAGGGCCGCCGATTAGCCAACCCCTGCTGTACCTGTTCCCAAACCCGCTCACCATCGTCGGGGTGAATCTCTTGCCCACAGGAGATGGTGCGGCTGACCAGATACTCCTCAACGGCATAGCCGGTAATCGCCTCTACCCCCTGGCTGATGAAGTCGGGGGTGTAGTTTGGGTCGTTGCGCACCCGGTAGACGTAGCCGGGCAGGTTGTCGATCAGGGTGGCAAGCTTGCGCTCGCTGGCGGCAAGGGCGGCTTCTGCCTGCTTGCGATCGCTAATGTCGATGATCAACCCATCCCAGACCACGTCACCGTTGGGCTGGGCCGTGGGGCGGGCGACGACCTGGAGCCATTTCACCACCCCGGCTGGAATGATCGCCCGGTACTCAACCCGCCAGGTCTCTAGGGTGCGACAAGAAACCTCCATAGTCTGCCGCAGGTGGGCAATGTCGTCGGGGTGAATCAGGTCCCACACCACGCTGGTATCGATGAGCGCCCCGTCGGGCTCAAAACCGTAGACGTCGCGAAACCCAGAGCTGATATAGACAAATTGGTCACTGCCGTCAGGCCGCAAACGATAGCCATAGAGCACTCCAGGGACGTTGTCCGCCAGACTCTGGAAGCGAATTTCGCTAGTCTGAAGCGCGATCTGGGCTTTTCTGCGATCGGTAACATCAAGAATGAGGGTGTCCCACAGGGTGCCACCGTCGGCCTCACGGATGGCCTGGCCGCTGGCTTCAAGCCACTTTTCTAGCCCTGAAGGAGTGGTAATGCGCCAGGCGAAGTGCCAAGGGGTGAGGGCTTGGGCCGAGGCCAGCACAGAAGCGTACATGGCGGGCCGGTCATCGGAGTGCACCATGGCCCACAAAATGCTGGCATCGGCTACCACAGCCTCTGGTTCTACCTCCCACAGACGGGTGCAGCCAGGGCTCATGTAGAGTACGCTGTCGGTGCCGTCGAGATTGAGCCGGTAGCGAAAAATTGCCCCCGGCAGATTGGCCGCCACCGCCTGCCAGCGGGCCTGGCTTTCTTTGAGAGCGGCCTCGACCCGGTGGCGTTCGCCTAGCTCAAGCTGCACCTGACGGTAGAGGTGAGCTTGCTGAATCGCCACTTCAAGCTGGTGGGCGATCGCCTGGGCCAGCTCGATCTGGTCGCGGCTCCAGCGATGGGGCCGCTGGGTCGCCACCATCGAAAAGCTGCCCCAGATCTGCCCCTCCACCGCGATCGGAGTCAGCAACCAGGCCCCTGGTGTAGTCTCAGCAACGGAGCGGTTGACCTCATGTTCAACGGCGTTGGTATCGTCTAAAAACACCGTCTCTAGACGGCGGAGCTGCGCCGAGAACGGGTTGCCCGCGTCGGCGATCTGAAACCCGATGGTAGGAGGCAAACTGGGGTCATGGCGGTACTCAGCTACGGTACACCACAGCTCGGTCTCAGCCATGTACTGCGAGACATAGCAGTCGAGGGGGGCCATCAGCTGGGCCGCTTCGGCGGTGGCGGTGGCAAAAACAGTCTCAAGATCGAGGGAATTGCGAATCGCCTGGACAACCCGATTCAAGGCTTTTTCTCGCTGAATCTGAGCCTGGAGCGCCAGGATATCTGGATCAGTTCCCGCATTTGCAGCCAGCAGCGACCTGACCAGAGACTGAATGCTGGTCGGGGTGTTGCCCCACTCCTCTGGGGAAATAGACTGGGGTAATCCGGCGGGAAGAGAGTCCATAGCCGCAGCTAAAGCGTTAGTGTCAAGTCTACCCACTGGCTTTGCCAAGACCAATGGCATTCTGGGCTAGGCCTAGATCTCAGGATATTTTCAGGTCGATGGGGTTTAATAAATTTTATCTAAGCCCAGGGGTAGAGTTATGCCGAGGGAAAAACCACAGCCCCCTATCTAAACTCGCCCAGGCGGGACTTGATACCTTCAAAAGACTGCCCCGAGGTAATCTCTGAGCCCAAACCCAAGGGGCTGGGTCATCGTGTCCGGAAATCCTGTTAAATTGACGCTGTTTTATCGCCGTAGGCTCATGGTTCAGTCTCCCCCATCCCCAGTTCATCAGGTTACCCCCTTTGATCAGCGCCTTGGGCAGCCCCTCAGCAAGCTGCCGGTGACGGTGCTGCAAATTAACCTGGGTCGCAAGTGCAATCTGGCCTGCACCCACTGCCATGTAGAAGCTGGCCCCAAACGCACTGAAGAACTCTCGCCCCAGACCACTGACCAGCTGATTGAGCTGCTCCATCGGTTTCCACAAATTGCCACAGTCGATCTGACCGGCGGCGCACCGGAGATGAACTACGGCTTTCGGCCCCTGGTAGAGGCGGCTCGATCGCTGGGCAAGACAGTGATAGTGCGATCGAACCTGACGATTTTTTGGGTGCCGGGCTACGAAAATTTGCCTGAGTACTTTGCCCGTCACCAGCTCCAGGTGGTGGCCTCGCTACCCTGCTACCTCGAAGACAATGTCGACCAGCAGCGGGGAGCCGGGGTCTACGGTGACTCGATTCGCGGCTTGCAGCGTCTCAACCAGCTGGGCTACGGCCACAGCCCGGCGCTGAAGCTAGACCTGGTCTACAACCCGCCTGTGCCGCGCAGTGCCGAGTTTAGGCTGACCCCCAACCAGGCGGCACTCCAGCAAGACTATGCAGCCTATTTGCGATCGCACTTTGACATCACCTTTAACCAGCTCTATACCATCACTAACCTGCCCATTGGCAGAGTCAAGCATTCTCTGGAGGGTAAAGACCTCTACTGGCCCTACCTGCAATTTTTAGCCGACCACCACAACCCCGCCACCGTCGCCAACCTGATGTGCCGCCAGCAGCTCTCGGTTGACTACAAGGGCAACCTCTACGACTGCGACTTCAACCAAATGGAGGCCGTACCTAGCCGGTCTACCCACGGTCAGGTGCTGACCGTGGCCGATCTGCTCACAGCCAACTCCCTTGAGCTGATTGGAGCGGTGCAAACCCGTACCTACTGCTACGGCTGCACCGCTGGGGCTGGGTCGAGCTGCGGTGGGGCGCTGGCTTAGGGAATGGCCGTCAGGCTGACCTAGGGTTGCAGTTCACGACAGTACTGGACTCTGGTAAAAATCAAGGGGCAAAATCAGAGTCAGGGCGCTGGGGCGTCTCTAGGCGATCAATAGCCGTGTTCGGCCAGAAAGTCTAGCGATAGCCCATCTGATCGCCCCTCTGGCCGCCTGTCCCCTACGATCGCCTCCCCCCCAGCCACAAACTTCTCCACATATTTGCCCAGTACGTCACCCTCTAGGTTCACCGCCTGGCCGGGGCGCAGGTATTGCAGCGTGGTCTCGCGGTAGGTCACCGGAATCACCGCCACGGCAAACCAGTTGCCGCTGGGGCTACAGTCGGCCACCGTCAGGCTGATGCCATTGACCGCAATGCTGCCCTTGGGCACGATATAGCGAGCCACCCGGCGATCGCCCACGGTAAAGCTCAGCCGCCACGAATCTGCGGTGGCCGTCGCGGCTTCTAGATGCCCCTGCCCGTCAATGTGCCCGGTAACAAAGTGACCGCCAATTTTGCTGCCCACCCGCAGCGACGACTCTAGGTTGACCCGGCTGCCGTCGGCCAGCTGGCCCAGACTGGTGCGATCGACCGTTTCGGGTGATACCGCCGCCACAAAGCCATCGGGCAAAATCGTCTCCACCGTTAGGCAAATGCCGTCTACGGCAATGCTATCCCCCAGCTCAACGGGGTTAAAGGCGGCGGGGGCAGCACTGGCCCCCCAGCGAATGTAGACCTGAGTGTCGCCCTTGTGAAATAGGGTGCCCTGGGCCTGAATGAGTCCGGTGAACATGGCTGACCTGAAGAATTTTTAGCCTGCCCTCAGACCCCAGGGGCGCGATCGCATCCTGAACATTTTTTGGGGTTCTCCAGGGCGCGAGCCGGGCATACTGAGAGCAATACGTTTTTTCTTTGTTTTTTTCTTTAGAGTATCTCGAATTCGATCAGACCACAGATAAGCTTAGATAGGCTCCAGAAGCCTGTTTTGCCGCCGCCAACGGACGGTTTCCCTCCCCAGCTGCCCCATAGTCCAGTATTCAATCATCCCAGTACACTAGAGATATCGTTTTCAGATCTTTAGGTAACGCTAGAGCACGCCAGTCAAATGGATCTAAGAGGCCAGACCAATGATTGAAATGAGAGTCGCTGGGATTGCCCTCGATGCCATGTCGCGAACTCCGGTGATCTTACTGCGCGATACGACCGATCGCCGTCAAGTACCGATCTACATCAGCAAAGAGCAGGCCAACTCTATCATTGCGGTGCTCGAAAACCAGCCCGCGCCCCGCCCCCTCACCCACGATCTATTTGTCAACCTGATCGACGAGTGGGATATGACCCTTGAGCGGGTAGTCATTCACTCCCTGCAAGACAACACCTTCTTTGCCCTGCTGACCATTTCTAAGGGCGAGATTCGCCGGGAGCTAGACTCTCGGCCCAGCGATGCGATCGCCATTGCCCTCCGCCTCGACGCCCCGATCTGGGTGATGGAAGAGGTCATCGCCGAGGCCTCTCTCCCCGTCGACACCGACGCCGACGCCGCCGAAACCCAGGCTTTCCAAGCGTTTTTGGCCAACATCAACCCTTCCGACTTCATCCATCGGGGTAAGTCTTCCACCAGCAACGACACCCTAGAAAGTTCAGATTCCTGACGGAGCATGCACTACCGTCGCTTTGGCCGCACAAATCTCAACCTCTCGGTGCTCTCCCTCGGCACCATGCGCGCCCTAGGGTCTGAAGAAAACTTTAGCCACACTCTGAATGCCGGGCTAGCGCTGGGCATCAACCACATCGAGACCGCCCAGGGCTACGGTGCCAGTGAGCAGTGGCTGGGCAATTTTCTCAAGCAGACCGACCGACCTGAGCCGCTCATCATCACCACCAAAATTACCCCCCAGCCCGACGCCGCCACCATGGCCGATCGGCTAGAGCAATCCTTCAGTCACCTGGGTCTCGATTACCTCCCCTGCCTCGCTATCCACGGGGTGAATACGCCAGAGCATCTGGCCTGGGTGAGCGACCCCTCGGGCTGTATGGCGGCGGTGCGGCAATTTCAGCAGGCTGGCCGCATTGGCCATGTGGGCTTCTCAACCCACGGCAGTCGGGCGGTGATCGAGGGGGCGATCGCCACTGACCAGTTCGACTTCGTCAACCTGCACTACTACTACTTTTTCCAACACCACGCCCCAGTGATCGATCTGGCGACCGAGCGGGACATGGGTATTTTTATCATCTCTCCCGGCGACAAGGGGGGTATGCTCTACAGCCCGCCAGCCCAGCTAGAGGCTCTCTGCGCCCCCTTCACGCCGCTAGCACTTACCTACCGCTGGCTGCTCAGCGATCCGCGTCTTACCACCCTCAGCACCGGCCCCGCCACCCCCACAGAGCTTGCTCCCCTCACCACCCTCGCCCACCAGACCCACCCCCTCACCCCTGACGAAACCACCGCCCTCGATCGCCTCTCAAACCATGCCGCTGCTACCCTTGGCCTCGATCGCTGTGCCCAGTGCTACGCCTGCCTGCCCTGCCCCGAGGCCATCCACATTCCTGAGGTGCTGCGCCTGCGCAATCTGGCCGTTGCCTACGATATGCAGCCCTTTGGCACCTACCGCTACCGCATGTTTGAGCAGGCGGGCCACTGGTTTCCGGGCCGCAAAGCCAATCGCTGCACCGACTGCGGCGACTGCCTGCCCCGCTGCCCCGAAAATCTAGACATTCCCGCCCTGCTGCGAGATACCCACAATCGCCTCCAGGGGCCAGCCCGCCGCCGCCTCTGGGACGATTAACATCCTGAGTACCACCCTAAGTTTTGGGCAATAGACCAAAAAAAATCAACAGGCTCTGCCCTTGTTGATAAGCTGGAGGTTTGTTCCTTCAGTTGCAGAGTTGGGTAGTAGCAGGCATGGAAAACAAGTTGATGCTGATGATTCCGGGGCCGACCCCCGTGCCAGAGCAGGTGTTGTTGGCCATGGCCAAGCACCCCATGGGCCACCGCAGCGGCGAGTTTAGCGCCCTGATGGGCGAGGTCACCGAAAACCTCAAATGGCTGCACCAGACCCAAAACGACGTGCTGGTGCTGGCGGCCAGCGGCACCGGGGCGATGGAAGCCGGCATCATCAACTTTCTCAGCGCCGGCGACCGAGTGCTGGTGGGCAACAACGGCAAGTTTGGCGAACGCTGGGGCGAGTTGGCCCGCGCCTACGGCCTCAACACCCAGGAAATTGTCGCTGACTGGGGCAAGCCGCTAAACCCCGACGACTTTAAGGCGGCGCTAGAGGCCGACACCGCTAAAGAGATCAAGGCGGTGATCATCACTCACAGCGAGACCTCCACCGGGGTGCTCAACGATTTAGAAACCATCAACCGCTACGTTAAAGCCCACGGGGCGCTGATCATTGTCGATGCCGTGACGAGCCTGGGGGCTTGCTCTGTACCTGTGGATGAGTGGGGTCTAGATGTGGTGGCATCCGGTTCCCAAAAGGGCTATATGATTCCGCCGGGGCTGGCCTTTGTCAGCGTCAGCGCCAAAGCCTGGGAGGCCTACGAGACCGCCACGCTGCCCAAGTTTTACCTCGACCTCAAGCCCTACAGCAAGGGCGCGGCCAAAAATACAACTCCATTTACGCCACCGGTGAACCTGTTCTTTGCCCTGCATGCTGCCCTGCAAATGATGCAGCGAGAGGGGCTAGAGGCGATTTTTGCCCGCCACGATCGCCAGAAACGAGCCACTCGCGCCGCCATGGCCGCCCTCAACCTGCCCCTGTACGGCGCTGACGACTGCGCCAGCCCGGCAATTACCGCCGTCATGCCCCAGGGGGTAGACGCCGAGCAAATTCGATCGGTGATGAAAAAGCAGTTTGACATCGCTCTGGCCGGTGGCCAAGACCACCTCAAGGGCAAGATCTTTCGCATCGGCCACCTGGGCTTTGTGAGCGATCGCGATGTGCTGACCGCCGTGGCTGCGATCGAAGCCTCGCTGACGAAGCTGGGCTACGACCAGTTCACTCCGGGGTCGGGGGTTGCAGCGGCGGGCCAGATTCTGCTGGCCTAGGCTATATCAACCCAATCGATACCAAGTCCATGGGTTTGGTATTGGTTTCGGGTCGGCAGTAGAGTTAACCCCGTGGGTGGCAGCCCACGGGGTTTTGTCGTTACCAAGATCGCTCTGGGGCCAATCAGCAGAAAACCCCATCACAGCTTGGGAAGGGCCACAGAATTCGATACACTAGTGAAATTAAAATCTGATTTCGAGAACACTAGCAGGACAATACTTTCAGGATTCAGCCCTATGACTCCGGTTTTGCCCCAAGCGGTTTCTTCAGCCCCGACCATCGCCCCCGAGAAAACCCGCCAAACCACCCGCCAACCCTACCCCAACTACAAAATCATCGTTCTCGACGACGATTTCAATACCTTTCAACATGTAGCCGAATGTCTGATGAAGTACATTCCGGGGATGGGCAGCGATCGCGCCTGGGAGCTGACTAACCAGGTACACCACGATGGTCAGGCAATCGTCTGGGTTGGCCCCCTAGAGCAGGCCGAGCTGTACCACACCCAGCTCACCCGCGCCGGTTTGACCATGGCCCCCTTAGAAAAAGCCTAATTTCATAACCTCCTCCTACAACTACCCATGACACAAGCCTCGGACGGTCGCCTAGTCTGGAACCACTCCACCCATTTACCTGGGCTGATTCCCATCCTCGAACGGCTTTTAGAACAACCGGGCATTGGCACCGTTACCCCAGGGGTAATCGCAAATGTGAGAGCCCACTCCCCAGCGCTGCGGGTCAAGGTGTCGGTGCCTATTCGCGGTGGCTTTAAGCTGATCGCCCGCAAAGGCAAGACCGTGCAGGAGGTGTTTGTCCTCACCGAACTCGACAAAGTTGCCCTCGAAGGGGCGATCGCTAAGGCCATTGAGGCCGCCCGGTGATACCCGGCCCATCCCAGAATTCGCCATGCCAGAACACGGTATTTCATAGTTCAGCGCCCCAGGGCACGCCCCCTTCTGACGCACCCCTTGTACAGGAAGGCCAGGCCACCTTTGCCGTCGGAGGGGCCTTTTACCGATCTAAAAGTGCGATCGCCCGAGATCTGGCGGTACTGGCTGCCGCCGTCTATCGGCAGCGCCACGGCCATCTGCGGGTGCTCGACGCCATGACCGGCTGCGGCGTACGGCCCCTGCGCTACGGGCTAGAGGCCGGGGCCGACTTTGTCTGGGCCAACGAGGGCAACCCTGACCTGGCCGATGTGCTGCGGGCCAATCTAGCGGCTTTGCCCGACGGCACCTACCGCCTCACCCAAGGAGATGCCAACCAGGTGTTCTTCTCCTGCTATCAGGGGCGAGACTTTTACGATTTGGTCGATATTGACAACTTTGGTAGCCCGGCCCCCCACGTCGAAAACGGCCTGTGGGCCACGCGGATTGGGGGTATGCTCTACCTCACCAGCACCGATGGGCGATCGACCGGTGGCCACGACCCAGAGCGCAGTCTGCGCACCTACGGGGCCTGGGCGCGATCGCACCCCGCCGTCCATGAGCAGGGGCTGCGGCTGATGATTGGTCACGCGGCCCAGACGGCAGCGGCCCGGGGGCTGGGCATCGAGCCAGTCTTCTCGCTGTTTACAGGACAGGTGCATCGGGTCATGGTGCGGCTGGTGAACAAGCCCACGCTAAACGCCAGCAACTATGGATTTCTAGGCTACTGCCACGGCTGCGGCCATTTTCAAACGGTGGCATGGCGACAGTTGGGCCGGGTGAGGTGCCCCTGCGGAACGCAGGATGCCCCAGTGGTGAGCGGGCCCATGTGGCTGGGGGCGCTGCACGACAGGACAACTCTGACGGCCATGGGGCAGCTGGCTGAAAGCTGGGGCTGGCAGGCCCAGGGACGGCTACTGACAATCATGGCTACCGAGATTGACCTGCCGCCCTACTACTACCCCCTGGGGGAGATTGGCCGCCGGGGGCAAATCGATATTCCCAACCGCGATCGCCTCATCGAGGCGCTGCAAACCCAGGGCCATCGAGCGGCAGTGCCCTCCATAGATCCTCAGGGGGTCAAGACCGACGCGGCGTTTTGCGATTGCGTGAGCCTTGCCAGGCAGTTTCCATTCCGGTAACCGCTCTATCTGCGCCGTACCCCTATGCCAAGGTAGGTACAGCGTTAATCAATAACCGTTGTTATGAAACACCTATGGATGGCCTGGGCCGCGTTGTCTGGCGGTCTGGCAGCTCTGGCAATAGGCTGTGCCCAGATCCAGGCTCAGCCCCCCCTTGCCCCTACACCGACGCCCTACGGCAGTCAGCCCTCCACCCGTTTGACCCAGGCCCCTACCGTGACTAGAGACCTTGTCCAGGCTCATTTAGACTTTGGCTTTGCCCTATTTGACCAACTGCGGCAAGCGTCGCCCAACGAAAACGTGCTAATGTCGCCGACCAGTGTGGCTCTGGCCCTAGCCATGGCCTACAACGGTGCCGGGGGTGAGACTCAGACGGCGATCGCAAATACCCTAAAGCTCCAAGGCCTAGACATTGATCAGCTCAATGCAGGCAACCAGGCGCTAACCGAGTATTTGACCCAGATTGACCCCGAGGTGGCCCTGGCGATCGCCAACTCCCTGTGGGTCAACGACCAGCTGCCGGTGCGCGACGACTACATCCAGCGCATGGCGGCTAGCTACGGGGCCGAGGTGGCGGCCCTCGACTTTAGCTTGCCCACCGCCGCCGATCGCATCAATCGCTGGGTGAAAGAGCACACCCGCGATCGCATTCCCACCATCGTGGATGACCTGCCCGCCGGCCAGCTCTTAGTGCTGGTGAATGCGGTGTACTTTAAGGGGTCTTGGAGCGAGGCTTTTAAACCGGCTTTCACCGTCGATCGCCCCTTTACCCTAGCCAGCGGCGAGACCATTCAGCATCCCCTGATGGCTCAAAATGGCGACTACCTATATCTCGAAACCGACCAGTTTCAGGCGGTGAGTCTGCCCTACGGCAGCGGTGCGCTCAGTTTTGAGGTGATTTTGCCCAAGTCTGGTGCGGATCTGTCCACCGTGGCAGCCCAGCTCGATGCCGACACCTGGCAGGGCTGGATGAATCAAATGCGATCGCGCCCCGGCAGCATTCAGCTGCCTAAATTTCAGTTTGAGTACGAGGCCAACCTGATCCCAGCGCTGAAAGCCCTGGGCATGGGCATTGCCTTTGAGCCTGGCCTGGCCGATTTCTCCGGCCTGAGCGAGATCGAGGCTTTCATCAACCAGGTGCGCCACAAAACCTTCATCGAGGTCAATGAAGAAGGAACCGAAGCCGCTGCCAGCACCGCGATCGGCATCATGCCCACCTCCATCGCGATGCCGCCAGAAGACTCGTTTGAAATGGTGGTAGATCGGCCTTTTGTAGCTGCCATTCGCGATCGCAATACCGGCGCGCTGCTGTTTGTGGGGGCGATCGTCGATCCACGTCCGTAGGGGCACTGCATGCAATACCCCTACTACGATCCGCCTCGCTGCTCCAACAGCCGCTGCCACTCAGCGTCGATCTTGTCCTTCTGGGCAATCTCCTGCTCGGTCAGATCGGTCTCAGTGGTGTAGGCCAGGTCGTCGGTACCGAGCACCGTTTGGGCGGTGAGGGTCTGGGCAAAGGCCAGCTTTTCGCGCTGGTCGTCGGTGAGCTGTTTGAGCGCCTCGGCCCGCTGTTCGCGATCGGCGTTACGAGCTGCGATTTGGCTATTTTGTCGCTGCACCCAAAAGTAGCGCACCAGGGGAACGACCAAGAATGCCGCCCCGTAGCCCAGCAGCACCCAAAAAATAGAGCTGACAAAGACCACCAGGCTACCCGCCTGGGCCACCAGGCCTGGGTCTTGCAGCATGCTGCGAAGCACCAATGCCCCAATCAGGTTGGCGCTGCCCAAGCCAATGGCCCCCATAATTTGACCAGAGGTTGCCTGGCTAAATTTGCGGGGCAGCTCCTGCAAAAAGCGGGGCGGGGTAATTTTGCGCTGGGCCTTGGCCGTCACCTGTAGCTCAGGAAACTGATAGACAATACCGCCTTGGGGGCTAACCTGGGGCAGACCGTTAAAACGGCTCAGCACTGGCACCATAAAGTCTTCGAGGTCTTTGTCCCACCCCTGACCTAGATCGCCCAAGAAGGGGGTAATTTGCTCAGCCACCACGGCACCATCGTTTGCCTGAATGACTTGGGCAACGCTCTGCCAACGGCGATCGTCGAGATCGGCGTTGGGGTCGCCGTCGCCAAACAAGAACGAAAACACCGCTTCGAGAAAGTTCATCTCTGAGGGCGTGCGGGGCTGCACCCGGCGACGACCCGGCGGCTCAAACATACGAAACGGG
Source organism: Pseudanabaena sp. PCC 9330 (assembly GCF_055795045.1). Taxonomy (NCBI): domain Bacteria; kingdom Bacillati; phylum Cyanobacteriota; class Cyanophyceae; order Pseudanabaenales; family Pseudanabaenaceae; genus Pseudanabaena; species Pseudanabaena sp. PCC 9330. The sequence continues at coordinate 31,982 of NZ_JAYFES010000117.1, read as the reverse complement.
CTCGGGCCAATCCACATGCGAGGTAAAAAGATCATGCCGCCACCGCCGTCGCGGCGGCGATCGTCGCCCTGCTGATTGGCGCTGCTGGCGGCCACTGCTAGGAGGGTAATTGCCACTACGATCAGCACTAGCGACAAAATTAGCAGCACGCCAAAGGAAATGCGGATCAGGTAAAACAGCACCCGCCACACCTTTTCCCAATTGCTCTGCAATCGCAGCCGCCAAGACTGGCTCCACAGCACTGCCTGAAGATTTTTGGGAAAGACGTAGGCGATCTCCCCCGACTCAGACACCTGGAGGTGAGCTTGGGCGGCAGTGGCTAGATCTAGAACCCCTCGCTGGGCTTCTAATAGCGGCAGACCAGCCTCGGCGGCGACATCTCCCACAGTGACCCGATGGCCCAGGCGCTCAACGGCCTGGGTGATAGTTTTTGTCTGCGCTACAGTTTGCGCCATAGATGTAATAACCCCCTGGACTCTAACGACCACGCTAAATCAAGCGACCGGCTATGTTACCAGTATAGGAAGCGAGATTGGCAGCCACAGGGGGCGGTTACCGTACCGGGAGAGAATAATCTTAGATCATTGAACCCGCTGCCCGTCGGGCAGCGGGTTCAATGGCCTCAGCCAGGCTGAGACCAACCGCTAAAATCCAAAATCTCTAAGCCAAAACTTCCCGCTAGCCTTTACCCAAAACCTGGTCACGAATAGCGGCAATATCGCCCAGCAATTCTTGCCGGTTCTCGGCTTTGAGCAGGTAGCGATAGAGGAACCAACCACTGTAGATTAAGCCGATTAGCTCAAAGGTAGGAGCCAGCAGCGGAAAGTCGTTAATCGCACTGAGTAGAGCCAGTACTAGCTTGACTGCAATAATAGCGGCGACAATCAGCCCTACGGTGACGATAGGGCGGCGGTACTGCTTAAAGAACTCGGTGACGTAGTCGGGCAGGTTACCCAGTAGGCCAGAGACTTTTTCCCACACCTGTTTGACCTGGCGGCTAGTTTCCTCACCCAGGGCATCAGCGGCAGATTCTGATGCGTCTACATCGAGCACCGGCTTCTCAAGATCTGTATAGGCATCTGACTGAAATTCTGTACTCATGACGGATTATCCCAAGGGCTTGGTTAAGGGCTAATGGATATCAAGTCCAGTTCGGGAAATATAGCTTTCCCACGGGCACAACTCCACATCTGAACTTGGCTCAGAGTTAAACTCGAAATAAGAATACACCCAATCTTCATTGAGTGTTAGGAGATTTATAAACCGAATTCAGCCGTGGATCACTTTTTGCTGGGCAGCTAGAACGGGCATCGCCCGCGATCGCGGCGCTAGAGGGGCGGTCTATTCGCCCGACAGACCTTCTAGAGAGTCTAAATACTTGTAAAGCTGACGGCGATCGACTACAAACTCTGGGTCTGGTACAGAGCTACGCCCTCGGCTGCGGGCTGGGCATGACCAACGCAAAAGACTACCTTGACGGCGATCGCCCGCAGGATCATTAGAATATTGAAGGGTCATTGACGCTCTCACTTCGGCCCAATTACTATGGCATATTCCACTGTACCCAGGAGTTAACTAGCCCTATCGAAACGGTCTACGGCAATCTCAAGGGCCTCAAGCCCAGCCAGCTCAAGCAGTTGCAGCGCCTCTATCACCAGCGTCTGCCTGGAGACTGCGTCGTCACCCCTGAATTTGCCCAGCGCCTAGCGGCGGTGAGCACCGATCTCGATAGCCCGGTGTGCGCCTACGTCAACCGCCGTGGCCAAGTTATTCGCGTCGGAGTGGGCAGTCTACGACAGACCCAAATTCCACCCCAGGAGCTGCCGCGCTACGGGGCCGAGCGCCTCAGCGGCATTCGCTGCCTTGCTACCCAGTTTGAACCCGACCCTCCCGGCGAGGCCATTCTCACCACCATGGCCCTGCAGCGGCTAGATGTGTTGGTGGGGCTGGCGCTGACGGGCACCGGCTTTACCCGCCGGGGCGGCGGTGCCACAGGCTACATCGCCGGAGCCTATGTGGCCCATCTGGTGCCCCACCCCGAGCAGCGCTGGACTGTGTCTGGCCTTCTCAGCCTAGAGGACTTGGCTGAGCAAGACTTTGTCGCCCTGGCCGAAGGTATTGAGGCAGAGTTTAGCCGCGCCTACACCAGCCGACAGGTGGAGGACGATCGCGATCGCGTTCTGGTTGTCGGTCTGTTTACCAACAACCAGACCATGGCCCACTTTGAGCAGCGTCTAGCGGAGCTAGAGCGTCTGGTAGACAGTGCTGGCGGCGAAGTGCTCGACACCCTCTACCAAAAGCGGGCTCGGCCCCACCCCCAAACCGTGCTGGGGGCGGGCAAGGTGCAGGAGGTGGCCCTGGCCGCCCAGACCGTAGGGGCCAATCTAGTCGTATTCGATCGCGATCTATCGCCTACCCAGGTGCGCAACCTGGAGAGCCTGACGGGCATTCGCGTAGTCGATCGCACAGAGCTAATTCTCGATATTTTTGCCCAGCGGGCCAAGAGCGGAGCGGGCAAGCTACAGGTCGAGCTGGCCCAGCTTGAGTATCAAATGCCCCGCCTGCGGGGGCAGGGCCAGGCCATGTCGCGCCTGGGGGGTGGCATCGGTACCCGAGGGCCGGGGGAAACCAAGCTGGAGACCGAGCGCCGTGCCATTCAGCGTCGCATTAATAAACTCCAGCAGGAGGTCAATCAGCTTCAGGCTCACCGGGCGCGCCTGCGCCACCGCCGCCAGGACGACAATCTACCCTCCATCGCCGTGGTGGGCTACACCAACGCGGGCAAATCGACCCTGGTGAATACCCTGACTAACTCCGATGTCTATGCCGCTGACCAGCTATTCGCCACCCTCGACCCCACCACCCGCCGTCTGTCTATTACCGACCCCCAAACCCACGAGGCCACCCAGCTGGTGCTCACCGACACTGTAGGGTTCATCGAAGAGCTGCCCGCCTCTCTGATGGATGCCTTTCGCGCCACCCTAGAGGAGGTCACCGAGGCCGACGCTTTGATCCACGTCGTAGATGTGTCGCACCCCGCCTGGCCAGACCAGATCCACTGGGTGACGCAGATTCTCAAGCAAATGCCCATCGTGCCGGGGCCGATGCTGCTGGTGTTTAACAAGAGCGATCGCATTAGCAGTGCAGACCTGGCGATCGCCCAAGACGAATACCCCAACGCGCTATTTGTCTCTGCCACCGAGCGGCTAGGGCTAGAAACCCTGCGATCGCGATTGCTGCAACTGATCGACTACGCGGTGACGGTCTAAAGTCTCCCCAAGCCTCCGAGACCGAGTCGAGATTCAAAGCCCTGACTTTAGCTCAGAACAACACCGTCCCCTCCCGTGGAGGAGTGCCCGGAAGGCGGAACGGGTCAAACGGCTGCTGTGGCGCGATGTCCCTAAACCAGAACTCCCGGCAGGCGTCCCTGATTAGAGATGCCCACCGGGAGTGATGACTACCCTACTAGCCAAATCAGCGGCTTAGATCAGCTTCAGCTCCGGATAGTTAGCAACCAGCTCATCAGCACTCAGGGTTTCTCCAGACTGTTGAGGAGTCCACAGCACCTCTACTGCCAACAGATTTTCGCTAGAGACAGCCCCAATCTGGCTCAAAGCCTGGCGTAGATCAGCCGTAGCGTAGATATCAGGCAGGTCTAGTTTGCCCTGAGTAGCCACCACCACAGTCGCAAGAATGTATTCTCCAGGAGCCTGGTCACCATTGCCCGGCAGCATGGCTTTGGGCTCTGCTTGGGTAATTTGGTTGTTGACGTTAGAGAGAGTTTCAGCGCTAAATCGGCTGCGGGCCGAGAGGGTGTAGCGGTTAAACTCTTGCTCAGCGCTGAGTAGGCGAGTCTGCTTATCTTCACTAGCGGCGTAGGCCCAGTAGTCGGGGTGGCGCAGCAGAGACAGAGTAGTCTCTTGCAGCAGCTTAGCCAGCCCCTCAGAGGTGCCAGTGTCAGCGGTGGTGGCCAGACGGTTGAGGTCATCTTGCAGCTCTCGGGCCTGGGCCAAAAGCCCCACCTGCAGCTTGGCTACAGCCACCGGTGGGTTGCTGCTGCCAGCGGGGGCTGCATAGCCGTCGTCAGAGGTGGCCCCGCGCAGACCGCGCACCACCACATTGGCAATAGCGATAAAAACCAGCAGGCCAAACAACCCGCCAAAGCCGCCCCCAATGCCAATAAACGGAAACAGAAAGGGAAAACCAAAGCCACCGCCAGGATAGTAACCACCCCCGCCACCAGGGGCGTAGGTGCGGGGGGCAGGGCTCATGCGGGGGGCAGGCGCACGGAAGCTGCCGCCGCCGATGCGACCACCGGCAGCAGCCCAGGCCCCATCGGCGTTGCCAAAGACTAAAACCAAAGCTAAGACCAAGACCATCAGAGGCTTGATCAGGGGCTTCAGGCGTTGAAGGAGTTGTTTAACCATCGGGTAAAAACGAAGTCTTAACGTGAATTGCTGTGTCTCTAATTTAACGCGAAGCGCTAGAACTACTGGGGCTGACCTCAACAAATTAACGGGGGAAACCCGTACTCTGGGCACTAGATACTACTCGCTAGCCACCGCCGACGATAGTGACAATCTCAAGCCGGTCATCGGGGCGCAGACGGGTAGTTTCCCACAGCTGCCGATGGAGAATTTCACCGTTGTACTCTACGGCTACCAGGCGTGGGTTGAGCCCGAGGGCGCTGAGAAAGTCTGGCAGCAGGGTACTGGTTTTACAGGGCTGCGACTCGCCATTGACCAGAACGTAGAAGGTGTCGATGGTGGGATCAAGCATTAGCCTATCGGGGTTGCAACGGTGTGAAATGTGTGGCGATGGTTAGTTTGGGCTGCAAAGTATTGAGCTATCAGAATAGGGTTTTCGGCATCGATAATGGCTCGCACCACGGCTACTCGCTCGGCCCCAGCCTCGAGCACCTCGCTGAGATTGTCGGTGTTGATGCCACCGATCGCATACCACGGTACGGTGGCATACTCGGCAGCATAGCGCACGTAGTCTAGCCCGGCGGCAGCTTTGCCCGGCTTGGTGGGGGTGGCAAAGACTGGCCCAACGCCGATGTAGTCAGCGCCCTCGGCGATCGCCTGCTCCATCTCATCGGGGTTGGTGGTGGAGCGGCCAATGATACGCTGACTACCCAGTAGCTGGCGGGCCGTAGCAATGGGTAGGTCAGTCTGCCCCAGGTGCACCCCGTCAGCCTCGACCGCCAGGGCAATATCGACGCGATCGTTGACCAAAAACAGCGCCCCGTAGCGGTGACAGAGATCCTGTAGCTGCTGGGCCAGCTCTAGCCGCAGGTGATCGTCAGTGTCTTTATCGCGGTACTGAACCAGGGCGATCCCCCCTTGGAGAGCAGCCTCTACTACCGGCAGCAGGCGATCGCTGGGGGAGGTGACCAGGTAGGTCAATCCCTGGCGCAGCCGCTGCAATCGGTGCCCCCCAAGAATTTCACTCTCTAACGTGTAGACCTGGTAGCGCATTGATTTGGCTCCTGCCGCCAGGTCACTGCGGTAGAGCTTGCCGTACTCCTCTAAAACCCGCAGAGCCTCTTGAACGCGACAAAAGTTGGCCTGGAGCACTGCGGTTACGCTAGTGCGCTCGGCCTCCTGAGGATGGGTGATCACCGTCCCAGGGTCGCCAGGGGTGTCGCGGCACAGCCGCAGCTCAGCGGCGTGCCACTGAGCCAAGGTTTGGCGCAGATGTTTGAGTTGTTCTGTGTGAGCTGGATGATTGAGGCCAAAGCGACACCATTCTTCAATGATGCGCAACCCTTCGCGGGCCCGGTCTAGGTTGGCATCTAGAATACGGTAGACAGCCGCATCAGCACGACTGGGCAGCGCTGGCGACCCCGACAACTCCGACATGACAATGGCTCAGCAGAGAACTTTCACATCCTAACAGGACAGGCGATACCAGCGGCGACTACTGCTGCCGCTGCAAAATCTCTTGAATTTCCTGCAGGGCTGGGTCAGATTGCCAAGTCTCAAAAGCTTTCCAGCCCACTAGGCCAACCAACCCTAGGGCAGCGATCGCCGTCAGCGACGATAAAACGCGAGCAATAGACGAACCGTAATAAAGGCGCATAAACCACTCCCTGGAAACAACAACAGGTCGAAAGAGGTAGATTCACCGGTGAGAATTGCGGAACTCAAAGCAATTTCTGGACGATAGTTTTCCCTATGGTGGGCAGCTCCTGTCCTAAAGCGGCTACGGTCGCTAGGTTGAGCCGGTATCTTCTTCTTAGAAATTCCTTGAGATGACCCTACTTTCTATATACCCCAAGGGATGCGATTTGCGATCAGGGGGCAAAAAAATATGGGGATAGCCGACTAGCGATCGCTAGGAGCCAGACGCTTTTTAAGAGAATCAGCGCGACGACGGGCCGTATTATTGCTGGGTTCCAGTTCGAGGGCGGCGGCGTACATATCTAACGCCTGAGCGGTCAGCTGCTTGCGCTCATAGCTGTGACCTAGATTGTTGAGCGCAGTGACGTACTCAGGAGAAATCTTGAGCGCCTCTTTGTAGTTGCGAATGGCCAGATCGTACTGTTCTTGGGCAAAGTATGAGTAGCCCAGGGCGTTGTAGACCACAGCAGCATTTTCAGTTTCATCGTTACCAATCTGCTTGAGCGCCTGCTGCAGATAGAGGGCCGCCTGGGTATAGAGCTTTTTATCGAGCAGCAGGCTACCCAGTTCGTAGTATTCCTGGGCGGTGCCCTTTTCTTTGGTCAGCCTCGACTGGAGTCGACCCAAGGTGCTCTCAATGCGGCGGGTCTTGAGCACTTGGCGCACCACAAAAAAGGCGGCAACGCTCAGCAAGGCCAGCAGAATACCCAGATATACGAGGAGCAGGTTGCTGTTTTCCATCCGGTCTTTGTCCGCAGTTGAGATTTACTTTATATTGCCATGGCTAGGGCAACCCCCAGAGCGTAGCTCGATCTTCTAGCCAGCCGCTTTGGTGCCAGGCACTGACCGTCTGGCTGACTAAGCGGCGCAGATCGGTGTACTGGGTGCCCTTAGGCAAGGCGATCGCCAGAGGTTCTACCGACAGCACACTGGGCACGAAATGGTAGTTACTGTGGTCTTGCTGCCATCCGGTCAGCACCGTTACGTCGCCAGCGAAGCCGTCAATTTGACCGGTGCTGAGCTGACTAAACGCGCTCTGGTAACTATCTACCGGCGTCAGGCTAACCAGAGGCAGCAGATAGCGGACAACGGCCACAGCGCTAGACCCCTGCAAAATACCCAGTTTTGCCCGCTGGAGGTCTTGCAGACGCCGAAAGCGAGGATCGCGAACCAACACGCCAGTGCCGTCTAGATAGTAAGGAGGGCTAAAGTTTACCAGCCGCTGTCGTCCTGGGGTCAGGGTGATACCGGCGATCGCCACATCGGCGCGATCGTCTAGGACAGCGTCCAGTCGGTCATGGTTGGGCACCACAATCCATTCCACCGCGTCGGGGCGACCAAAAATCTCTGTGGCTAGCCCCTGGGCAATGTCGATTTCAAAACCTACTAAGCTGCCGTCGCCGTCGCGAAAGCTCAGTGGTCGCCACCCCTCGCGTACTGCCACTATAAGATGACCGCGATCGCGAATAGTGTCGAGATCAGCAGCAGAAACTGGGAGCACAGACAGCTGTACCCCCAGTGCTAAACCTAGCCCAAGCAAGCTCCATCGCATAGCGTTGTCGCGGAAGGTTTCCAACGACCTAGGCTACGCCCTAGGCCCGATTTGCGACTTCAACCACCTTCGCAAAGCCGCTGGGGTCAAGTACGGCCATCTGGGCCAGCATTTTGCGATTGATGTCAATGTTGGCCTTTTTAAGCTGACCAATCAGCTGGCTGTAGCTCAGACCATGCATACGGGAAGCCGCATTGATACGGGTAATCCACAGACGACGAAAGTCGCGCTTCCGGTTGCGGCGATCGCGATAGGCATACCGCAGGGCTTTCATAACCTGCTGATTAGCAGTACGAAACAGCTTAGAGTGAGAGCCTCTAAACCCTTTGGCCAGCTTGAGAATTTTGTTGCGGCGCTTGCGTGCTACGTTGCCGCGCTTGACACGTGCCATGACTACTAAACCTTTGGGACGATGGAGATTGAAACTGACATTACAGCGATCCTGGCTTTGAAGAGAAAAACTGCCTTCAGGCAAGCGTTTGACCCAGCACCAAGCCAAATAGATCTGCGGAGGAACCTACCGACTCACCCTAGAGATAGGGCAGCATCAATTCTACGTTTGGGGCATCTTCCTCGGCCACTACGGCAATCTTAGACAGCCGAGAGCGACGACCAGCATTCTTGTGCTGCAAGAGGTGATTTTTAAACGCCTTGCGACGCATAATTTTGCCGCTGCCACTGCGGCGAAAGCGCTTGGCAGCAGCTTTGCGAGACTTGAGCTTAGGCATAGTTACTAGATTTCGACACAGTCTTAAATCATATCACGGGTTCTCCAGTTCTTAGAATCAGCGCGGCTAAAATTCTCCAATCAAGGTCTTCTAAGCAGCCCCCGCCCCTTGTCCAGGACTCTGGCACCGCCGCCGCCAGCCATCTCCCCTTATGCCGCGCCGCCACCTCTCTGCATCCGTCCGTCGGATTCGGCAGGAAAAATATTTTTTGGGGTTGTCAAGATTGCACTCTTGTCGCTATTATAAGTTTTGCGCGTAATCCTCAGTAGCTCAGTGGTAGAGCGGTCGGCTGTTAACCGATTGGTCGTAGGTTCGAATCCTACCTGGGGAGTTTTTAGTTCTGAGATGCTTGATCAGCAGAGTTTTCCCAGAAGCTTTTGCTGGCGTTATGCCGAAGCTCTGCTGACGCATAAGAATTCTCCTATCCGTCAGGTGGAGCCCTACGGTCAGGTCGGCCACTGGCCCCTGAGGGTAAAACTGACGATTGGCTCAAATCTAGGTCAACCTGAGCGTTTTGTCTCTATCGCCTAAACGTAGTGGGTGCATGGCGTTGGCATAAGGCTGACAGTCAGCGCCACCTCCGAACCAAGGTTTTCAGAGAGCGATGGAGACTTGGTCAATGGCATTTCACGACCGACCAAAGCAGCGCCAAATCCAAAGAAAAGCTTAAGTCGAGCCGCAGCATATAGAATGCTGGAGAAACTGAAGCGGCTTGCTTATAATTTGCTGCAAAAGGTATTGTTCCGACATAGCTCTTTACATGAGGGTGTTACATTACTTGTAGCCCTGGGCTGCTATCCCCATGCCGACCGAGTTTAGGAACGACACAGCGTCAGGGTAATGTTTAGTTTGTGAAGTTTGAGTAGTAATGCCTCGTATTCTCGTCATTGATGATGATCCGGCGATCGCAGAACTTGTCTCTGTCAACTTAGAGATGGCGGGCTACGACGTAAACCAGGCGGGAGATGGTATTAAGGGGCAAGCCCTGGCGGTGCAGCTACTGCCTGACCTGATCATGCTCGACCTGATGTTGCCCAAGGTAGATGGCTTGACGGTGTGCCAGCGTCTTCGCCGCGATCGCCGCACCACAGAGATCCCCGTGCTCATGCTGACCGCTTTGAGTCAGACCCAGGACAAGGTCGATGGCTTTAATGCTGGTGCCGACGACTACTTGACCAAGCCCTTTGAGCTAGACGAGATGCTGGCCAGGGTGAGGGCTCTGCTCCGCCGTACCGATCGCATTCCTCAGGCGGCTAAGCACAGCGAAATTCTTAACTACGGCCCCCTGACATTAATCCCAGAGCGCTATGAGGCGATCTGGTTTGACCGCACCGTTAAGCTGACTCATCTGGAGTTTGAGCTGCTGCACTGTTTACTCCAGCGTCACGGGCAGACTGTCTCTCCGAGTCAGATACTGCAAGAGGTGTGGGGCTACGAGCCCAACGATGACATTGAGACCATTCGCGTCCACGTGCGTCACTTGCGCACTAAGCTAGAGCCAGACCCCCGGCATCCCAAGTTTATTAAGACGGTATACGGCGCTGGCTATTGTTTAGAGCTACCTGCCAGTGCCACCTCAGCGAGTAGCTAGGTACTGGAAATAAACTCAGAGCATTTCCCCAAAGCCAATCTCCGAGTCACAAGCCGTTCTACCGTAGGGGTGAACGGCTGTTTGACTAAGGCAGGAATGTGCTTTTTGGAAAAGTAGCCTAGTGTTGGTAGGCGGAGGTGCTCAACCATTGCTGCGCAGATGTCGTCAATACGGCAAAGTCAGAGACCTGAGCGCCGATAGATATATTCGCACTATCAGGGCATGGCAATGGCTAGACTAGCCGCGCCCCTAGGCCAGCACCTTGGCAGGAGATAGGGTTAGCACATCTACCCCGTCGCGGGTGACGGCGACGGTGTGCTCAAACTGGGCAGAGAGCTGTCGATCAACGGTAATAGCCGTCCAGCCATCGACCAAGATTTCAGCTTCGTAGCTGCCCACGTTGATCATGGGTTCGATGGTGAAAACCATACCAGGGCGCAGTTTTTTGCCTTTGCCCGGCTCGCCGTAGTGGGGAATCTGCGGTGCCGCATGAAATATGCGGTGCACCCCATGTCCGACAAAGTCACGCACCACCGAAAACCCTTCGCCCTCGGCGTATTCCTGAATAGCGGCCCCAATGTCGCCCACTCTGGCTCCGGGCTTCACCGCGCGAATGCCGCGCCACATGGCTTCTTCGGTCACTTCGACCAGGCGGCGGGCAAGGGGAGAAGGCTCGCCCACTAAAAAGGTGCGGCTGGTGTCACCGTGATAGCCGCCGAGTATGGGGGTAACGTCGATATTGATGATGTCGCCATCGCGCAAAACATCTTCACCGTTGGGAATGCCGTGGCAGATCACCTCATTAATGCTGGTGCAGATGGATCGGGGGAAGGGCATCACTGTGCCAGCGTAGCCTAGAGGGGCGCTTTTGGCCCCGTGCTGCTGGGTCCAGTCTTCGGCTAGGTCGTTGAGTTTTTGGGTGGTCACCCCAGGCTTGACAAAGGAGGTGAGGTAATCGAGCAGCTGAGCGGCGAGCTGGCAGGCTTTGCGCATCTGCTCTAGCTCGCGGCTAGAGAGCAGGGTGATAACTTCGGAGGGTTGTTTTTGTTCTTCCACGGTATGCGTCGGCTCGATGAGTGATTGAGAAATGCCCTGGACTTAGTTGCGATCGGCATTTCATCGACCGCAGGGCCTCTAGAAGGTAAAAACTCCTAAATGCGCCGTCAAAAATGCCACGCTGTTAGTATAACAATCGATCTTTCCCTGATTGCGGTGGTATGGCCATAGCTTTAGTTAGGGCAAACGCAGGCTCAGTAAGAAATTGCTCTGGCTACCACGATGCTTAACAAGTAAGGGCTGGCCTAAACCGCAGTACGCTAGGCTCGCCTATCGTACTCAATCGAGATGTCTAACCCTCGTCGGGGTCGATGCCCAGGGCGCACAGTAGATCGGCTAGGCAACGGCCCGCGATCTATCCATTCAGTCTAGCCTGGAGGGCAAGGGGCCATCGCTCTGTCACCGGATCAACAGTCTAGCCTGGAGGCGATCGCACAGTGGGGCCGCTCGGTTTCGATCATCAGCCCATACTCTAGCCCCTCGGTCACCGCCTGGTACGAGGCCTCAATAATGTTGGTCGAGACTCCCAGGGTGGTCCACCGCTGGGCACCGTTGCTTGACTCTACCAGCACGCGGGTTTTGGCCGCCGTGCCCGCGCCGCTGTCGATGATCCGCACCTTGTAGTCAGAGAGGTGAAAGTTGGCGATCGCCGGATAGAACGTCACCAGGGCCTTCCGCAGGGCCGCATCCAGCGCTGCCACTGGCCCATTGCCCTCGGCGGCGGCGAGAATGTCTTCACCACTGACCGCCACCTTGATGGTGGCGAGGGACTGGCTGCTGTGCTCAGCGCCGTTGCCCTGGTGCTGGCAGTTGATGTGAAAGCCCTTGAGGTCGAAAAAGCGGGGGCGATCGCCCAGCGCCTCGCGCATCAGCAGCTCAAAGCTGGCCTCGGCGGCCTCAAACTGGTAGCCCTCGTTTTCCAGGGCTTTGATCCGGGTGAGCAACTGACGGGATGCTGGATTCTGCCGATCTAGCTCTAGCCCAAAGCTGCGGGCCTTCACCAGCACATTGCTCAGCCCCGCCTGGTCAGACACCACAATGCGGCGGCTGTTGCCCACGGTGGCGGGGTCGATGTGTTCGTAGGTCTTGGGCTCGCGCTCTACGGCACTGACGTGGATGCCGCCCTTGTGGGCAAAGGCGGAGCGGCCCACGTAGGGGGCGTGGTCATCGGGGGCCAAGTTCACCACTTCGCTGATGAAACGGCTGGTTTCAGCCAGAGTCTCTAGCCGGGCCGGGGCAATGCAGCGGTAGCCCAGCTTGAGCTGCAAGTTGGGAATCAGCGTGCAGAGGTTGGCATTGCCGCAGCGCTCGCCGTAGCCATTGATCGTGCCCTGCACCATCGTGGCCCCGGCCTCTACCGCCGCCATGGCATTGGCCACTGCCGTGCCGCTGTCATTGTGGGTGTGAATGCCGAGCTGGGGCCGAGAGTCAGGGAACTGCTGAAGCCATGTGTGCACAGCGGCGACGATCGCACTTACATCCTGGGGCAACGTACCACCATTCGTGTCACAGAGGACGAGCCATTCTGCCCCGGCGTTGACCGCAGATTCTAGGGTTTGCAGGGCGTAGTCTGGGTTCGCTAGGTAGCCGTCAAACCAGTGCTCGGCGTCGTAGATCACCCGGCGGCCCTGGCTGCGAAAGTAGCGAATGGTGTCGTCGATCATGGCCAGGTTTTCGGCCAGGGTGGTTTGCAAGCCGGTGGTGACGTGCAAATCCCAGGATTTGCCAAACAGAGTAATCCACTCGGTGCCTGCGGCCAGGACGGGCTGGAGCATGGGCTCTTCGGCGGCGACCTTACCAGGGCGGCGAGTAGAGCAAAAGGCCGTGACGCTGGCCTGGGTGAGGGGCGTTTCTTTGAGCTGCCAAAAAAACTGCACATCTTTGGGATTGGCCCCCGGCCAGCCGCCTTCGATAAAGGGCACTCCCAGGGCATCGAGCCGCCGGGCAATGCGCAGCTTATCTTCAATCGACAGAGCTAGACCCTCCCGCTGGGCACCATCCCGCAGGGTGGTGTCGTAGATATGGATGGTGCCGCGTTGTTCCTCAAAGGTCGGGCTTTGCCCATTGCGCTGAGTCATCACCAGGGGTGCTCTTAAACGTTCCAATAATCTTCCCAATTATCTAGGGTAAGCCCTAGGTTGGGGGTGCTTGAGAGATTGGGGGCGATCGCGTTATAAAACGTAGATATTCTGCCCCCAGAGGAAAGCCATGCCCACCGTCACCGCCCAGGGAAAAACTATGCAGTGCGAAACCGGGGCTAACCTGCGCCGGGTATTGCTCAACAACGGCGTTGACCTCTACAACGGTCAGGCCAGGGTGATTAACTGCCGGGCGATCGGCACCTGCGGCACCTGCGCGGTGCAGATCGAGGGTGAGGTTTCTGAGGTGAACTGGAAAGATAAGGCGCGTAGGTCTTTGCCACCTCACAATCCAGACCGGAATTTGCGCCTGGCCTGCCAAACCCAGGTGCTGGGCGACATTATCGTCACCAAGTACGACGGCTTTTGGGGCCAGGGTGAAGTCGTCCTCTGGTGACCCGCCTAGCCCTGGGCCGCAGACTTGCGATCGGGGAGGTTGCGCGGTGGCACCGCTCGGCCCTCGGAGAAGCCCCGCTCTAGCTTACTTAGACCGGCCCAGGCGACAGCGGTGGCCAGGGGCAGCAGGGACATCATGACTGCGCCCAGCCCGGAAAGGCTACCGGTGGCGATCGCCACCGGCACCAGCGACCACCCCACTGCACTCACCCCCAGCAGCCCCCAGCGCAGTTTCTGGATGCGGGCCAGGGCAGTGCGGCAGCTCTTGCAGTGCTGGGTGTGGGATTGGTAGCGATCGAGCAGGGCCGCCTTTGTCCACTCGGGGTCTAACAACTGACCGGGAAATGGATCGGCCTTGAAATCACTCACCCAGTTGCGAAAAGCCAGCACGTAGCGATCGGCCTGGGTCGGCAGGTAGCAGGCCTGGGCATAGCTGCGCCCAGCTTTTTCCAGCTCCCGTTCTTGGATGTGCAGAAAGATCTGGTCGTCTTCGAGTACGCCGTTGTTGCCGATATGGCTGTACCACCGGGGCGTCAGGCCGATCACCGTAGCGGGTATTTTGGACGAAAACTTGAAGGGAAAGCGGGCAAATAGCCGACACTCGCCCTTGCGCATAGGGGTGGCATAGACCACGGTCAGGGTGCGACCAAACTGTTTGGAGGTGAGGTCGTGGTACATCAGCGCCGGGGCGATGAAGGTGGTGTGCTGGGTGCCCAGCTTGCCCTTGCGTGGCCCTTCGGGCCACAGTCCACGAAAGCCCTGTTTACCAGCTTCTAGCACCTCCATTTCCATGGGGGCGGCGTTTTCACGCTTGCCGACAGTTTTGTGGTGGGTGTAGGGAATGTGGCTGGCATCCAGCACGTTTTCGAGCAGGGTGAGGGCGTCGTAGGGCAAATCGCGAAAGGTATTGAGCAGCACCCAGCCGTCGGGCTCGTCTTCTACCGAGCCGACAATGGGCACCTCGACCTGGGGGGCATTGGCGGCGGTACCGGGGTAGACAAACAGCAGGCCCTGGGCGATCGCCGTCGGCAGCGCCAGCGCACAGGCCCGAGACGATTGATTACCAAGACCCTCAGCGGGCTGTTGGGGAATGTGGGTGCAGGCACCGTCCCCAGCAAAGGTCCAGCCGTGATAAGGGCACTCCAGTTCACCGCGATCGTTTAATCGGCCCTCAGAGAGGGGGGCTAGACGGTGGGGGCACTTGTCTTCAAACACCCGCCAGGCGCTGCCCTGGGCGTCCCACCAGATAACGATGCCCCGCTCTAGCAGGGTGAAACGGGTAGGCCGGGCTCTGTCTAGATCATCGAGATAGGCCACGGGGTACCAGGCCTCGGCCCAGTCAAAATGGTTGGGGTCGGGGCCACCCGCAGGTAAAGCCTGGGGCAGTGAAGTCAGCTGGGGGGCGATGTCTTGGGTGGCCATCATAGTCATCCGTGGCGATGGGTTACTCTCCCTCCATTCTGTTACAAAACTTTGCAGGTTGTGCGATTCAGGGCGTATTGGTGATTGCACCGCCACTGCCTTGATCACTCGTTGCGTTAGAAACGCGGATCTTTCTATGGTGCAATCCTTTCAGAACAGGCATCTTTTCTGGCTGTAGATAGCCAAGATGGCTCCTCCACATTATTTAGCGATCAATTCTTAGCAAAAGCCGCTCAGCAGAAAAACTCAGCATAGGCGCTGACTGGGGTAGTGGGCTGCCCCTGGCCGTAGGCCCGCTGAATATTGTCAAAGGTCATCACGGCGGCGGGGATGTCGTCAGCCAGCAGGTGACGGTTGAGCAGCAGCAGGCGATCGTAGCGGTGCAGATCGTCACCCCATTCGTGGCTGCACACAATTAATGTCTTGCCCTCGGCTTGCAGCTCGGCAAAGATGCCCAGCATCAGCGCTTCGGTTTTTTTGTCGATGCCGGTAAAGGGTTCGTCGAGTAGCAACAGGTCAGCGTCTTGGGCCAAGGCGCGGGCAAGAAAGACCCGCTGCTGCTGCCCGCCAGAGAGCTGCCCGATGGGGCGATCGCTCAGGTGCAGCATATCCACCCGTTCTAGAGCCACCGTGACCCGCTGCTTGGCCCGTCGACTAGGGTAGCGAAACCAGCCCGCCAGGGCCGACTGCGCCATCATCGCCACCTGCCCGGCGGTAATGGGGTAGTCCCAGTCGATGCGCGATCGCTGGGGTACATAGGCCACCGCCTGACGACGACGACGCAGGGGCACGCCCTGAAACAACACCTGCCCTCGACTCGGCACCAACCCCAGCAAGGCCTGAATCAGGGTGCTTTTACCCGCTCCGTTAGGGCCGATCAAACCCACCAGCTCCCCCGACTTTACCGCCAGAGAAACATTCTCAAGGGCGGCAACACCTCGGTAATTGACAGACAGGTTTTGAACCTCTAGCATGATGCCCATGAAATGATAACCATTATCACTATCATACTAGTTCAGTTATCCATTTCTAGGAGAATAGGCAATGTTTTTCAACACAGGGGTCAGCGAACTGGTGGACAGGGCAGAGGTTGGTAGAACCCGCCGCCAGATTCGTGGTTGGAGCGCTGGAGCGCTGCTAGCCCTAGGCGTTGGGCTAGTAGGGTGCAGCGGCGAAGAGGCGACCACTATCGCTCCAGCAGACAACGCGCCCGTAGCGCAGATCGCTAGCCCCGTAGTGGTGGCGACCACCAGCGTGATCTGCGATCTAACCAAACAGATCGCAGAGGCTACCGTGGCTTTGACCTGCCTGCTAGATCCCGGTACCGACCCCCACACCTATCAGGTGCGCCCTTCCGATCGCCAGGCGATTGAGCAGGCAGACCTAATTCTCTACGACGGCTACGACGCGGCCCCCGCGCTCATCGCTATGGTCGAAGGCAGCACCACCAGCGCCACCCGGCTGGCGGTCTACGAAGCGGCGGTGCCCAACCCGCTGATGGGAGAAGCTCACGACCACGACCATGAGGGCCATAGCGACGACCATGGCCATGACCATAGCTCCACCGCAGAGGCCGCACTGGTGCCCGACCCTCACATTTGGCACAGTGCACGCAACAACGGCGCGATCGCCCAAGTTATCGCCGAGCAGCTGGCTCTGGTCAACCCTGACGAAGCCGATCGCTACGCCGAGAATGCCGATCGCCTGGTCGCCCAGTTTAACGATCTAGACGGCTGGATTGCGGCCCAGGTGGCCACCGTATCCCCAGATCAGCGTCAGTTGGTCACCACCCACGATTCCTTTGGCTACTTTGCCGAGGCCTACGGGTTTGAGGTCAAAGGTGCCCTCAGCGGCCTCAGTACCGAAGAGCGGCCCACCCCCGGTGCCCTGACGGCTCTCGTCGATCAGGTCAAGGCGGCCCAGGTACCCGCTATTTTTGCCGAAACCACCACCAATCCTCAGCTGATCGAAGCTGTGGCCAAAGACGCGGGGGTTAAGGTGGCCGATGCGCCCCTCTTTGTAGAAGGCCCTGGTGGCCCAGGCACCGCCGCTACTACTATCCAAGAAATGCTGGTAGCCAATACCTGCGTAGTGGTTGAGGCGCTGGGGGGGGCCTGCGATCGCGCCAGCGCACCGCTCTAGACGCCGCTAGTGTTATTGCCAGCCCCGACTACTCTTTCATCAGCGGTCGCAGTGAGGTACTCATCCGCAGCACCTCCGCCACCGACCAGGCCTGGGCAAAGGCTCCTCGGGGCTGCATGGGGGCATCGCCGTCAAAGATCTCGCTCAGGGTGCCCAGGCAGCCGCTCTCCAGATGAGAAATCAGTGGGTCTAGAAAGCTATGGGCCAGGTCGGCGTCTTGATAAACGCGCCAATGGGCCTGCACAAACGGGCCGATCAGCCAGCCCCACACGGTGCCCTGGTGGTAAGCGCCGTCGCGCTGCATCGGGTCGCCGCCATAGTGCCCTTGGTAGCTGGAATAGGCAGGGTCGAGCGATCGCAGCCCATGGGAGGTCAGCAACCGCTGGGCCACCGTATCGACCACCGCTCGCTGTTGGTCGGGGCTGAGACAGGGGGCACCCAGGCCGGGGTCGGGCAGCGCCACGGCAAAAATTTGGTTAGGCCGCAGGGCGGCATCGGGGCCGTCGGGGCCATCGAGCAGATCGTAGCAGTAGCCCACATCGCCATTCCAAAAACGCTGAAATCCTTGGAGGGCCTGGGCAGCCAGATCCTGGTAGAGAGAGGCGGACTGTCCGAGTAGCCGGGCAAATTCTGCTATCACCAGCAGGGCGTTGTACCACAGGGCGTTGACCTCAATCGGTTTACCCTGCCGAGGGGTGACCACCCAATCACCGACCTTGGCATCCATCCAGGTGAGCTGCACCCCAGCTTCCCCAGCGGCCAGTAGCCCATCAGCGCTGTCGACCTGGATGCCGTGGCGAGTGCCCTTGCAGTGCCAGGTAATCACCGCCTGTAGCTGAGGAAAGAGGTCTTCGATTAAAAGCAAATCACCGGTAGCCCGATGGTAGGCGCGCAAAGCCTCAAAGTACCAGAGGGTGGCGTCTACAGTGTTGTAGTGGGGGGCTTTGCCGTCTTCAGGGAAGGCATTGGGCAACATGCCCTGGTTCAGGTAGCGGGCGAAGGTCTGCAAGATGAGCCGGGCGAGGGCGGGGCGGCCCGTTGCCAGGGCAATGCCCGGCAGGGCAATCATGGTGTCGCGGCCCCAGTCGCCAAACCAGGGGTAACCCGCAATGAGGCTTTTGCCGATCTCTGCCCCGGCATTTTGCTCATCTTCAGCAGGCTGTGGTCTGGGGACAGCGGGATGGTCTAACGACTCAACAGCCTGAAGCGGGCGACTGACCACAAACTGGTCGGCGGCCAGCACCATCTGATCGACCCAGGGGGGAGAGTCGGGGGGCTGCACCGTTTGCCCCTGGGCGAGCAGATGTTGTTCGTAGGCCCGGCGGCGCAGCAGGGCGCTCTGCCCAGAGCGATCGGCCTCGGCAGTGGTGGTGGCCACCAGGGTAAACGACTGCCCCTGGCCCAGGGTAGGGGTAACGGTGGCAGCGTGCAGGTGATCGTCGTAGGGGTCAATGCCCCGCTCAATTTCGATCGCCAGGTGGTAGCCCCGATGCCAGACGTGGGCAGGCTGCACGGGAACGGTTTCGCTCAGCAGGTAGAAGGGCTGAACACCTTCTTTAGCCTGAATTTGCAGCCCCTGGGGGATGGCTGCAATCGACATTTGCCAGCCATCGCCCTGGGTGCTGTGGTGGTGGTTACGGTGGTTGACCAGCACCTTGAGGTTGAGATCGACCGGGGCAGTGGCGCGGCTGACGGTGTAGCGCAGATAGGTGGTGTTGGCTCCCGGCTCCATCCACACGCGCTTTTCGATGCGGGCATCAGCGACAGCATAGACCCAGCAGGGAATGGTGCCCTCCAAGCGAAAGGATTCTAGGTGTAGGTAGCCCTCGGGGGATAGGGTGCCGTCAGCCCAGCGATCGCAGTAGAGATCGTAGGCTTGGCCCAGATAGGTGACGGTTTCGTTGACCTTGGTCACCAGCAGAGTGCGCTCTAGGGGCGGATTGAGAGCCGCTACCAGCAGCCCGTGGTAGTGACGGCTGAGCAACCCGGCCACGGTGCCACAGCCATAGCCGCCGATGCCGTTGGTGATCAACCATTCGGGCTGAACGGGCTGGGTGGCCATCGCCCGGCTGCTCAACCGGTGACGCCCAAAGGAAATAGTCATACTGTCAAAACCTGTGGGATAAAATAGCTGCCCGCTTGGCAGCTGGGGCTAGACCGTTTTATACCCAGCGCTGGCCATTGCGATGCGGGCAGCTGCCCCTTCTAGGGACACCGCCACCAGCGGCCAGCGGCTGGACATGCCTGATTGTTGATGACGACGATTTTCACTCGCTCGCCACTATAGCCAAAATGCAGCGGGGTAAGCCGTTGACCGATGGCGATCGCACCCTCTGGCTCAAGTCTTTACAGCAATTTATTCAAAACTTGTTGGAAACTGGCCAAGGAGCGGTAATTGCCTGCTCTGGGCTCAAAGCCGCCGATCGCCAGCAGGGGGGCCAATAACAATGCGGTCAACGTGGTGCCGTCTAAAACTGCCCCTGCCATGACAGCACCTGCTCGGCCCGGTTGTTGCCGAGCGATCGCACCGCTGTCAGCTCAATTTGAGCATAGGTACCCCGGCTCAGTCTGCCGCGATCGATGGGCATCTGCCCCAGGGCGATCTCAAATCTATTGTTGTCTAGGCGCACCTGGCTGGCGGGCACCACATCGTCGTAGACGGTGAAGTAGCGCGGGCGGCGGTTGTCTCTGGGGTCGTCGTTAGTGGTTTTGAGGGTGAGGCGAAACTGGGTGTTGAGGTAGGCCGACTCTCCAGCCAGGTCGAGGACGGCGGCGGTAAGGCTAGCCCCGTTGCCCTGCACTCCACCCCAGGCGAGACGGGTGGCGTCGCTACCCCGTACCGCACGGGTGACCACAATGGCCATTTCATCTCCCGCCCGGGTGGTGGTGTAGTCGGCCCACAGCCCCTCCGAAAAGGTGGC
The DNA here is from genome assembly GCF_055795045.1 of Pseudanabaena sp. PCC 9330. Taxonomy (NCBI): domain Bacteria; kingdom Bacillati; phylum Cyanobacteriota; class Cyanophyceae; order Pseudanabaenales; family Pseudanabaenaceae; genus Pseudanabaena; species Pseudanabaena sp. PCC 9330. The sequence goes on along the minus strand of NZ_JAYFES010000117.1, from coordinate 11,911 downwards.
GGTGAGCGCCCCATCGGGCTGAATGTCAGCCTTGAGGTTTTCGCCAGCAAAGCTGCCGATGGGCCGGGGAGCCTGCCAGTCGAGGCTGACATTGCCCTCTACACGCCCGGTGTATTCTCGATAGTTGTTGGCGACTCGTGAGCCTGGGGCTAGCAGCCCGTTGGCCCCAGAGCGCTCGGCCCACAGGTTGCGAGAGAGGCGCACAGGTTGACTCGCCAAGGCTTGCAGACCCACGCTCTGACTCGGGTTCTCGGCCTGGAGGGGCTCTAGCTGATTGACCAGCCACAGCTGCCCGTCGGTGCCGGGGGTGCCGTCGCGACCAAAGCTGCCGGATCTGCCATTGCGGCCATCTTGACAGCTGTAGCGGCGGGTCTGGCAACTGTAGCCGGGCTGGCCCGGCACCCCGGTGCAGGTCTCAACCTCCCACCGGGAAATGTCACAGCGACACCCGATCGCCCCATTGCCGCCGCGCCCGCCGCGCCCAGATCTCCCCCCCTGGGCATCGACTACCACCCGCTGGAGGGCAGCGCGATCGCCGTAGTAGATCACCAAACTGCCGCCGTTACCGCCGTTGCCGCCGCGCCCGCCGCTGCCCCCGGAGCCACCGTCGGGGGCGCTCAGGTTATAGCTGACATTGCGGGGCTGACCGCCACAGCGGGGGCGATACCCATCTTCGCCGTTTTCGCCGTCTAGACCATCGCTACCGGGCAAAAAGAACCGGGCGGGGTTGCCGTCGACCACCGTTGTCTGGCTGGGGCCAGAGTCGCCGTCACGCCCGGCTCGGCCATCGCGCCCGTTGCTGCCCGAACTGCCGTAGCTGCGCAGGTCTTGAGCCCAGGCAACGAGCGAGCAGCCGTCGGTGCCAGGGAGGGGCAGGGTAGTGGCTAGCCCCAGGGCCAGTGGCAGAGCAAGGGCGATCGCCCTCAGAGAACGGAGGTTAGCCAACGCCATAGTCATGGGAGAGTTCCTGAGGTTAACGCCGACAAATCTGCTGGGGCTATTGGGCAAAAAGTGATTTCAGATTAACCGGCGATCGCTGCGATCGGCAGAGGTTTAAGTATTGTCTTTACAGTGCTTACCCTGTGTCATCTCCACCCAAGCCAGAAAAATCTCAACCAGGCCGCCTGCCATTCTCATCGCGATTCCAAAATTCCTTCGGCAGCGTGAGCAATCTGCCGTAGGGCGTCGAGCATGGGTTCCTTAGCTGAGTTCCACAGGCCCCGCTGATGGGCTTCGAGCAGGCGCTCAGCCATGTCGCGCAGCGCCCAGGGGTTAGATTTTTCGACGAAGGCTTGCGCGGCTGGATCGAGCACGTAGGCCTGGGCGACGCCCTCGTACATGTGGTCGGCGACACAGTGGGCGGTGGCGTCGTAGGCAAACAGATAATCGACAGTGGCGGCCATTTCAAAGGCTCCTTTGTAGCCGTGGCGCATGACGCCCTCGATCCATTTGGGGTTGACCACGCGAGAGCGGTAGACCTTGGCAATCTCGGCTTCTAGCGATCGCACCTTGGGCTTCTCTGTCACCGCATTGTCGCCAAAGTAGGTGGCGGGCTGCTGGCCCTGGAGGGTGCGCGCCGCCACCGTCATCCCCCCCTGAAACTGGTAGTAATCGTCAGAGTCGAGCAGGTCGTGCTCACGGTTGTCTTGGTTGTGCAGCACCACCTGCAGGTGGCGCAGACGCTGCGCAAAGGCTTCGGGCATGGCGTGGCCCTCGGCTCCGCGACCGTAGGCGTAGCCGCTCCAGTTCAGGTAGGCGCGGGCCAGATCCTCATCGCTGTTCCAGTTTTGCGACTCGATTAGGCCCTGTAGGCCTGCGCCGTAGGCCCCCGGTTTAGAGCCAAAGATGCGGTAGCGCGATCGCAGCTCCGCCTGCTCTACCGTTAGCCCCTGCTGCACCCACTCGGCACTCTCCTGCCGCACCCGTGCCGCCAAGGGATTTTGCTCGGGCGGCTCTTCCAGGGCGGCCACCGCCGTCACCGCTTGGTCAAACAGGTCGATCAGGTTGGGGAAGGCGTCACGAAAGAAGCCCGAAATTCTCAGGGTGACATCCACCCGGGGCCGCCCGATCGCCGACAGCGGCAGCACTTCAAAATCCACCACTCGCCGGGAGGGGCCATCCCACACCGGGCGCACCCCCATCAGGGCCAGGGCTTCCGCCAGGTCATCCCCGCCGGTACGCATAGTCGAGGTGCCCCACACCGAGAGGCCCAGGGTCTGGGGATACTCGCCGTGGTCTTGGGTGTACTGCTCCACCAGCACTTCCGCCGCCCGTCGCCCCACATCCCAAGCGCTCTCGGTGGGGATAGCGCGAATATCGACCGAGAAGAAGTTGCGCCCGGTGGGCAGCACGTCGGGCCGGTTGCGGGTGGGGGCTCCGGCAGGGCCGCTGGGCACGTAGCGTCCGCTGAGCCCCTTGAGCAGATTGGCGATCTCGTCAGTGGTGCGGGTGAGGGCAGGGAGCAGGGTGTGCTGGATCCAGTGGAGTTCGGCGGTGAGGGGATTGGGGTACGGGCGCACAGCAGTGCGCCCGTACGAGGGCAGGGGAGGCGGGGAGGCAGGGGAGAGGGATTTTTGTAGGAGTTCGTCCACCAGTCGGTTGGCTTCGGCTTCGAGGAGGGCGATCGCATCCCCAGCATTCCGGCAGTGGGGGAGGGGCGCACCGCTGTGCGCCCCTACTGGGTGGGGGGTGAAGGGTTCCCCCGGATCGGCGGTAAGGGGGTCGAGGTCGAGACCCCAGAATTCGGCGATGGCGCGGGTAAATCCCTGGCGACCAGGGCCAGGGTGACGGGCGATCGCAACCACCAAATCCCTCAACTGCCGACCATCGGGGCAGCGCCCAAAAATATGCAGGCCATCACGAATCTGAGCCTCCTTGAGATCGCAGAGGTAGGTGTCGAGGGTGGGGAGGATAGTGGGGATTGGGGGCGTGGGAGGTAGGGGCGCACCGCTGTGTGCCCCTACAGGCGGGGAGACAGGGGAAATTTCGGCAAGCAGGTGGGTTTCGGTGAGGAGGGTGAGGATGCGATCGCCAATCAGCCCTAGCCGCGATGGATCGAGGCTTTGGGCTTCGTAGTATTCATCCACCAATCCCTCCAGCTTCTCTAGCGGGCCGTAGAGTTCGGCGCGGGTCAGCGGTGGAGTGAGGTGGTCGAGAATCACCGCCTGGGAGCGGCGTTTGGCCTGGGAACCCTCGCCGGGGTCATTGACGATGAAGGGATAGAGGTGCGGCATAGGGCCAAACATGGCCTCGGGGTAGCAGTCTTGGGAAAGACCGACGCCCTTGCCGGGCAGCCATTCTAGGTTGCCGTGCTTGCCCAGATGCACGATCGCCTGAGCCCCGAAGCTGTGTCGTAGCCAGGTATAAAAGGCCAGGTAGTCATGGGTAGGCTCCAAGTCGGGAGAGTGATAGTTGAGCGAAGGGTCGAGGTCGTAGCCTCGGCTGGGCTGGATGCCGATGAAGACATTCCCAAGCTGGAGACCGGGAATGGGGAAGGCGGGGGATGGGGGGATGGGGGGATGGGGTGGCGAGTTTTGAATTTTGTTCGCGTAGCGTCTCCGAAGGAGAAATTTTGAATCTTGAATTTTATCGCCATCTCGCCATCTCGCCATCTCACCCTCTCCATTGGGAGCGCCCCAGCGAGCAGCCATACCAGCACGAACAGCCTCCGGCAGTTGCTCAAAGTGCTGAAGATAATCCTCAACGGGCAGCGATTGGTAAACCTGGCGACAATCCCTCCCCTCCGGGTCATTGGTAATGCCGGTGGTGAGTTGGTGAATCAGCGCGTCGCCGTCAGGGGGAATGTCGCTAATACAGTAGCCTGCGGTTTTGAGGGCATGGAGCACGTCGATCGCACTCTGGGGCGTATCTAACCCCACGCCGTTGGCGAGGCGACCATCGCGATTGGGGTAGTTGGCGAGAATGACGGCAATGCGGCGATCGCCCACGGGGGTACGGCGCAGGCTGGCCCACCGAGCGGCCAGGTCAGCGACAAATTGGATGCGATCGTCCACTGGCTCGTAGGTCACCACATCGGTCTCAAGAGCCGCACTGCGCTGGTTAGCGGCTTTGAACGACACGGCGCGGGTGATGATGCGACCGTCCACCTCAGGCAGAGCCACGTTCATGGCAATGTCACGGGGCGAGAGGCCCAAGCTTTGGCTTTCCCAGGCGTCCTTAGTTCCTCCACTAAGAATGACTTGCAGCACGGGTACATCTAGGGTTTCCCAGAGCTGAAGGTTGGGGGTGGCCCCGTCGAGCTTGGCCACCGAAAAGCTGGTGGTATTCAGCAGCACATCAATGCTGTAACCCTCCTTGGGCTTCAGCAGGCTGACTAAATCCTCCTGCACTTCAGGATCTTGCAGGGAGGAAACGAAGACAGGAATGGGATTTAGGTTTCTCTCGACCAGAGCTTCACAGAGAGCATCGATGGGGGCGGTGTTGCCCGACAGGTAGTGGGCGCGGTAGAAGAGTAAGCCAATGTTGGGTTTTGAATTTTGAATTTTGAATTTTGAAGACAACTTCTCCAGTTCCCCTCTCCCAGGGGGAGAGGAGCTAGGGGTGAGGGGTGAGGGGCGCAGAGGATTTTGGATTTTGGATTTGGGAAAAAATGACTCCGCAGGGGGGTGGGCATAGACGCCAACTCTGGGAATTTCCTTGGGCTCTGGTGGGTTGTAGGCGGTGCCGAGGATGCGATCGCACAGCCACATTAAGCCATGCGCCATATTCTCAACGCCGCCCTGGTTGAGGTAGCGCCAGAGCTGGTTGGCGACGGTGAGGGGCACGGTGGAGAGGCTGATCAGGTCGGGGGCGGGGCGATCGTCCCCCGGCAAAACCACCAGAGCCGTGCCAGTTTCGGCGGCCACATCCCGAACCACTTCCAGCCCATAGGGCCAGTAGGCGCGGCCCCCCAGCAGGCGAATGACGATGAGTTTGGCCTGGCGCAGCACGTCGTCGGCGTAGGTGTCGATGGCGAGCTGCTGCTGAAGCTGGAGCAGGTTGGCCACCCGCAGGGCGGGAAAATCGACGGGAAACTGGGCGCAGTCCAGACTTTGAATTTCGGTGTCAGCGGCAGTGAGAAACACCAGCGGGGCCGGGGTTTGCTCGACAAAAATAACGCCCTCGGTATCGGGTGTCCAGCCGCCGGGGGTGGCCGCTAAGCGATGCATGGGCAAACTCTAGACAAAACAGCAAATCTGAAGGAACTCTAGCGTATGTCAGGGTGAGGCCAAAACGAAAGCTACTATGGGGGCTGCCAAAAACGTAAGGCTTTCTTCCACTCAAACCCAGTTGCAATTCACCCCAATGGTCGTATTCGGCCTCAATATGTAGGAATGCCTGAATCTTTAGACCGTGGCACCGAACAGGTAATGCCCAGGGTAGCCTTGGCTCTGCTGGGGCAGTTTTTGCGTCAGTATGCGCAGCAGCACCAGCTGACCCTGCTCACCGAGTTAGACCTACCCGCCGACAGCAACGGCGGCAATTTTTGGTGCCTGCTGGGGCCAGATCTGTCAGTAGTGGTTACCGCTCATCCCCAAAATGCAAGCCAAAATGGCGTTTTGAGCAACGTTCAAGCGCCAGCCCAAAGCGACTATGCTGGTGAAACATCTGGTGAAAACCGCGTCGCTGTGCGCTTGGTAACGGATGCCGCAACGGTAGATGATTGCCTGGGGCATTTGGGCCTGGCCGATGGCTACCAGACTCTCGCTCCCACCAGCCTGCCCGCCCTGAGCCAGTTTATGCTGGCCTGGGTGCAGGTCTGTGCCCAGGCTGGTTTGGCCGATTCCGAGCCCGCCGCTGAGGCCGTCGATAACCGCCAGCAGGAGCGGCGTCTGCTGCTCAACCAGGTGATCGCCAAAATCCAGGGCAGCCTCGAATTATCGGAAATTTTAGAGACTACCGTGGCCGAGGTGCGCCGCTTTCTCCAGGCCGATCGCCTGCTGATCTACCAGTTTGAGCAGTCTCTGGCGGGCACGGCTAAACCCATGGCTGAGGGAGATTCCGACCAGCTCAGGGCAGCGTTTTCAGAGCACAAATCCACTGCCCCAAAGCTTTCTGGGTTACTCAATGTAGTGGGCTACATTACCTACGAGGCGCGATCGAGCGATCGCCTCGCCTCAGTGCTCAACTACACCGAACAGCTGTGCTTTAAGCAACATCCCGACTATCCCAAACGTCATCTGCACCATCGCCAGGGTCAGACCTTGGCGATCGATGATGTGGCTGAGACCTACCAGCACGCCCCCTGTATGCTCAGGTTTCTAGACCAAATGGAGGTGAAGTCGAAGGCTGTTGCCCCGATTATAGTGGGGCAACAGCTCTGGGGGCTGGTGATTGTGCACCAGTGCGATGCCCTACGCCAGTGGCAGCCCTGGGAAATTGAGTTTTTGCAGCACATTGCCGAGCACCTGGCGATCGCCATCAACCAGGCCCAGCTCTACCACCAGCTGCAACAACAGACCCAAAACCTTGAAGTCTGCGTGGTCGAGCGTACCCAAGACCTGCGCGATGCCCTGGTGGCCGCCGAGGCCGCCAACCGAGCCAAGAGCGAGTTTTTGGCCACCATGAGCCACGAGCTGCGTACCCCCCTGACTTACATCATTGGCATGTCGGCCACCCTGCTACGCTGGTCACTGGGCGATCTCTCACCCCGCCAACGCGACTACCTCACCACCATTCAGGCCAGCGGCGAGCAGCTCTTGCGGGTGATCAACGACATTCTCGACGTGTCAAAAATTGAAGCGGGCCGCACCGTCCTCGATGTGCGTCCCTTTTCCCTGGCCTCCCTCAGCCGCCAGAGTGTCGATGCCTTTCGTAACGAAGCCACCCAAAACGGCATTGATATCAACCTCGACCTTAAACTGCCTGAGGGTCAAGACACCTTCGTAGCCGACCAGCGCCGGGTACGGCAAATTTTGACCAACCTGCTCAGCAATGCCATCAAGTTCACCCCCGCCGAGGGCAAAGTCACCCTGCGGGTGCGGCGCGAGCAAAACGACACCGTCTTTCAAATCGAAGACACGGGCATTGGCATTCCCCCTGCCGCCCAGCCCCTGCTATTTGAAAAATTTCAGCAGCTCGAAAGCGTGCGCCAGCGAGAGCATCAGGGCACCGGGCTGGGTCTGGCCCTTACAAAACAACTGGTCGAGCTCCACGGCGGTACCGTCAAGGTGGCCTCAGAGGTGGGAGTAGGCTCGGTCTTTACCGTGAGAATTCCCCTCCAGCGATCGGCCACACCCCTGATGGCCGAAGCCGCTGACACAGCAGAACCGCTGGTAGGGCGCATTGTACTGGTGGAAGACAACGAAGAAACCGCCAGCCTGATCTGCGACATGCTCACCGCCGCCGCCTACCAGGTGATCTGGATTGTGGATGGGTCGCGCGTGCTCGATCAGGTCGAGCTCCTCCAACCCTCCGCCGTAATCACCAGCATGACCCTGGCCAGCGCCGATGGCGGCGACATCATTGCCGCCCTGCGCCAGGGCACCAATTCCCAAAAACCTAGGGTGCTGGCTCTCCTATCTCATCATGACGACGCTTTAGTGCAACAGGCCCTGGGCATGGGGGCTAACGACTGCATTGCCAAACCCGTCGATCCTCGGCTGCTGCTGACTACGGTCAACGCCCTAATGGCTCCCAACCTGATACGAGGGCAACCGATAGGAAATGGTGGCGATCTGCCGTAGGCGATTTGCCTTCCTATTGCCTTCCTAGGCAATTAATTAGACCTCGCTACTGACCCAGAGAGCAAAGTCGGGGCCGGGGGCAATCAGCATATCGACGACATCTATAAAAAGGGTAAGGCCGCTATCGGCCACGATCGCACTCTTCAGCCTTCTCTGGGTGAGCACCCTCGACTCATCAAGCACCCAGCTCGCGCAAGCGCAATCGACCTCTTCCATACCATCGGCCTGGAGGTGGTGAATTCTGGCATTGCCCTCGAAGGTGCAATAGGCGATCGGTATCCCTCACCAGTAGGTGCGCAACCCCTGCAGCCGCATCGTCTCCTGTAGTGCCCCCATATAGCCACTAGGAATCACCTCCGGCGGATCGAAGATCGGGGTGGCGGGAGATATTAACCACCCCGCAGTCACCCCTGCCGCTGAGCCTACCGCCCACTCCCCGTAGTGAACGCGAGTAGAGGCATTGGCGATGTGGGTAGCCGCCATAGCTTTGCCACCGATCAGCAGATTGTCGACCCCCTGGGGAATCAAACTCTCTAGGGGAATCTGCACCGGCCTGACTCGGGGCTCTTGGGCCGGTGCGCTGACGGCGTCGCCGGAGGGTTCCCAATTGCGGTAGCGACAGCCGTGGATATCGATCGCATAGTGAGTCACCCCCACAGCCGTGGCACTAAAGTCGCGCTGTGCTGGAAACCCAATGCGCAGATCGTTTTCGCGAATCATAAACTCGTCTTGGCCATAGGCGGCGCGCCCCAATATCCGTCGCCCCTCGCGAAAGTAGGGCACCATGCTGAGCCCCGACAGGGTGCCCATGGGGCTGTCAGGGCCGTACAGGTAGGCCAGGGGATAGCTGGGATCGGCTTTGGTTTCGAGCAGCCAGTGGGCAAACATCAGGGCGTGCTCTTCACCAAACTTGAGGGCCGACTGCGATAGCCCCCCCATCCAGTTTTGGTACTGCCCCGAGGTGGCCAGGGTGTCAGCTTGTAGCACCAGAGGCGGATCCATCCAATTGAAGTCGTTGCCTCGGTTCCAGTTGATCATGGCGATGTCGCCGGGGGCGGGGGTGCCAGTATAGGGGTTGTTGCGGGTCTGACTGACAATGCGGCGATAATGAAAAAAGCTCTTGCCCGCCAAAAAGGGAAAGCCCTCCATGTCGTAGGCCGACCGGTGCTCGTGGATACCGTAGGTGGGCTGTAGCCGAGACAGAGCAGCCAGGCTGTCACCGCCGTCATTGTGTAGGGCGATCGCAAAGGGGTAGGTAAAGGCCTGGGTGCAGTCGGGATTGTCGAAAGCGGCGGCATTGGGCTCGCCAGTAGTGGCCTTTGACTCAGACCCTAACCGGTAGGGTACCTGCGCCCAGGCCACCAGCTCGCCAGTGTCAGTGGCGTCAATGACAATCATCCGCTCTCCCGGTGGCGGTTGCAGCTTAACGGGGGCCTTGTCGTAGTCGGCTGTAGGCGACCAGCTATACCAGGCGGCCAGCTCCACCGACAGCCGTCCCTGGGGCAGATGATGGGGGTCTTTGGGAATACGGCGCACCCCGTACACCGCCGTGATGCGGCGACCTGTAGCATCAAACTCAGCCCCTTTAAAAGCTGTCATGGTGGCCCAGCGGCTGGTTGGCGCGCTGGGCTGGGTGTCGACCAAAAACTGTTCGGCGGCCTGGGCTCCGGCCTGGGGTGGAAAGCACAGTGCCCCCACCCAGCAGCTGTTAATGTCGGTGACCGATCGCGCTGTGCCGCCAGGGCTCCAATCGGGTAAATCAACCACCTGCTGCTTGATCAACTGACGAAAGCGTAGCCAGCTAGCAGAAAAGTTGTTGGCCTGGCGCATGCGCAGCGACTCGTCAATGGCCGAAACCCCCTGGGAACTCACCTGCCCGCCCAGCCAGGGGGCCACCTCGATGAGGCAGGTAGTAGCGCCAGCGGCCATGGCATGGGCGGCGGCGGCCACGCCACCGAGGGAGCCGCCAATCACCGCCACCTGGCACTCCCATACCTCCTCAGAGCGGGGCAGCGGGTTGATCTTGGGTCGACCATTAAAGACCAGAGGCTGAGGCACCTGATCTAACCTCAAGGCCGGGGTGATTTCACCGCCCGCTCCCGGCGAGGGCGTGGGTGACCACCGCGAAGCCGTCAGCCCCGCCACCACCCCAACGCCAAACATGACGGCAGCTAAGCCCGATAGATTGCGCCATCGAATCTGTCGCCAAACCTGTCTGCGATCGCCCTTCAATACCCATAGCCTGCTTAACACTGCCACGGTTTTAACACACCTCGTCCTCGACGACTGCATCCGATCCATAGCTTTACGAGACCGCAGATGTTCTCGGCGCACCGGCCCCAGGAGAAGCTGGTAAAGTAGCCACAGATTTGCTATCCATTTCCCCCATGACCCCCGACTCACCCTTCGCCGCTGCCCCTCCGGAAGCAACCTCCGAGGGCATGCCGCTGCTGACCGTAGACGACGTACAAAAGTACCTCAACCGGTCACGGGCCTCGGTTTACCGCTACGCCAACACCGATCCCGACCTGCTCAATCCTCCCTACGACAGCGCCAAACTCAACCCCGAGATCCGCCGAGACAAAGACGCACCGCTAGAGTTTCGCCCCCAGGAAGTACGTCGCTTCGCCGAAGAGGTACTAGGGCTACATCCCACCATTCAGGTGCAGCCCCCCTCCGAAACCCTTACCCATGACCTGATGCGGCAGATGTTGCACGAGTTGCGCACCATCCGACAGCTGATCGAAAAGCAAGTATTAGAGGAGTAATATCCGTAATTTGCCGCAGAGGCGGGGAATGTTAAATTCAGAGTCCGTTGTCACAGCTAGGCTTACTTATCTCCAGGGTCATCCCTAGGGGAGATTAATGTCATGGATTGATTGCCATAACCTAGCGTATGGTTTTAATGGAACTGTTTTCCACCTCAATGTCGTCCATAATTCTGTCCATGATATGAGCACGACGTGGGTGACCTTCTTGTAGGGCCACCCCTGACGGTTGGAATGTGGGATTGTTTGGGCTTTCGGAGCCTGGCTCTGACCTCAAACCACAAATCCCTTGTCGATTTCTGTTACTACACTGTATGGATTCTGCCAGTCAACCTGACACCCCTGCGGGGGAACCTCCCAGTCCTTCATCAATGTTGGGCATTTTAATTGCAGTACTGACACTCACCCTGCCACTGTTTATGGTCGCTCACTTCTCATCCACTGCGGCAAATCTTGAGAGACCACCTACCTTTGCAGTGCCCGCTTCTACAGGTCGATAGGGAGACCCAGCTATGGCCCTCGTACCACTACATCCTGCTACTCAGCTGGTGATAAATTCCTAATGCTGACTATTGGTCACTCAAAATTCTCAGCCTAGGCCTCTAACTCTGCGGAAAATGAGTCACCGCCCCGTAGAATACTATGTCGGAAGGGCGATCGTTGGAGCTTAGCCGTTTCTTGGGCCCTAGCCAAGATAATCTTAGGCCTCCAACGATCGCACTGTCTGTAAAGTGAACGTATCATCCATTGGAGTATCGTTGTGGACCTATCCCGTATCCCAGCCCAGCCCAAGCCTGGACTGCTGAACGTGCTGGTGGAAATTCCTGGCGGCAGTAAGAATAAGTATGAATTCGACAAAGATTTGAATGCCTTTATTCTTGACCGGGTACTTTTTTCGTCAGTTCAGTACCCTTACGACTACGGCTTTGTCCCCAACACCCTAGCTGACGACGGTGATCCCCTCGACGGCATGGTGCTGATCGATCAGCCCACCTTTCCTGGTTGCGTAATAGCCTCTCGCCCCATTGGCATGCTAGAGATGATCGATGGCGGCGATCGTGACGAAAAAATCCTTTGCGTACCCGCCGATGACCCCCGCTATGCTGGGATCAAATCGTTAGATGATGTGGCCCCCCACCGCCTAGACGAAATTGCCGAGTTCTTCCGCTCCTACAAAAACCTAGAGAAAAAGGTGACCGAAATTCTAGGCTGGCAAAATATCGACAAGGTGGCAGCCCTAGTCGAAGAATGTGTAGCAGCGGTTAAGTAAAGCTCAACCTACTTAATTTTCTCTGCCTAGCAGAGGTGTATAACAGTTGCACCTCTGCTAGGCTTAACGTAAAGCTGTGGGCATCACCTTCCAACAAAATATCCTCAGTCCATGTGGGCTGAGGATATTTGCATTAGGGACCTGGCATCGAGCTATTTTGACAAGGGGCAACCCCCTCACTATCTTCG